>JANJXJ010000050.1 GCA_024709105.1 Lentimicrobium sp. | reverse complement strand
AAGACTCACATAACCAATAAATTCAGTAAGTATAAGTTTTTCTCCAAGCAGCTGTCCGAGCATAATTATATCGTTGGTCTCAACCCCAATCAGCCACATCAGAGGAGCTAAGATGTATCCCAGCAACACCTGAAGTGAGAGCTCCTTGTATTGACCGGATGTAGCAGATTCAATCATAGGATTAAGATTGAGCCAGCCACCGATCATGGTGAGTAAATAGTTGGCAAAAGCAATAAATGCAATAAAAACCAGCAGCATAGCAGCTACATTTGCAGCGAGTTTTAGACCTTCGGTTGTACCATTTGAAATAGCATCGAGAATATTGCTCCCAACTTTCTCCTTTGTAATTTCTATGGTACTGTTGATAGGTTCGGTTTGAGGAACCAGGATTTTAGAAACCACAACTGCTCCGGGAGCGGCCATTACAGAGGCAGCCAGCAGATGTTTGGCAAACATAAGACGTTGAACAGGATCAGACCCACCCAGGAAACTGATGTATGCAGCAAGCACTCCTCCTGCCAGGGTGGCCATTCCACCTATCATAACCAGCAGAATTTCGGAGCGGTTCATCTTTTCAAGGTAAGCTTTTATCATAAGAGGAGCTTCGGTTTGGCCTAAGAAAATATTACCTGCCACCGACAAACTCTCTGCCCCTGAAATACGCATCGCCTTAGTCATCAGCCAGGCAAGTCCGTAAACCACTTTTTGGATAATACCAAGGTAAAAGAGCAAACTTGTTAAGGCTGAAAAGAAAATAATGGTTGGCAGTACCTGAAAAGCAAAAATAAAACCATAAGATTCAACATTCATCAAACCTCCGAGCAGAAACTCACTGCCAGCTTTGGTAAAATTCAATATTTCAACAAATATTCTTCCAACAATTTCAAACACTTTTCGTACCGGAGGAACATGTAAAATTCCCAAAGCCAGCGTAGCTTGTATCAACAATCCAATTCCAACAATTTTCCAGGAGATGGCTTTACGGTTGGTACTGAATACCCAGGCTATACCAATCAGTACCAGCATACCCAGCAATCCTCTTAACAGGCCTGTAATTGTAAATCCACCTCCCAGATCACTTACATTGTGCAATGATGCAGAATTGGCAGCAACAGGAGTTTGAACCACAGCAGCTGTATCAGTTGTTACAAGAGTATCAGCCATAGTTTGTGCCATAACCTCTGAAACCGGAAGCAGCATAATAAGTAGCAACGGCAAAATGAATCTGGTTTTCTTAATCATAAAAGAGTAAAGTTTGAGGCTGTTAGTGTGTAGATTTCCTTTTATTGATGGCATCCCTGATTTGTGAAGCTTTTTCGTATTCCTCGTTTTCAATGGCTTCGTTCATCATTTCTTCGAGTTCATCAATGGTAAATTTTTCGTAATCATAAGCATCATCGTCAGCCCCCATACCTCCTGTGGCAAGGTCATCAAGATCGGGTTCATCCTCAACAGAAACACTGGCAGCGTTCATAACTTCCTCGTGTGTATAAATCGGACAGGCAAACCTTACTGCAAGTGCAATGGCGTCTGAAGTTCGTGAATCAATCTCGCGGGGGCCTTTACCATCGTCACAAATAAGTGTAGAATAAAAAATTCCCTGAGCGAACTTACTGATAATCACTTCTTTAAAAGCAATACCAAAAGTATCTGCAAAGTTCTTGAACAGATCATGTGTTAGCGGACGCGGAATTTTTATCTGCTCGATATGAAAAAGTATGGCTTGAGCCTCAAATCCATTGATGAGTATTGGCAGCCTTCGGTTACCTTCCACCTCTCCCAGTATTAAAGTGTATGCTCCGCTTTGCGATTGACTGTTGATCATTCCCAGGAGCTTAAGCGCAATTCTTTCCATTCGCAGCTTTTGAATTTTAAGGCCGATAAAATTAAGGAATTATGTGAATATTCAAGTCGGCTGTGAAAATAATTTAAGCCATACACCCCAAAAATATGTTTAAAAAACGGTTGTTCTTTTTAACATCAAAAAAAAAGTACTCCTTTTTTAAGAAATTTTCTTTTCCGCAATCGTTTGCGGAAACATCAGAAAATGAGGACAAAAGCACAAAAAAAAATGGTTAAAAAAGTCCAAAAAGTCCTTTTTCTCAGCAGTTTCCGAAAAAAATATCAGCACAAATTAGTATGGTTTATATTTACTTCTCTATATTTGTAGGACAAAAACCAACCATTTTTAATCAATCTGATATCTTTATGAAGAAATTTTCCATGTTGATGGCTGCAGGCCTGTTACCCATATTGAGCATGGCCAGCGAAGCTGACCTCCCAATTCCTGACCTTAGCAGCAGTTACTTTAGTTTATTCGGCATGAACGGGCATACATTGCTCTTCTGGGGAATTCTGGTGATTGCTTTCGGTATGTTATTCGGACTGCTTCAATTTATAAAAATTAAAAAACTTCCTGCTCACAAATCAATGCTGGCAGTTTCCGATATTATATATCAAACCTGCAAGACATACATGCATCAGCAAGGCAAATTCCTTGTCATTCTGTTTGTAATTATCGGAGCTGCTATTTTTTATTACTTCTTCGGTCTCAATCACATGGAATTCGGCAAAGTAATGCTGGTTCTTTTATGGTCAATACTTGGTATTTTAGGCTCTTACAGTGTAGCCTGGTTTGGTATCCGTATCAATACACTTGCCAACAGCCGTACATCGTTTGCTGCACTCAAATCAAAACCATGGAATGTTGTTTCCATTCCGCTGCAGGCAGGCATGAGTGTAGGTGTTTTGCTCATTACCATTGAGCTGCTCATGATGCTCATCATCCTGTTATTTGTGCCCGGCGAAAGTGCCGGTGCATGTTTTGTTGGTTTTGCCATTGGTGAATCGCTGGGTGCTTCTGCGCTTAGGATAGCTGGTGGAATTTTCACCAAAATCGCTGATATTGGTGCCGACCTCATGAAAATTGTTTTTGCAATTGGAGAAGATGACCCGCGCAACCCCGGAGTTATTGCCGACTGTGTTGGTGATAATGCCGGCGATAGCGTAGGCCCCACTGCTGACGGATTCGAAACCTACGGAGTAACTGGTGTTGCTCTGATTTCATTTATTGTATTGGCCATGGGCATCGAATTCCAAAGCACTCTGATAGTCTGGATTTTTGCCATGCGTATCCTCATGGTTTTTACTTCTATTTTTTCATATCAGATCAATCAGGCGATTTCAGTTGCACGCTTTGGAAATAAAAATGACTTTGACTTTGAAGCTCCTCTCACCAGTCTGGTTTGGATTACCTCTATTGTTTCTATTATTGTTACCTATATAGTAAGTTACTTGCTTATCGGCGATCTGATGCCTGGCTCTGGTTTATGGTGGAAACTTTCTTCAATCATCAGTTTCGGTACACTTGCTGCTGCAATTATTCCTGAATTTACCAAAGCTTTTACCAGCTCCAAATCAAGGCATGTTAATGAAATTGTAACTGCATCGCGCGAAGGCGGCTCTTCTCTTACCATTCTTTCTGGTATGGTGGCTGGTAATTTTAGTGCTTTCTGGAAAGGCATGGTAATGATGGGACTTATGGCTGGTGCTTTTGCCATTTCACAAATGGGGCTTGATCAAATCATGACCTATCCTGCTATCTTCTCATTTGGGCTTGTTGCTTTTGGTTTCTTAGGAATGGGTCCTGTTACTATTGCGGTTGACAGCTACGGCCCGGTTACTGACAATGCCCAGTCAGTTTTTGAACTTTCACAAATTGAGAAACGGCAGGGAATTTCAGAAGAGATAAAGAAAGATTTTGGTTTTGAACCCGATTTCAGCCGGGGAAAACACTATCTGGAAGCCAACGACTCTGCCGGAAATACTTTTAAAGCTACCGCAAAACCAGTTTTGATAGGAACTGCAGTGATTGGAGCAACCACCATGATTTTTGCCATTATTCTGTTGCTGGAATCCATGGGGCTTCTTAAACTCAGCCTTACAGATGCTCCGGTAATCCTCGGATTTATCGCCGGAGGAGCTGTAATTTACTGGTTCTCAGGAGCTTCTATTCAGGCGGTTACAACCGGTGCCTATCGTGCAGTTGAATTTATCAAGCGAAATATTAAACTTGATAAAGACGAAGCCGATATTGAAGATTCAAAAGCAGTAGTCAAAATCTGTACCCAATATGCTCAAACCGGAATGTGGAATATTTTTGGAGTAATATTCTCTCTCACCCTTGCTTTTGCATTCTTCGATCCAAACTTCTTTGTTTCCTATCTTATTTCTATTGCTGTATTCGGACTATTCCAGGCAATGTATATGGCAAACGCCGGCGGTGCCTGGGACAATGCCAAAAAAGTGGTTGAAGTTGATCTTAAAGAAAAAGGTACTCCGCTTCATGAAGCTACTGTTGTTGGAGACACAGTAGGTGACCCGTATAAAGATACTTCTTCTGTTGCACTTAATCCAATTATTAAGTTTTCAACACTTTTCGGACTTCTCGCTGTTGAAATTGCAGTAAAAATGAGTTCACAGGCGAAAACAGCCGGCACCACCGATTATTCGCCGATTATAGGACTTATTTTCCTGATAATTGGTTTATTCTTCGTTTACCGCTCATTCTATGGCATGAGAATTAAAAAGTAGAATTGAAGCCAGCGCTATTGTAAATCAATAGTTCCTTTTTGGCATTCCGTTGAAAAAACTCAAATAAATGTAAAGCCGGTGAAATTCACCGGCTTTTTTTATAACAAAAAAAGCTGCCATTGGGCAGCTTTTATAAATTTCCGGAACAGCAAATCCTGACTATTTCTCAGGAAATTCAAGGTTAAGAGCCGACCTCCACCAGGGGTAATAAAGTTTTTGCAGTTCATCGGTTTCGGGGAACTTGTAAAAAACATACCCACTGGCATCTCCGACAAAGAACCCGTTTTTAACAGTGCGGTAAAGAACATCACCCTGATAAAAACGATTCACTGTTTTGGTAGGTTTTTCGTAACCCATATGCAAACCAATGAGGCAATCGCGCAGGTGGTCTTTGTTGGCATAAGGCAGGTTTCCTACCGGAGCAGTCAATGGATCCTCAGCCAAACGATTGAGAATCAACTCAACAAATACAATTTTTGGAAAATAAATGGGATTTGCCTTATCAGTAACCCATTGTGTGTATCTAGGAGGATCGAGTTTGCTAACCACTCTAGGGGTTACAGGACAAAGCTGCTGATAAAAATGCAGCAAAGGTTTTTCTTCACCCATATATTCCGATTTGGTAAGCTCTAGCACTTTACCATCGGCAGTAGTCAGATAAAGATTTCGAAAAGCCGAAAGTGGAATATTTTCCAACACCCTGTACGTTGAAATGTAAACCGAACGTTTGGGTTTTCCGTCAATATGCGGCACACAGCGTGTCTCGATACTGGCCAGATTGAAATAGTCGCTTTTAAAACCCGGGTCAATTTCAAAAAACAGAGCTTGTCCCTGTGTACGCTTGTTGGTACCCACAGCGTAATAAACACCAAACTCTTCGGGAGGCAGCATGGATGATATCAGAGCCTCGGGGGTCATAGACAAATAAAGGTAACGTTTTATGCTCATGGTAGCAGTATTTGATTGTACAAACATAGACTTATTTTTATTAAAAAGCAAGACTGAAATTGAAGAACAGAGCAATAATTAAGTACTTCCAAATCATTTTTGCTGATATTATTTGCCACGGAACAATTAATTCAAGAATTTGCGACTTCAATGACCAACTTTTTAACAACACATATCTAATTCGAAGTTAAGTACAGGTAATAAACTGCTTGTTTCAAATTAAAAAATAAAATAATCTGAACATCCGTAAGTTCCCGAATTATAAATAAAGGAGTCAAAACAAAGGCCCGTATTTATGTCACTGCCAGCACTGGAGGTAAATCCCGCACAACACCAATTCATAATAGCACAATTTCATATACAATCTTATGCATATATTTGTATATCAAGCCATTAATTAAACAAATCTTTATGATACAAATTTTCTTGCATATCTGATAATCTTTATCTTTGCGCCACATTTTTAAGGTATTTCAACTTCCTTTAACATACTTTCCAATGTCAAAACTAACCAACAACTTCATTAACCGACATAACGGGCCAAGGGCAAATGAAATTGCCGGAATGCTCAAAACCATTGGCGCTCAAAGTCTTGAAACCTTGATAGACGAAACGCTGCCCTCTGCCATCAGGTTACCCAAACCTCTCAATCTGCCTCAGGCAATGAATGAGTATGAATACCTGACTCATTTAAAACAACTAGGCAGTAAAAACAAAATTTTCAAGTCCTACATCGGGCAAGGATACTACAATGCCATCACTCCAGGGGTAATACAACGAAACATTCTGGAAAATCCGGGATGGTATACTTCATATACTCCTTATCAGGCTGAAATTTCACAGGGTCGCCTTGAAGCCTTACTGATTTACCAAACCATGATCAGCGATCTGACCGGTATGCCATTGGCCAATGCATCATTGCTTGACGAAGGCACTTCCGCTTCAGAAGCGATGATCATGCTGTTTAACTCCCGATCACGCGAGGCTGTAAAAGCAGGTGCCAATAAATTCTTTGTATCTGATAAATTATTCCCTCAAACCGTTGATGTACTGATAACCAGAGCAGAACCGCTGGGCATACAAATTGAAACCGGCGACTGGAATACAATTGATTTTGATTCCTCATGGTTTGGCGCTATTGTGCAATACCCCGACGAAAACGGTGAAATTAATGATTACAGCGGTTTTGTAAACAAGGCACACGAGAAAGGAGTGATGGTTGCCGTGGCTGCCGACCTGCTGAGTCTTGCCTTGCTCACACCGCCGGGCGAATGGGGAGCAGATGTAGTAGTGGGTACCAATCAGCGGTTTGGCCTGCCTATGGGTTTTGGCGGACCTCATGCCGGATATTTTGCAACCCGCGAAGAATACAAGCGCAATATTCCCGGACGTATCATTGGTGTTTCAGTAGATGCTCAGGGAAACAGGGCGTTGCGAATGGCTCTTCAAACCCGCGAGCAACATATAAAACGCGAAAGAGCTACTTCAAACATCTGTACTGCACAGGCATTGCTGGCGATCATGAGTGGAATGTATGCAGTTTATCATGGTCCGGAAGGAATAAAACAAATTGCCGAAAGAATTAATATTCTAACCGGAGTACTCGCAACTGAAGTTCTAAAATACGGTTATACACAATTGAACAGTACCTATTTTGATACCGTAAGAATTCAGATTCCTGAAACAGTTCGAATGGCCGAATTCAGAAAACTGGCTCTCGAAAATGAAGTAAACTTCAGGTACATCAGCGAAAGGGTCATCGGAATCAGCATTGATGAAACCACCAACCTGGACGATGTCAACACACTGGTAAATATTTTTGCATCAGCTGCCAAAAAGCAGTTCAACGAATATGTATGTATTCCAGAAGAATGCTGCCGTATAAAAACCATTCCAGAGCAATTCAGAAGAAAATCAGCCTATTTGCAGGAAAAGGTCTTCAACAGCTATCATTCAGAAACCGGAATGATGCGTTTCCTTAAAAAGCTTGAAGGAAAAGACCTTTCACTCAACCGCAGTATGATTCCGCTGGGCTCATGCACTATGAAACTTAATGCTGCTGCTGAACTTTTCGCTCTCAGCTGGCCCGAATTCAACAGCCTGCATCCATTTGTTCCTGCCGAACAGGTTGAAGGTTATCACATGATGATTAATGAACTCGAGAAATCGCTCTGCGAAATTACAGGATTTGCAGGAATGTCGTTCCAGCCAAATTCGGGCGCATCGGGAGAGTATGCAGGTTTGCTGGTAATCCGTGCTTATCACATGAGTCGTGGTGAAGGCCACCGCAATGTTTGCCTTATTCCAGCTTCAGCCCACGGCACCAATCCGGCAAGTGCAGCTATGGCAGGAATGACAGTGGTAGTTGTTAAATCAGATGAGAGCGGAAATATCGATCTTGCTGACCTTAAAGAAAAGGCTGAGAAATACAAAGACACCCTATCATCCTGCATGGTCACCTATCCTTCAACACATGGTGTTTTTGAAGAAGGAATACTGGATCTGATTAAAATCATTCACGACAATGGTGGTCAGGTTTACATGGACGGTGCCAATATGAATGCTCAGGTTGGTCTTACCAGCCCCGGTTTTATCGGAGCCGATGTTTGCCACCTCAACTTGCACAAAACTTTTGCTATTCCTCATGGAGGAGGCGGCCCAGGTGTTGGCCCGATTGGCGTTGCCAAACATCTGAAACCTTTCCTGCCAGGGCATAAACTGGTTGCCACAGGCGGCGAACAAGCCATTACTGCTGTTGCTGCAGCGCCATTCGGAAGTGCATCCATTCTTACCATTTCATATGGATACATCAAATTATTGGGAGCTGAAGGATTAACCGAAGCTACCAAACTGGCAATACTTAATGCCAATTACTTAAAAACCAGACTTGAAGGGCATTATAAAATCCTTTATACCGGTAAAAACGGACGTGTTGCGCACGAAATGATTCTCGATTGCAACGAATTCAGCAAAACCGCTGACCTCCAGGTTATAGATCTCGCCAAGCGGTTAATGGATTATGGATTCCACGCTCCAACTGTGGCATTTCCAGTGCATGGTACCCTGATGGTTGAACCCACCGAAAGCGAACCGCTTGAAGAGCTCGACCGTTTTGTGGATGCTATGATTGCCATAAGGGCAGAAATTGCTGAAATTGCTGAAGGCAAGGCTGATAAAGCCATTAATGTCATCAAAAAGGCACCACACACATTGTGTATGGTTGCCAGCGACGAATGGACACTTCCTTACACCCGCGAGAAAGCTGCATTTCCAAACCCTTGTGATAAAAGCGACAAATACTGGCCTTCGGTTACCCGCATTGATGATGCTTTCGGCGACAGGAATCTGATCTGCACCTGTGCACCTGTTTCTGCATATGCTGAAAACTAATAATCAACATGTTAAAATTAAAAATGCCCGGAAATCCGGGCATTTTTAATTTAGGTAATAGTATATATTTTCGTAACGTCATAACTGAACTCACTCACAAAAGCGCAGTTTCAACGGCAAAAGCCACCGTTGCAGGTGGCTCTTGCATCTTGTTTATGATAATCAGTTTCTTCCGGTTCCTCTGCTTTCTCCTGAGCTTCTTCTCTCTGATGTTGAAGCTGGCCTGCTTGCTGCAGCTTTGGTTTCGCGGCTTGATGAAGCTGAAGGAGCTACCCGTGAATTGTTTGCCTGCCTGCTGGTGTTCTGCCTTTCGCTGCTGCGAACTTCAGGAGCTGATGTCCTTGGGCTAACAGTTGGTCTGTTTGCGGCCTGTTTTACCTCGGACTGGCCTCTCCTTTCAGTACTTCTAACTTCAGGAGCCGATGTTCTCGGGTTTACAGTTGGTCTGTTGGTAACCTGTTTTACCTCAGTCTGACCTCTTCTTTCAGAACTCCTTACTTCAGGGGCTGGTGTACGGGGGCTGTTTCTTTCGGTTTGCCGGCTGATCTCGCGGGCGCTTGTTCCTCTATTGGAGTTGGATGGGTTTACAGTCCTCCCGCTTGGTTGTGCAGTACGTCCGGTGACTTCTCTGCCCTGCCTTACTGATCCTGCATCATTTCTTTCAGCCTTGCGTTCAGAAGTTACTGCTGGCCTGGAGAATCCCGAAGGTTGTGTATTGCGGGGAGCAACTGCTGGTCTTTCGGGCTGGCGTTTGATGTCGGCTCTTTCCTCTGTTCTACCGCTTGCTGAAGAGCTTCTGCCAGTTGCTGAACCCGATGACCGTTGTACACCAGAAGGATTGGTATATCTGCGGCCTGCGTCATTCCTTACTTCTGAGCTTGCACGGCCTCTTCTGCCTACAGTTGAATTATTCGCTGTTCTGCCTGTTGATGAGTTTCCATGCCTTCTTACGAATTCTGCGCTGCCTTCGCGGCGGAGTTCAGGACGTGAGTAGGTGTAATCGTATCTGCCGTTATCGCGGTAGGTGCGCACTGTTGTTGAATATACTCTGTGCCTGTGATAGTAGTGGTCGTTGAAGTGAGCATATCTGTAGTGGTTGCAGTGGCGGAAATGTCCGTAATAGTGGTGATGCCAGTTGTAGTGATATCCGTAGTAGTAATCCCAGTAATAAGGCCTCCAGGGTCTCCAGTAAGTCGGGTAATAATCCCAGTACCAGGGTGAGCGCCACACAACATAAGTTGGAGTGTAAATGTACCTGACAACCGGCCATGTGCGGACTTCAACATAAGTAGTACGGGTAATTACAACTGTTTCGCCATTCACAACCCTGGTGTCTCCCACATAACCGGGGTTTGGAGTTGAGTTGTATGCTACATCATCCTCATAATATGGTTCGATGATATAGTTTTTTCCGTAAAGGTCCTCATCGCCGATTAACTGAACCTGTACGTTTCCGTATCTGTCCTTGTTTACAGTGAAAACTGCAACGTCCTGATTTTCATATTTGCTGATGGCCACCTGTAGTACTATGGTGTGTGCATCACCATCAACATAATCAATTACTTTAATGTAATCGATCAGGTTGTTGTAGTTGAGGTCAAGGTTGTTGATTTTGTTTTCTTCGTTGTTCAGTTCGCGCTCGAAAGCTTCCAGAGTTTCTGACTCCTGAAACAACTTCATAACGGCATACAGGTTCAGGTTGTCGCCTGGCATGTTAAGGCGTTCCTGATAATATCTTTCTGATGCCACTGCTCCGAATCCCATAACGAGTAAAAGAGCAAAAAGTGCGAGTTTTGTGAGTGCTTTCATGATTGTGAGTTTTTAAAGTATTTTAAAAATACTTGAGGTTTATACCGTCATCATTGCAAATGCTGTACCAAAAGTTTTAAAAGAATAATATTTTTAAATTTTCGCACCCGGCTTTTAGCTATTCACCTGATTTGAATTAACCTTGAAATGCTTCATTTATAATGCGAATGGCTAAAGGAAACATTTACTGTAATTGAAAAAAAATTATTAACCCAACCTTATATTTATTGATATTTTTGTAGAAGCATCATTTCATGCAGCTTTTAAAAAACAGTTTATCCATCGCTATGAAATTCCTTCTTCCTGTTTTTCTGATTATTTTGTTTTCGTGTAAGAACGATAACTATTTCGTGAAATCTGCAGTTTTTCCTGAAAATGCAACTATTAGCGAAAAGATTGAAATTGCTTCCGGAATTGTACCCGATAAGAGGCAATTGGCATGGCAAAAGCTTGAAATGACTGCATTTTTACATTTTGGAATCAACACGTTTACCGGCCGTGAATGGGGAGAAGGAACAGAATCGCCTTTATTGTTTAATCCAACAAAACTTGACGCAAGGCAATGGGCCAAAACTGTGAAAGAGGGAGGTTTTAAGATGATGATTCTCACAGCAAAACACCACGATGGCTTTTGCTTATGGCCAACCTCTACCACAACACATTCGGTGGCATCTTCGCCCTGGCGAGATGGCAAAGGCGACGTTGTGCGCGAGGTAAGCGATGCCTGCCGTGAGTTTGATTTAAAATTCGGAGTTTACCTTTCGCCCTGGGACAGAAATGCCAAATCTTATGGCAACACTCCGGAATATAATAGATTTTTTATGGCTCAGCTTACTGAACTGCTCACCAATTATGGGAAAGTTGATGAAGTGTGGTTTGACGGCGCCTGCGGAGAAGGTCCCAACGGAAAAAAGCAGGAATACGACTGGGAAGCCTGGTATGCACTTATAAAGAAACTTCAGCCCGAAGCAGTAATTGCAATCAAAGGCGAGGATGTGCGTTGGGTAGGCACGGAGACTGGTTACGGAAGACCTACTGAATGGAGTGTAACCGCCCTTGCACCCGGAGGCCGGAAGGAGATGATTGAAATAAACGAAGCACTCGGCTTAACCGAAATGAGCCCCGACCTCGGAAGCCGGGAGGTGATCAGCAAAGCGAAAAGCCTATACTGGTATCCGGCTGAAGTAGATGTCTCCATCAGGCCGGGATGGTTTTTCCATGAGGAGGAAAACGACCGGGTAAAAACTCTTGCCAGGCTCACTGACATATATTTTAATTCAGTGGGAATGAATGCAGTTTTGTTGCTGAATATCCCCCCTGACAAAAGGGGACTTATTCATGAAAATGATGCAGAAAGATTGAAGGAATTTAACAACTGGATTAAAAATTCTTTTTCAGCAAACCTGTTAAAAAATGCCCTGACAGATACAAAAGACCATTCCAGGCTTATTGATGACAATGAAGATTCCTACATAACTTTACCTGATTTCCCTTCCAAAATCACTTTTACATTCGATGAACCAAAAAACTTTAATGTTATTGAGCTAAAAGAATATATAGAGAAAGGACAAAGGGTAGAATCCTTTTATGTGGAGGCAAATACAGGCAAAAGCTGGCAAAAAATTGCAGAAGGTACAACCATAGGCTATCGCCGGTTGATAAAATTCCCTGACATCAAGGCTCAAGCCATCAGATTTACAATTACAGCTTCAAGAAACCAGGCTTTTCTGGAATCGGCGGGAGTTTATCTTAGCCAGGAAGTACTGTCCGATCCGGTAATAAGGAGGAATAAAGCAGGCATGTTAAGTATAGACTGTGAAGTGCCCGGGCCATTAATCACCTTCACAACCGATGGCGCTGATCCAGGGCCAGAATCACAGGTTTACGTCTCCCCTGTTGCGTTTCCTGATGGTGGATTAGTCAAAGCAAGAGCATTTCTCAGTGATTTCAGCAAAACCGGAGATATAGTAAGTGAGAATTTTGGGATATCTCCAGCTCACTGGAAAGTCACAGCGTTCTCAGCTGAAACAAAGGCCTTTCCGGCTGAAGC
Source organism: Lentimicrobium sp. (assembly GCA_024709105.1). Lineage (GTDB taxonomy): Bacteria > Bacteroidota > Bacteroidia > Bacteroidales > Lentimicrobiaceae > Lentimicrobium. The sequence continues at coordinate 12,015 of JANJXJ010000050.1, read as the reverse complement.
GATAATTGATGGTGATGCTTCTTCCATGTGGCATACTCCCTGGGAGGGAAACATTATTTCTCACCCACATTTTATTGAGGTTGACATGTCTGTTAATCAAGATATTGCAGGTTTTATTTACCGCCCCAGAAAAGATGGAAATTTCAGCGGAACCGCGTTGACCTGTTCCATTGAGGTAAGTACCAATGGAAAAAAATGGACAAGTATTGTTCAAAATTACAGTTTCGACAATATGAAAAACAATCCTTCCGACAGAAAAATTTTATTGAAGAAACCAGTTACAGCCAGATTTTTCAGATTTATTTCACATGAAAGCATTTTTAAAGAGCAATGGAGCTCTGCCGGTGAAATAGAGGTGATTCCGGCAAAAAAATAATCCAGTTTGTACCTAAAAACAAAACACTAAGATGATAAAGAATTTCAATGCGGCAATTATTTTCATTTTTATGATCCTTATGCCGGGAATCTTACTATCTGTTCATGGACAGGAAAACTACCAGCCTGAATTCAGTACAGCGGGGTTTTATGCGCTGGAGAACAGCAGCCGGAAAGTATACTCAATGAATCCTGCATGGCGGTTTCATCGCGGCCCGGCCGAAGATGCTTTTCAGCCTGCTTTTGACGACTCAGACTGGCAGGTGGTTTCGCTGCCTCATGGCACCGATTACCTTCCGGAAGAAGGCAGTGGTGGAGTAAACTATCAGGGAGAAATCTGGTATCGTAAACATTTTAATGCTGATTTCCTTTCAAAAGACAAAAAAGTGATGCTTCATTTTGAAGCCATCATGGGAAAATCAAAAATATGGGTTAACGGCACATTGCTAAAGGAAAATTTCGGAGGTTTTCTTCCTGTGGTTGCAGATATCAGCGACTATATCAAATATGATTCCTCCAACATAATAGCTGTGTGGGCCGACAACAGCGACGATGCCGATTACCCCCCCGGAAAACCCCAGAATATGCTTGATTTTTGCTACTTCGGTGGCATTTACCGCGACTGCTGGCTGATTTCCCACAACAAAACTTACATCTCTGACCCTAATCTTGCAGGAGTTAGAGCAGGTGGAGGTCTTTTTACTGCTGTTGAAAATGTTTCAAATAGCAGCGCAGAGGTTTTATTCAGAATACATTTGATAAACGAACTTAAGAAAGAATTTAAGGGAGAAATTACCTATAAGTTGGTGGACAAAAACGGGAAGGTTGCAGGTGTAACAAAAGGGAACATTCGGATTAATGCACAAAAGTCCAGCCAATACAACCATAGGATTACAGTTAAGAATCCCAGGTTATGGTCTCCTGAAAATCCGGATTTATATACTATAGAAGTAAACCTGACTGATTCCAGAGGTAAGCATGTGGATGGTTACAGGCAGCGCCTTGGAATCAGAAGTATAGAATTTAAAGGCAAAGACGGCCTTTGGCTAAATGGCAAACCCTATCCTCAGCCACTGATCGGAGCCAACAGGCACCAGGATTTTGCAATTGTTGGAAATGCTGTTTCAAATTCACTCCATTGGCGGGACGCGAAAAAATTAAGAGAAGCTGGATTTAAAGTTATACGAAATGCACATTATCCGCAGGATCCGGCATTTATGGATGCCTGCGACGAATTGGGTTTGTTTGTAATTGTGAACACTCCCGGTTGGCAATTCTGGAACGAAAAACCTGTTTTTGAACAACGCATTTATCAGAATATCAGAGACATGGTAAGAAGAGACAGAAACCATCCCTGTGTATTTCTATGGGAACCTGTACTGAACGAAACCTGGTATCCCGAGAATTTTGCACGCATGACCCGCGAAATTGTAATGGAAGAATATCCGTTCAGCTATTGCGAAACCGTTTGCGATTCAGAGGCACTTGGACATGAGTACTTTAATGTTTTATACACACACCCAAAGGCCGGAGATCAGGACAGGGCACTTCAGCACACTGACAATACCAAGACCTATTTCACCAGAGAATGGGGTGATAATGTTGATGACTGGAACTCTCACAATTCGCCCAGCCGGGTTCGCCGCAGCTGGGGAGAAATCCCCATGCTGATTCAGGCTCAGCATTATGCCAACCCGCCTTACCGGTATACGAGCCTAAATACATTATACAGCACTGACAGACAGCACATTGGCGGCTGTTTGTGGCATCCTTTCGACCACAATCGCGGATATCATCCCGACCCTTTCTATGGAGGAGTAATGGATGCTTTCAGACAGAAAAAAACCGCATGGCATATGTTTCGCTCACAACGCAGCCCTGAAGATAAACATAGTTTAATCAATGGAGGCCCAATGGTTTACATTGCACACGAAATGACCCCGTTCAGTCCTGCCGATGTTACTGTTTATTCTAATTGCGATGAGGTAAAACTATCTGCTCTTAAAGATGGAAAAGTATATTCTTACAAAAGAGATTCATTAAAAACGGGGTTAAAATATCCGGCTATAACCTTCAAAGATGCTTACCACTTTATTGATGATAAGTGGCTCGCCATGGCAGAAAGGCACGATGAAGTGTATCTGCTTGCCGAAGGTTTGATTGATGGAAAAGTTGTTGCATCGCACAAAGTTTTTCCGGCCCGCAGACCCGCAAAAATCATTCTTTCTGCTGACCTCGAAGGCAATACACTATTGGCCGATGGATCAGATATGGTTACGGTTACAGCAGCAATTACCGATGAAATGGGTAACATTAAACGATTAAACAACGAAAAAATACTTTTTGAAGTACAAGGAGAAGGCAGACTTATTGGCAACGGAACTCATGGAATTAATCCGGCAGACATCTCCTGGGGCACAGCTGCCGTACTGCTTAAAACAACCCATCAGGCAGGAGAAATAATAATTACGGCATCGGTGTTACTTCCCGGAATACACAAACCAGTGCGGGGTGAATTGCGGCTGAATAGCAGTTCTGTTGACATTCCATTAATTTATAATGAGAGTGAAATTGGAAAAATGAATGAAACCATCAATACCCGCAATTCGAATCAAATAAAAGATCCGGATTTTAATCCGGCAGAAATGAATGAGCGACAGCGGGAAATAAAGGAGAAACTCAGGGAAGTTGAGCAGCAGCAAAAGGATTTTGGCGAAGGCAAAGCACAGCCAAAGTAGTATCAGGCTGATTCTCTGTCGTTAGATCAGTGAATAAATCCAGCCTGAACAAATTAAGTCGGGTTAATGTTGATAGTTGATTCAATACAACAAACTATGAAAAAACTAATTTTTCCAATTCTTATTTTCGGGCTGGTTTTGTTCATCGCTTCCTGTTCAAAGGATTCCGATGATAACAACAACGACACGCCCGGGCCAAAGTTTCTGGCAGTAAAATCTGTGATTGACGCCAGTTGCGCTACTTCTGGCTGCCATACATCATCATCGGCAGCAGGCGGATTAAACTTTGAAAATAACAGTGTAATTGCAGCAAACAGCAGCAGAATAAAAACTGCCGCTGTTGACCTGGGAACCATGCCTCCGGGAGGCACTTTATCAGCATCTGATAAAGCAAAAATTACCGAATGGGTAGCTGCAGGAGGCAAAATAACAGATTAACATCTGATCAGATTGTTTTCATTAGTGAGGCAAACCAGACGTTTGCCTTTTTTTATTTAATGACATCCTGAAAATTATTGTTAAAGATTTGTTAATGCCTAATAATCAATAAACAAGCAAATCGAAAAGGGGTTAATGAAAAGAATTGCGCGTTCTAATATCATATTTATTCACCCAAAATCAGGTTTTATGGCAAAGAAAATCACACCTTCAGCATCAGGCAGTATAAACCTACGAAAAAAAATATCGGTTTCTGCCAAGCCAAAGATTGTATTAAAGAAGACTGCCTTTAAGTTCAAAATAAAACCAAATCCGGTAATATTCAAAAGTCAGGTAAGTCTTTCGAACCAAAATAAGATTTCGATCGAGGTATTGCGTAATCCTGGCCAGTACACTGCCATAGAGCCAGCCAAAACAAAACCAGGCCAGGAAAAAACTTCAGACTGGAATTGCAGCATACAGCAGTTTGCCGGCACTGTGATAAGAAAAGAGCCTGTGATTCATAATCCAAATTTCAGTGAGCTCTACCCTGGAGCGATATTCGATTACGAATCAATTGCCAATGGCACATATAAGCGATTGCCCTATCTTCGCAAGGAAATGAAACTGCATATTGACAGGAATCACGCCAGTATTGCCACGGTTTCAGTAAACGACCCCTCTTCAGGCTCAGTTGCTTCTGCTGTTAGTCAGATTGTTGGTTCCATTCAGGGAGGAGGTGCAGCCAAAACCTTTGGTGAAAGCTTTGAAGTACTCAGCGAGGAAGATTTATTTATGCGTACAGGCGGAGCCGGTCATTACCTGGGAATGGGTGGCGAACATCAGATTTCCTTCAGCAGCAAAGAGAGAAGTCATAAGTTCTTTGTGAGTATATATCAGGAATACTATTCTATTCTGGTTGACGACTCATACATTGAACCTTCGGACTATTTTGTTACTACCCATGAGAAACCCGCCGACCCGAAAGCATTAAACCCCGATCTTGCCAACCCCAATTGGGTAATTGTTAGTTCAGTAAAGTACGGAAGAATATTGAATCTGATTTTCGAAAGCAATGAATCATTCAGCGAATATGGTGTGGATGTTAAAGCTTATGCCAACTTTCTGGTGTTTGGAGCCAGCATGAATCTTTCGGTCAGACAAAAAAGTTTTATGAAAAGAACATCTGTTACCCTGATGGGTATAGGTGGAAATCCTGCGCTCTCGGGGCAAGTGCTTACTGCCGGAAACAGCGCTGAGGTAAAAAAAGCCATCAATAATTATTTTTCGGGCACTAAAGATGAGGTTCCCATCGCTTACACCCTGGCAACGCTCGACGGCGATAATATAGGTGTAAGAATGATGTCGGATTTTACCAGCAGACAATGTGCACCTGCTGCCGGAAAATTCAAAATCACCTGGAACAACATAGTATGCAAAGTTAATGACGATGGTTCTGATGGTGAAGAAGTTAAAGCAATGGTAAGAATCAGGGCCTGGGATGGAAAAGGAAAGGAATTGCTGGATGCTGAAAAGAAAAATGCGAAAATTCTTGAACTTGATGCAGTTAATAGGAAATCTGGCTTAAAAATGCCTCTTCCCTGGACATTCAGCAGGGGCAACCGTAAGAACCCGATCAACCTGAATACCCGCGACACAAAAACTATAGAACAAAGTGTTACATTTAAAGTGAACAAGGACGATAAAAGCGCTAAATTCGGAATAAGGGCTGATATTCTTGAATTTGATGACTTTGGGGATGACGATTTCACAGATGACCTGAGAGAGTTTAAGTTCAGCGAGATTATCGAACCAACTCAGATTGAAATGATTTGCAGTCATGAGGCCTCAAGGATAGGCTTCAATTTTACCATTAGTCCGGTTTACGACGAATAATGACTTCCTGCAGGATCAAACACAAGCGGCTGAGGCGAAGTTTGTGTTTGATCCTTTATTTATAGAATATATCAGGCATTCAACTTGTTTACCCAATAAATCCAATGGAACTAAAGGCCCTTTTAAGGACCAGGCACATCCTTAATTTATTGAGTCTAAAGACAGATAACAGTGAAAAGTTTTTTGTCTCTTGTAATAAACTAAATTTACACCTTGTATTGAATAAATATTATCAGTAAAGCATAATTTTTATGCAACAACTGAGGGTTTGATTTGATTCACTGTAATCACTTCAAGCAAGATTAAAACTTTATTTAGTTATGGATCAGCACAAAATTGACCAGCTCAGAAAGAGGGCTGAAGAAATTCTTCAAACCAGACAATCAGAAATTAACATCGAAAAGTATAAAGGCGATGTTATGCATCTGGTTGAAGAACTTTCTGTTTATCAGATAGAGCTTGAGTTGCAGAATCAGGATTTACGTGAAAAGCAGGTATTGCTTGATCAGGAGAAGCAACGTTTTGCTGACCTGTATTTTAATGCCCCGATCGGATATTTTCTGTTTAACCGCAAAGGCATTATACTTGACCTAAACCATAAGGCAGGCGAAATCCTTGGCACCACTACCTTCAGTTATAAAAACAGGCCATTCGTTATTTTCTTAAAAAACAGAGAAACTGAAAAATTCTTTGGGCATATTTCTGATGTTTTCCAGCAAACTGAATCAAAAGAGATTATCACTGAAATTTCAATAGAAAACAAGAAAAACGAAATCAGATATTTAAGATTAAAAAGCAACATTTTCCAAAACCAGTATTGCAGAACCCTTGCCGAAGATATAACTACTGAAAAGCTGGCTCAGTCAAGAATTGACGAACTCAATAAAAGGCTGGAAGCATCCATGAGTGCAGGCAATATGGCCTGGTGGGAGCTGGAATTACCTTCAGGAAAAGTTTCTTTTAATGAAAATAAAGCCCGGATGATCGGGCGGGATCCTGCTAAGTTCAGCCATTATAAAGATTTTATGGAACTGGTTCATCCTGAAGACTATGAACCCACCATGGAAGCTTTCAGGCAGCATTTGTATGGCAATAAACCAATTTATGAATGCGAATACCGCATCAGGCATATCAATGGAAAATACATCTGGTTTCACGACATCGGAAAAATTATAGAAAAAAGTGAAGAAGGATTTAAACTTACCGGAATTGTCACCAACATCAGTGAAAGAAAACATGATGAGGAGAAAATGACACTTTTCCGCTTAGGGATGGACAACAGCTCAGATCAGGTTTTTCTTATAGATCCTGAGAAAATGAAATTTGTTGATGTAAACGAAACCGCTTGTAAAGCGCTGGGTTACTCATTTGAAGAGATGCTTGAAATGGGGCCACAGGATATTAAGCCTCAGTTCACGAGAAAAAAGCTATCTGAAGTATTTAATCAATTACTGGCCAATAATTTACAGGACGGGATACTGGAAACCGGGCACAAAACTAAGGCAGGCCTGCTGATTCCGATGGAAGTAAGGCTAAAGTCCTTTCAAACTTCCGGCAAATCACTCATCATTGCTATTGCCCGCGATGTAACCCAGCAGAAAGAAGCTGAAAACAAGATCATTGAAAGCGAAAAAAGATACCATTCCATTTTCGATAACTCAATCTCGGCCATTTTGCTGATTGATGGATATGGCAGATATTTAAACGTAAACAGGCAATATTCAGCCATAACCGGATATAATGCCGGGGATATTGTTCAAACCCCAATTGGCAATATTACTCATCCCGACGATGTGGGAAGGGTAAGGGAAGCTTTGCAAAAGATGCTTTCGCAAAAAATAAAGATATTCAGGGACGAAATCAGGTTGTTTCATAAAAATGGCCAGATCTTATGGATTCAGCTGCATGCAAATATCTACTACAACCTTCAGAACGAATTTGAGTACATTTTGGTGGAATTTACCGATATTACCGAAAGAAAAAAAGCTGAAGACCTGATTCGTGAGAGTGAAGCAAAGTTCAGAGCCATAAGCGAAAACGCTAACGAAGGTATTGTTTTGATCAATAACGAAGGGAATATTCTTTATGCCAACAAAGCTACAGGTAGAATATTTGAAACCGCAGTTGAAGGAATCCTGGGTAAAAACATTCATGAAACATTGGGGAGGAATATTTTCGGGACGGAACACCAACTCAATTTTGAAAAATGGAAAAAATCAGGGAAAGGTAATGTTATAAATCAGAAAATTACTGTGAATACTGTTACCTTTCAGGGTGAGGAAAAGTATCTTGAACTTTCGGTTTCGTCGGTTCTGCACAAAGACACCTGGTATGCTGTGGGTATAATCAATGACATTACTACATTAAAAAACAACGAAAAAACGCTTAAAGAGCTGAATGCCACCAAGGACAAGTTTTTTAATATTATTGCTCATGACCTCAGAAGCCCTTTCAGCACAATTCTCGGGTTTTCTGAAATGCTGGTGGAAGACCTTGAGGAGCTTAGCATTGAAGAAATCAGACTTTATGTTGAAGCCATACATAAAGCATCAGGCAATACTTACAAACTGCTGGAGAGCCTGCTTATTTGGGCAAGGGTACAGCAAGGGAACATACCTTTCAGGCCAAGTGTAATCAATTTGTGTGATATCTGCAGTGAAACCATTTCACTTCTTAAATTTCAGGCACAGGCCAAGGAAATTGAGATCTCCCTTGATGTCCCCGATGATATTGAAATATTTATTGACAATGAGATGTTGCAAACCCTCATCCGGAATCTGGTTTCAAATGCCCTGAAGTATACAACTCCCGGAGGCCGGGTAGAGTTAAAGGCTGTAAGGAAGAACGATGAAGTTCTGTTCTCGGTTACTGACGATGGCATCGGTATGGAACCACAAACGCTGAATTCGCTCTTTAAATTGGGAGAAACCGTATCAATGGAAGGAACAGCCGGTGAACGAGGAACGGGTTTCGGGCTGATGATTTGCAAAGAATTTGTTGAAAAACACGGTGGTAAAATTTATGCCGAAAGCACTCCGGGAAAAGGAAGTACCTTCTTTTTCACCATCCCCGAAAAAGAAATTACCAAACCCTGAACTTAAAACAGACAATTACTGAATCAAAACTTTGGTAGAATAAATTCCTTTTTCTGAATTCAGCTGCAGAAAATAAATTCCCGGCGAAAACCTCGTCAGATCCATTTCGAAATGATTACCGGCAGAGATATTCAATAATATATCTTCTACTTCCTCTCCATAAGCATTAAACACTTTTATATTTGCACTGCCATCAATACGCTCAGTATTATTGATTCTGAAAATTCCGTTTCCGGGGTTGGGAAAAATTTTAAGTTTACCTTTACCTCCTGTTTCAGGAATTGCCGTTGGCTTTGAGATATCAAACCAGTTGATGTTGTATTCCCCGGCGAAAGAATAAAGTCTAAGCGTTATATTTCCGGCAGGCAGATTTACACGAATTGTTTGGTTTACCCAGGTTTGCCAGCCTCCGGTTGCTGCAACGTTGTGTGTGCCAATCGTCTGAAATGACTGCCCCGCACCGGAAACTCTTATGCTGATTCTGCCATTGGAATAAATGGATGCAATACGGAAAAGTATCTGATATTCACCAGCTTCGGGTACTTTAATCAAATAGTCGATATAATCTCCATTATTGGCAAAACCAAGATTCTTACCTCCTCCCACATCGTTACAGTCTTCAAATTGAAAACCATTGTTAAAAAAATAATCTTCAGCTTCAATTTTTGACGGCAAACTGAAACGTTTAGGCAAATTGTTGGTCACCTGCTGATTTTCAAAAGATAACAGAGGCTGATCTTCATGCATAATGGTATTACCAGTATAGCTTATGGTCACTGTCTGGCCATATTCAATTGCCTCGGTGAGCTTGACAATAAACTGAAATGCATTATCCGGATGAGCTTCAATACCGGATAACAGCAGCACATCATCCCCATACTTTACCTGAAAATCAGCCACTGCAGCATTAAGTGCAGTTACAGTTTTATTTACTGTAACCAGTATCTGATCTCCATCGCTGTTGGTTTCAGCAGAGATATAACCAAAGGATACAGAAGCAGGATCAACGGGATTGGTAAAATTAAACAGACCCAGGTTGCTGCCACCCCTCTCGAAATAAATACGAACCTTGTTTTCGCCAGCAGGTAAAATTACGTCGTTGAGTTCCGTAGTTCTCCAGGTTTGCCAGCCTCCGGTATGGGGCAGGCTGATGGCTGGTGTAATATTAATCCCGTTAACTGAAAATCTGATAACCCCGGGCTTCGAATTCGCAGAAGCAGATCTGATTACAAGTTTATATGCCGCAGCAGAATCGGAATGCAGTGTATATTGCAGCCACTCGTTGTTTTCTGTCCAGCCAACATAATAGCCATTGGCTCCGAAAAAAGTGTCATTACTTTCGCCTATGTCAACACCATCGTTGCGGTAAGCCCAACCCTGATTCCAGTTTGTATAGGAATTGGTATTCAGGTGGTAATTGGCTGAGTCTGAATCTTTGTAAGCAAAGGAGCTTCTTCCTAAATCATAGTTAACTGCAGGTACAGCAACTGTGGGTTTATTAAAGGCAAAAGGCAGAGTCTCAGTAGTGAATGGCTGCCTGATCATTGCATCAATCACATCGCGTTTTACTTCACAGTTTTCAATTCTATGATTGTCGGCCCATTCCATAACTGCGGCAAAAGCTTGTTCAGGAGTCATGGCCGGATAGCCGCTTTTCCAGTAACTGATCAGATTATTGTAGCTCTGGCTTTCTGAAACCTGAAGCACATTGTTTATTCCAGCTTTTTTAACCGGCCACCACGACCAGCCAATTTTATTCACCTCGCAAAGCCTGATGAGATCAGTAAACCATGAATTTGAGTTTTCGCCCGACTCACCCAGCCAAATGGGTACATTCAGGTTGTTCCTCATGTTAATAACCCAGCTCAGGTCATTTTGAGTATTGTAGGTCCAGTATTTATGAAAACTGTACACCATATTATTATCCCAGGGAGGAGTAAGCCCGGTATAATCGTTGGCAAACCAGTTGCCTTCAATGATGATCATATGGTTTGTATCTACTTCACGAATGGCAGTGGTGATTTGGCCGTATAGCTGACGCAACAGCGTACCGTTTGGCAAATCCCAGTTCGGTTCATTAATCAGGTCATAACCACCTATCCAGGGTTCATTGGCATATCGCTCAGCCAATCTGCGCCAGAGGGCCACAGTTTTCCGGCGGTTTTCGGCACTTTCCCACAAAGAGGGCTTGGTTGGGTCATAATCAGAGATATTTGCATCCTTACCTTGTCCACCTGGCGCGGCATGCAAATCAAGAATCAGATACATCTGATTGGCTTCGCACCAGTCGAGCAAGGTATCAAGCCGGGCGAATCCTTCTTCAAACCAGGTATCTTGTCCGGCAACAGGCTCATCTTCAATGGGCAGGGTCATCCATTTGTAATGCATGGCTACTCTTATGCTGTTGAAACCCCAGGCTTTCATACTGTCAACATCGGTTCGGGTAAAATGATTATCAAGCCATTGTTCGTAAAAAACAGCGGTCTGATCCACTCCTATTGTTTGCTCCAGCTTTTTCCTGAAACCAGTATGAGTTCCGGCTACATCCGAGGATTTCATCATGTATCCTTCCATCAAAAGCCAGTTTCCGGTTCCAATACCACGAAGAATGACCTCGTTATTTGACCCGTCAACAATCTTTTTGCCTGAGGCCCTCAGGAATCCCTGAGCATCCAGATTAATCACACAAAAAGCAAGAAAAGCAATAAGAAGAGCAAAACGTTTCATAATCAAAGTATTATTTCAGTATTCAAAAGAAAAGAAAATCGTTCTGCAAACATAAACATAAAAATTCAAACAGATAGTGTAAATAATACACCAAGGCAAAAAAAAGCCCGCATTTTGCGGGCTTAAATTATTGAAATGCTATATTTTATACCAGTCCGGCAAAACCCATAAAGGCAAGTGCCAAAAGTCCTGCTACTACCAGAGCAATGGGAATACCACGCATACCTTTGGGGACACCCATAAGATCCATATGTTCGCGAATTCCGGCAAAAACAGCAAGTGCCAATGTAAATCCAACCGAGTTGGCAACTGCAAAAACAACACTTTCCAGTAAGTTCAGATCTTTTTGAATAACCAGAATTGCAACACCGAGTACAGCGCAATTGGTGGTAATTAATGGAAGGAAAATACCGAGTGCCTGATAAAGAGAAGGACTCACTTTTTTAAGTATAATTTCCACCATTTGCACCAGAGCTGCAATTACCAATATATAGCTGATGGTTTGCAAGAATCCCAGCCCCAGTGGCACCAGCACGAACTGGTAAATAAGGTAGGTTACAATAGTGGCCAGGGTCATTACAAAAACCACAGCACCACCCATACCCACAGAAGTGGAGATTTTATTCGAAACCCCCAGAAAAGGGCAGATTCCAAGGAATTGAGCAAAAACAATGTTGTTGACAAAGATTGCTGAAATGATGATTATGATGTATTCCATGTTCAGTTCGTTTTTGGGTAATACAAACGTTTAAGCTTTGCGAAGCCGG
>JANJXJ010000020.1 GCA_024709105.1 Lentimicrobium sp. | reverse complement strand
GAAAAAATCGTCGCTTTTAAAACAAAAAAAATTATTTTTGCGAACTACTCCTAAGCTTAACGACAAATACTTGTTTTATTAATGAAGAGATTACCGGGATTCATGCTGCTTTTGTTGCTTGTGTTTTTTACAACAGGCAATTCGGGCCGCATTTCGAGTGCAAACAACACCGGGAGTGAAATTCTGTCGGTACATGAGGCCCTCGAACTAACCAAAATACTGGATTACGGGCTGTTGCGCAGCCTTGATTCGCTCACCGATTTGTTTTCCATCCAAAAGGGATTCAGTGGCAACGTGTTGGTGGCCATTGATGGTTACGATGTTTTTGAGAAGTCGCTGCGATATGCCGACCCCATCCTGAAAACTCCGCTTTCCACCTCATCAGTTTTTCAGCTTGCCTCGGTAAGCAAACAGTTTACCGCAGCTGCCATTATGCTGCTCAAAGCCGATCAGCGCCTCGATTTTGATGACGAGCTGGTAAAATTTATACCCGAGCTTCCCTACAAAAAGGTAACCATCCGGCATTTGCTTCACCACACGGGTGGTCTGCCCAATTACATGTACCTGGTGGATAAATACTGGAACAGCGAAACACATCCCGACAACGAAGATGTGATCGGGCTGATGGCAAAATACAAATTGCCTGTGTTTTTTCAGCCGGGCGCCAGGTACGATTATTCCAATACCGGTTATGTGATGCTGGCTTCGGTAGTGGAAAGGGTTTCGGGCATGAGCCTGAACGAGTTTCTGCAGCGCAGGGTTTTTGGTCCGATCGGAATGAAAAATTCCTATGTTTACAGTTCGGCCGACACAAGTATAGTTAAGAACCATATTGATGGTTTCAGGGCGCTGAAACGCGGTTATACCAGAATTGCCGATACCAAAAACAACGGCCCGGTGGGCGATAAAGGGGTTTGCTCTACGCTGGGTGATCTTTACCTGTGGGATCAGGCATTGTACAATGGTTCGCCCATTCCGTTTGAGATTCTCGAAGAAGCTTTTCTGCCGGCTCAGTCTAACGCCGGGAAGGAAATTCCTTATGGTTATGGTTTCAGGCTGCGTAATTTTGAAAATGAACCGGTAATTTATCACAACGGAGTATGGGAAGGTTTTCGCACCAATTTCCACCGTTATCCGCTGCACCGGAATACCATTATCGTCCTCAACAACAGCAGCTCCAGAGTCAACCATGAGCTGCTTACAGCCATTGAAACCCTCATCAGCCGTGAGTCGAAAAAAGACTTTACCAAGATGCTGGTAAATATTTCCATTGAAGAGGGCGCTGAATCGGCTGTGGAAGTAGCAAAAGAACTGCGGCTGGTTAATCCCGGGGCAGGGTACAACCTCAGAACCATGATGAAGGCTGCTGAGTTTCTCGAAAGCTCAGGCAAACCCGGGAAAGCCGGAGAGGTAAAATCTCTGATTGAGAAATTGTCGTAACTTCCTGATTATTCTGAAGCAGGGAAGGGGGGAATTGTTATTTCCTCAGTTCAAAATTTTTGCCCAGATACACACTTCTTACTTTTTCGTCGGAAGCCAGTTCTTCGGCTGAACCCGATTTTAACACCGAACCCTCAAACAGAAGATAAGCCCTGTCGGTGATGGTGAGTGTTTCGTGTACGTTGTGGTCGGTGATGAGGATGCCAATGTTTTTCTCTTTGAGTTTTGAAACGATTTGCTGAATGTCTTCCACCGCAATGGGGTCAACGCCGGCAAAAGGTTCGTCAAGCAGGATAAATTTGGGATTAACTGCCAGTGCGCGTGCAATTTCGGTGCGGCGGCGTTCACCACCCGAAAGCTGTATTCCCATGCTTTTGCGCACATGGTTAAGCCCGAACTCCGAAATCAGCGATTCCAGCCGTTCTTTCTGTTCGGCCTTGCTCAGTCCGGTGAATTCAAGCACGGCCGCAATGTTGTCTTCAACACTCAGGCTGCGGAAAACCGAAGCTTCCTGTGCCAGATAGCCGATGCCTAGCTGCGCCCTTTTGTACATGGGCATTTCGGTAATTTCGGTATCTTCAAGAAACACTTTCCCTGACAAGGGCTTGATTAGCCCCACAATCATGTAAAATGAGGTAGTTTTTCCGGCACCGTTGGGGCCCAGCAGACCAACAATTTCGCCCTGCCGCACTTCAACACTCACCTGATTGACCACGGTGCGCTTCTTGTATTTTTTTACAAGGTTTTCTGTCCTTAAAATCATGGATTCTGACATGCCGCAAATGTAATAATTTATAAAGGACTTCCGAAAATCGAATTGTTACGGCTTGCAGTTCAGCCAAATCCGGAGTTTACGGTTGTAAATGAGGATTTTATATAAACTGCGGAACATAGTGAACACAATTTTCAGCTGTTCGTTTAAAAGTCAAATTGCATTGAAACCAGTACACCAAACTTGTTGATATCGGGATGGTCGTAATAGCTTAATCTCCACACTGCATCCACCCTGAATATCTTAAATATGTTCTCCACACCCAGTCCTGCTTCAAAATATGGTTTTCCGGTGGTGTAAGTGCCTTTGGGCAGTTCGGAAAAAGAGAGGTTTTGTTTGCTCACATTTCCAATAACTCCCTTAACCTGAGCCACTTCTCTCCATTTAAGTTTTCTGAGCAGCGGCACCTTGTTTAAAAATGCGCCCACAAAATGATGGGTGTAATAAAAACTGATGTACTGATCACTGACAAACTCATAGTAGTTCATCAGATTAAAAGCCGACTCATCGAAAACATAGGTTTCGTTGCCCGGATGTATCTTAAGCAGGGGATAGGGCACCTCGCCCCAGATTTTGCCGGCTTCAATTTGATAACGCGACCAGCCCCAGGATAGTATATTGAACCAGTGCCTTACCGACAACTGCAGGCGGTGGTATTCAAAATCGCTGCTGAAAACATTGGGCATTCCGTAAGCATAATTGATTTCGACTACCGGATAGCGCGCCCCGAGGCTCACCCGCTCAAATTCGCCCATAAGAAAGCGCTCCTGGTAGGCAAAACGGGTTTTCAGGCTGATTTCGCTGGTGCGAAGCACGTGGGTTTGTTTCATGCACTCGCCATCAAGGCAGTTGAGGCTGAATGGCACCCTTCCCGAGCTCCATATGTTGCGCTGCTCAAAGGCCAGGGTGTTGGATAGGCCGTTGAACCACTCGTGTTCGTAAGCACCCTTGTACTCTTCAACCATGGATAGTTTATCGGCCGGATTTCGCCTGAAAAGCGACGCCAGTAAAAAATCTTCGCGGAAAGCATTCTGGCTCTGGCCTAGCTGTTCAACATCGTATTTAAAGGCACCGGTGAGCACCCGCCGGGGGTTTTTGCCGAGCATGTAGGTAAATCCGCCGCCGTATTTGATCTGCTCATCGTTAAAACCGTAGGCAGTGTAACCCTCAAGCATCAGGCGGGTGCTGAAGGCATTGCTGGTGCGCCCGCTCAGCCTTATTCTCGCCCCTTCGAGCTGATTAAAACTGAGGGTGGACATGTAAGGCCCCCATTCCATCTTGCCTTTTACATAATAGCCGGTGGTAATCATTTGAATAACATCCACCCAGGTGTTAAAAACAGGCAGGGTTTTCAGCGTGTCAATCATCTGATACACTTTCGATTCGCGTTCGGTGAGCGATTCATGCCTGAGTTTTACCCACGATTCTTCATCGCTGATGCGTGCTTCGTCGCTCATCATGGTCACCACGGGGGTGCTGTAAAACTCTTTTTCGCGGGGCTGATTGATGATAAAATTGCGGTAAGAGGATGTTTTTGTCCCGAAAAAGCCAATGTTGCGTGCCGAATCTCTTTCGGTGATGTTGAAGTCGCTGATGAGTTTGTCGCGCGACAACATCCAGTAGCGGCCATCCACTAAGGTAAATTCCTGCGAAAGCTGAAGGTCGTTGATAAAGTTGACATTGGCATCGGGTACAATCTGCATTTCAAACTGCTTTACAGCAAAAGTGGTATCGTGTATCCACATATTGCCCACAAAGGTAAATTCCTGTTTCCGCCGGGGCCTGAAAGCCAGTTTATAACACCATTGATTTTCAATAAAAGCGCTGTCGACCAGATAATAGCGGTACGACAGCAAGGCTGCACCCGATATGGGGCTGATGAAGTTTTTCTGGAAAATGGTGATGTAGTTGTCGTAGATGTTTACCTGCTGAATCATATCGCCCAGCAGCTGCGACACACTGGCATTGTCAATACCCGAAATGCGTGAAGCTGTGATGATTTCGCGCCGGGTTTTCGGGGTGCCGCGGTAATAAACCTCCGAAACGGTTTCCGACAGAAAAACCGGCAGATATGCTTTTCCGGTAAGGGCGGAGGTGTCAACAAAATCGAAGATAAACTGAAAGGGTTTCAGGATTTTTCTGTCCTTAAACCTTTCGGTGATGTTGTTGGCATCAAGCGCAATCTTGGTATAGGCTTCGTATTGCGCATAGTCTAATTTTTCGCTGTTGTTGAGCGGTTTGTTGTCAATTACCTTGCGCAGAATGATTTCGGCAGGGTTTTCGCCGGGGCGGATAACTACTTCCGAAAGGGAGATCTGATCGGGCTGCAGCGAAAAATTCAGTTCCTGAAATTTGTTTTTCTGAACTGCTTTTACGGTAGTGCGATATCCAACCGACGAAACAGCCACTGAATCGGACGCTGTGCGCGATTCCAGTGCGTACATGCCCTCCAGGTCGGTGGTGGTGCCAATGGTGGTTCCTTTGAAATAAACGTTTACAAAAGGCAGCACTTCGCCGGTGGAGGCATCGGTTACTTTGCCCCTTACCTTGGTAACCTGCGCCAGTACATCAGAAAAACTGCCGTTCAACAGCAAAAAGAGTACTGCCGGCAAGGCATACCCAGTCAGCAGTGCACGAAATTTTCTGAAGCTGCTCATCATCAGTGGTTAAATTTCCGGAAAGAATCAGTGTTGCAGGTCGTCCCAGAACTCAATGGCCCGGCGGGTGTGGGGAATAACAATGGTACCGCCCACCAGATTGGCAATGCCGATTACTTCCATAAGCTCGGCTTCGGTGAGTCCGTTTTCGTGGCCACGCAGCAAATGATACTTTATGCAGTCGTCGCACCTGAGTACCATGGAGGCAACCAGCCCCAGCATCTCCTTGGTTTTTACACTGAGCTCGCCTTCGAGGTAAGCATTGGTATCAACATTGAAGATGCGTTTGATTACTTTATTGTTTTCGGCCGAGAGAATGCGTTCGTTCATTTTCTCGCGGTAGCTGTTGAAAGCGTCTTTTTGTGAACCCATATGGTGATTGGCAGTTAAAATTAATCAGATAATTCCTTCCTTGAGGATGTCGTGCAGATGCACCACGCCGGCATACTCTTCGTTTTCAAGAACAAGTATCTGGGTTACATTGTTTTTTCGCATGATGTCGAGGGCGTCGGCCACCAGAATATCGGCGCTGATGGTGAGCGGGTTGCGGGTCATGATGTCTTCGGCCCTGAGCTTGTCCACCGGAGTTTCGCGGTGCAGCATGCGCCTGATGTCGCCATCGGTAATGATGCCGGCAAGTTTTTTTCCGTTCAGCACTGCAGTGGCGCCCAGCCTTTTCGACGAAATTTCGAGCAGCACCGATTTCATGTCATCATCTGTCTGCACCTCGGGCTTTTCGTTGTTGATGTACAAATCGGAAACCCTCAGGTAAAGCCTTTTGCCCAGCGCCCCGCCGGGGTGGTATTTCGCAAAATCTTCGCGTGTGAATCCGCGGCATTCGAGCAAAGCCACTGCCAGGGCATCGCCCATCACCAGCTGAGCGGTGGTGCTGGCTGTTGGCGCCAGATTGTTGGGGCAGGCTTCGCGCTGAACGGTGGTATTCAGAATGTAGTCGGCATTGCGGGCAAGGTATGAGTTCAGGTTACCGACCATACCAATCAGTTTGTTGCCCATAAGTTTAAGCAGCGGAACCAAAACCTTGATTTCGGGGGTATCGCCGCTTTTTGAAAGACAAATAATAATGTCTTCGTTTTTGATCATACCCAGGTCGCCGTGTATGGCATCGGCAGCATGCATAAACGAGGCAGGTGTGCCGGTGCTGTTGAAGGTGCTCACCAATTTTGAGGCAATATTTGCACTTTTGCCTATGCCGGTAACAATTACCCGGCCCGGCGATTTCAGGATCAGGTCAACGCAGGTGAGAAAATCGTCGTTGATGTACTGCTCAAGGTTTTGTATGGCTGAAGCCTCTTCGTGTATGGTGCCTAAGGCAATCTGCCTGATTTGCTCCGGGGTGAATGACTGCATGTGGTTGTGTTGAAATGCATCAGCAAAGATATAATTTATTGCTGTGAAGAGATGTTAAATGTTTATAATGCCTGCAAAGCAGCAGGATGGCAGGGCAGATCCGGTTCACGGTTGTCAGGTATGGCTCAGACTGCGGTTTTCTTTTCGGGGAAAAGGAGCGAGGCAATGATGCTCACCGAAAGTATGCCCACAATAATGTAAAGCGAATGGGCGGTGGTGAAGCCCACCTCTTTCAGCCAGTGATGTGCCAGCATTTTTATGCCGATGAACACCAGCAGAAAAGCCAGTCCTGTTTTCAGGAACCTGAACAGGTCAATGATGTTTACCACCATAAAAAACAATGCCCTTAATCCCAGAATGGCAAAAACATTGGAGAAAAATACAATGTAGGGATCTTTGGTTACCGCAAAAATGGCGGGAATTGAATCCACGGCAAAAATAAGGTCGGTAAATTCAATCACCATAAGCACCAGAAACAGCGGGGTGATGAAACGGCGCCCGTTTTTGGTAACCATAAAATGATGCCGCACAAACCTGGGGTAAACGGGCAGGTATTTTGATGCAAACCTGACTACCGGATGATGTTCGGCATCAATTTTTTCCTGTTTGTTGCGGGTAATGAACATTTTAACGCCGGTAAATATCAGCAGCCCACCGAAAAGATACAGCACCCAGCTGAACTGCTGAATGATGGCCGAGGCCGAAAAAATAAACACAAACCTGAGGACGATGGCCGCCAGAATCCCCCAGAAAAGCACCCTGCGGTAATAACGCGGCTCTACGTTGAAAGCGTAAAACACCATCACCATCACAAAAATATTGTCAACCGACAGCGCTTTTTCAATCAGGTAGCCGGTGAGGAACTCCAGTGCCAGGTTGTTTTTATAAACGCGCAGTGCGTCTTCGAAGCCAAGCCCGTCAATCCGCACCGGATGGTTGTATTTGTCAATCAACAGCCTGATGTCGGACAGGGAGCCTTCTTTGCCCAGATGAATCCATTCGCCGTGGGTAAGCAGCAATACATAAAAACCCAGCGAAAGGCCTATCCACAGCAGTGTCCAGAAAAGGGCTTCCTTAAACGGGATGATGTGGTTGCGACGGTCGAACACTCCCAGATCGAGCAGCAAAACCCCGGTGATTACAGTAACAAATACCGAAAAAAAGATCAATTCATGCTGATTCATGGCAGATTGAAAAAAGTATGCAAAAGTACTATTAATGAGAGGTGGAATTACAAATAGTTTGTAAACATTTATTGTTGTCCGGGGGGGGAAATCAGAGATTACCTTCCACCGCGCCGCCATCGGCGGCGGGGTTCTGCCGGTGAGCTCTCCGCCTCCGGCGGTTCGGTTATTCGCTAAGCATATAATGACTGTGATTTACGTGTTTTTTTAGAAGGGACCTGGCGGCTGAATTACAAGGATAAAAATAGAGCGGAATTGCAACCGACCGTAGGGAGCTCAGCGGAGCTAAATTCCGCTCAGCTCTTTAATTTTATCAATGAAATGCGGAATTACAACTTCGCCTCAGCTTTCTACTGTTATTAATGAAAGGTGAAATTTCAAATTCCGCATAGTGCAGGGACCTGGCGGCTTTGCTAAATGGATAAAAGTAGAGCGGAATTGTAAATTCCGCTCAGCTCTTTAATTTTATCAATGAAAAGCGGAATTACAAATTCCGCTCAGCGCTATATTATTAATGAAAGTTGGAATTACAAATTCCATTCAGCGCAGGGTATCTGGCGGCTGTATTACAATGATAAAAATAGAGCGGAATTACAAATTCCGCTCAGCTTACTAATATTTTCAATGAAATGCGGAATTGCAACCGACCGTAGGGAGCTCAGCGTTAGCCCCGCCATCGGCGGTGGGAGCTAAATTCCGCTCAGCGCAGTACTGTTAATAAAAGTTGGAATTACAAATTCCGCTCAGCGCAGGTTTATAAACATTTCAGATTATCACAATCATTCAAGATTTTTGATGCAGATAGTAAAAACTTTCTAATTTTGAGCACTTTTTCGCATGAACCAACCCGCTGAAAAACACAAAAAAGCTGCTGACTGATGGCAGCAATTACTAAATAAAAAACTACTGATTCATGACAAGTTTCACTGAATTGAACCCCAATCCGCTGGTGCAGTACCTCAACAAGCCGGCAGAAGAGTTTACCCGGGCCGATCTGGTCAAGTACGTTGAAGATCACAACATCGAAATGATCAACTTCCGGTACACCGGCGGTGACGGAAGGCTGAAAACGCTGAATTTTGTAATCAGCTCGCGCGACCACCTGAACAGCATTCTCTCAACCGGCGAAAGGGTGGATGGCTCCAGCCTCTTTCCTTTTATTCAGGCCGGATCGAGCGACCTCTACGTGGTGCCCCGCTACCGCACTGCTTTTGTAAACCCGTTTTCGGATGTGCCGGCGCTCGACATTCTCTGCTCTTACTACAACAAGGATGGCGAACCGCTCGAAAGTTCTCCCGAGTACATTCTGCGCAAAGCCCATCAGGCACTCAAAGCCAAAACCGGACTTACCTTCAATGTAATGGGTGAGCTGGAATATTACATCATCTGCGACGAGGAGGATATCTTCAGGGCTGTTGACCAGAAAGGATATCACGAATCCTACCCGTTTGCCAAATGGGAACATCTGCGCACCGAAGCCATGACCGCCATGGCTCAGGCCGGCTGCCTGATTAAATACGGTCACTCCGAAGTGGGCAATTTTTCGCAGGACGGAAAACTGTATGAGCAGAACGAAATTGAGTTTATGCCCACCAATCTTGAGGAAGCCGCCGATCAACTGGTGATTGCCAAATGGATACTGCGCTCCCTGGCCTACAAATATGGGGTTACCGTGACTTTTGCCCCAAAAATTACCGTTGGCAAAGCCGGAAGCGGACTGCACATTCACACCAAACTGGTGAAAAACGGCAAAAACAAGATGGTAAAAGATGGCAAACTCAGCGACACTGCCAAAAAAGCCATTGCCGGTTATCTTGAACTTGCCCCTTCGCTCACCGCTTTCGGAAATACCAATCCTACTTCGTATTTCAGGCTGGTGCCGCATCAGGAAGCGCCCACCAACATCTGCTGGGGCGACCGCAACCGCAGCGTGCTGGTGCGTGTGCCTTTGGGATGGACCAAGGGAAATTCGATGGTGTATCATGCTAATCCCATAGAAAAGCCTGTTGAACAGGATCTTACTCAATTACAAACCGTTGAATTCCGTTGCCCCGATGGTTCGGCCGATATTTATCTGCTGCTGGCCGGCCTTACCGTAGCTGCCCGCCACGGACTCGAAATGGAAAATGCACTTGAAATTGCCGAAAAAACCTATGTGGATGTCAATATTTTTGACGATGCCCACAAGGAAAGGCTGGCGCAGCTGAACAAACTCCCGGTTTCGTGCTGGGATTCGGCCCGTATGCTCGAAGAACAGGCAGAGATTTACATGAAATACGATGTTTTTCCGCAGGGTGTGATTGATGGCGTGGCCCGCAAACTAAGAACCTACAAGGACGAAACCCTCAGAGAGGAGATTCATTGCAAGAAGGAGAAGATTATGAATCTGGTGGAGCAGTATTTCCACTGCGGATAAGTTTTCCTTCACGGACTCCTGAAAATCGCTTTCTCTGCGTTACGTTTTTTCGCCACCATCCTCATTTACATTTAAGTAAACTCCGGTTGTGGCTCAGGCACAAGCCTTGATAAATCAATTTTCAGAAGCCCTGAAATTAATTAGTAAAGCCCTTTGCGCATCAACCCGCCGGAGGGCTTTTTCTTTTGCTGCTGAATTTGATCAGTTTGCGGCCCAGATACACCCTTCGCAGCCAGAGCGGCAGCACAATGGCTCCGATGATGAGGTAGGGGTAATAGCTTACCATCCGCCAGGCCAGCGCAACCAGGGTGGTGAGGTCGCCGGTGGAGCCTGCAATAAATTCGCGCAGGAAGATGGGGAAAAAGTACTCGGCAATGCCGCTTCCGCCAGGGGTGGGGCTCACCAGCATAATTACCCACATCATCAGCTGACGGGCATAAATAAGCATATTGTCGGCAAGATTTACCGGGCCGGTAAATGCCATAATCAGGAAGTTGACCACCCAGAAGCGGGCTGTCCACGAAAAAACGGTGCTCAGAAATGCCTTTCCCCAGAAAATCAGGGACTGCCCCCGCAGTTCGGCCGAGGTTACGATCACCTGATCGCCGGTGATGATTGCGCCTTCGCGGAAGCGCCTGAGCGGTTTAAGCGAGGTGATTTTTACAAGCAGCCACTTAAAACCACCGGGGTTGAGAAAAATGCCGTATGCAATAAGCAGGGTGAGGAACAGAATGATGGAATATCCGATAAAAAACACGCCCATGGTGGTGAAGGTGCTGCCTCCGAGGCTGAATTCGGGCCCGGCCACCGAGGTGCGGCTGTATCCGGCAACGAGAAAAACCAAAGGTACCATGATGATGTAAAACAGCTCATCGAGCATGGCCGTAACTACCACAATGGCGGTGGAGCGCCCGACGCCCAGCTTTTCCTTGGTGAGGATAAATACGGCGATGGCCGAGCCGCCTACTACCGAAGGGGTTACGCTGCTGGCAAACTCCCACAGCATAATTACTTCAAACGACTTGCGCCAGCTCAGCGCATAACCGGTGAGCAGCCTGATGCGGTACATATAGGCCAGGTCGCGCACCACCATCATGGTAAATGCCAGGAAAAAATACAACAGCGAATACCACCGCCAGTTGATGGAGGCCAGATCGCTGTGGGTAAGGTCGCCCAGGATCATGTAAATAATTACACCCAGCCCTATCAGTACTGGAATTATGATTCTCCTGAATGCAAAAATATTGAGTATTCTGCGCTGCTGACTTGGCATGTTGATAGTGCTGCTGGTTGAGCACGAAATTAACAAAAAACAGGCTGCAATGGCTTTTCTGATGTTAAATATTTGCAAGGTTGTGATGATTAGAATTGGTCAGGATATTGTATAAATATGTCATAATGGCGCATAATTAAGCATCGAAATGACAAAAAGGCATAAAAATATTGATTTTCGGCTGATTTTTGGGGTTGGAACAAAACTTGAAAGGAAAGAATCAAAACCAACAAAAAAACTAACCCACTAAAAGGAGGAACAAAAAATGACAATGATCCGCTTTCATAACCATCCGGCCATGAGCTCAGTAATGGAGAACTTTTTCAACACCCCGGTGCGCCAGACCCGTCAGAGCGGCACACCCGCCAACATTTACGAACACGAAAATGCGTTTGTTATCGAACTGCTGGCCCCGGGTTATACAAAAGAGAGCTTCAGCATTTCGCTCGATCAGCAGATACTTAAAATTACCGCACAGGAACAGGCCCAGCCGGTTGCCGACGACAAATTCCTGAGGAAAGAGTTTGGCCTGCATGGCGTAAACAGAAGTTTTGCACTTCCCAAAACCATTGACACCGACCATATTTCGGCCGATTACCACCAGGGTGTACTCAGCATCAGGCTGCCACTTGCCAAAGATGCCAGAATTAAGAAAGAGATTGTAATCTCATAATCAGTGCCTTATATATCTCCATGCCGCAGTTGATCCTGCGGCATTTTTTTTGCCTGCCGGGTAGTAAAACAAAGCGGGGTGCTGTATTTATTTTTGTATTTTTCAGTTGCCAGTGACAAAATTCGCCTGCACCCATCAGTCAACCCGGGCCCTAAAAACCCCGGAAGCCCTTGTTTAACATGTATTTACAATAGTTTTGTTGCAACTTATTTAGAAAATGTATAAATTACATTTTTTATTTGCAGAATGTGAATTAATTTTTATAATTTTGGTTTAGTTTAATACAAGCGGCATTTTTAGTTAGGAATTTATCAGCCTGGGACTGACGGGGCGAAGCTGTATCCGGTTGGGTTGGAAATTGTAAATAATTTTTACAAAGGTGGCGTTTTGGTGGGGGTTTGGTTCAAACTATTTAAAAAACGTTATTTTGCAATCGACTGCTTCCAACATAATTATCAAGAAAGTTTTTCACAGAGGTTTCCCCAGGATAGGAATTTATTTTGGTTTTGATGATGGTTTAAAGCAAAAAGCCAGATCATTGGGAGCCATTTGGAGTCAAACCCTTAAATGCTGGTACGTTGATTACAATAAAGAGAAATTTGAAGAACTGAAAAGAGTTTTTCCACTAGTTACCATCGAAGGAGAAAAAAAAGAACAAGAAACAACGCCGGCGCCTGGCTTGGGAAATAGCCACGACATTGCGCCCATAGCTTTGCGACAAAGCAAAAGCGACCTTCTGGCCACAGGGGCTTCAGAACATAATTCGCCAAAGGCGGATGAACAAGTTGTTTTAAATGCTGTATATCTTTCTGAGAAAGGTAAATACTGGATTGTTAAAGTGCCTTATAATGAAAAGATAAGTAAGGCTCTAAAGTCAATAAGAGGGGTTTATTGGAACAATACCCATAAAGCCTACATGGTTTACAGGAATTTAGCTGTAAAGACTCGTGTAGAAGCTGTATTAAGTATGCCCGGATTATTGCCAGACAGTTATTGGACCGGAGATTCTCCTGATGTTGATAATGGTGTAATTTCAATTGAAGTTCATGAAGCTGATAAGCGATTCATGCAGGTGAAATTGCCGGATGTTTCGGCAGTTATTCAGATTGTTAAACGCTTTACGGGTAGCCGTTATAGTAAAGCACAGCAATGTTATTTACTGCCGTCAAGTCCTCAGGTATTATCCAATATTGAGAAACTGGCGAAAGATTATGGAATAAAGATAGAAACAAATTTGCCCGACAAGTACCTGAATAAGAGGTATACCCCTTCAATACGACAGGTTGAGCTTGCAAGAGCTATGGACTCAGTAAGGAATCTTACACCTCCGGGCAGCAGAGTTGTGGTAGATGCATTTACAGATCATTTGCTTGCCACGAATAAAAGTTCGAGTACAATAAAGTCATATAGTCAGGCTCTTATTTCGTTTTTAAGATATACGGGATACAGAGATCTGTTGGGCATTGAGCGGGCAGAAATAGTAAAGTATCTTGGCAAAATGATACTTAATGGTTTTTCGCCTTCTACTGCCAATAATTGCGTAAATGCACTTAATATTTATTATCGGGAGATACTATTGGTGCCACATTTTGAGATAGAATTGCCAAGGCCCAAAAAAGAATCGAAACTACCTGTTGTGATTACGCAAGAAGAATGTGTTGAGATTTTTATGCATTTGCAAAATCCGAAGCACAAAATGGTGATTATGCTGGCTTATGGCACCGGTTTGCGGCGAAGTGAGCTGGTTAGTCTCAAATGGGAAGATGTTTTGTTTGATGAGTACAAGATTCATGTAAGGTCGGGAAAAGGAAAGAAAGACAGGATGGTTATGCTTCCCTATTCAATCGTAGCTGCATTGCAATCTTATCGAGACTTATATAAAAGCAGCGTTTATGTTTTTGAAGGGCAATACAAGGGTGAGCCCTACAGTGCCGGAAGCGTTGCAGCGGTAATGAAAAGGGCAGTAATTGCAGCAGGTCTTGAGAAAAAAGCAACAGTACATACTTTGCGTCATGCATTTGCCACACATTTACTTGAAACAGGCACTGATCTGAGGTTTATACAGGCATTGCTTGGTCATTCCAGTATAAAAACTACTACAATTTACACTCATCTGACAAAAAAGGGAGTTGACAAAATTCAAAGTCCGTTAGATAAATTGATGGGTGGAAAAAATGAAAAATTGTTGTAGAGAAATGGAAAAAGTACTATGTTTGTGCAGTTATAAACGAGTTACCTGCCATATTAAAAACGACGGTGCTAAAAGAAAAAGTTCGTACATTTGCAGACACAAAAATATAAGCGACACGAAATGTAAAATTTAATTTCTTTCAGACAAATCAGCACAACAACCGCAAAGTGGTTGCTGTATTGTTTCATTTTTAACGAAAGGAATTATGCTTACTTTACAAAACATTTCATATACACACTCTAACAAGGATTTACTGTTTAGCGAGATCAACCTGACAGTAAACAATCACGAAAAAACCGCTTTAATAGGCAACAACGGGGTAGGAAAATCTACTTTACTCAAAATTATTGCAGGCGAACTTCAACCATCCAACGGACAAATAAACGTTGAAGTCCAACCGTATTATGTTCCGCAGATTTTCGGGCAGTTTAATCATTTGACCATCGCACAAGCATTACGGATTGAAGACAAACTGAACGCTTTAAAAGAAATTCTGAACGGAAACACAAGCGAAGAAAATTTCAGTTTGCTCAATGATGATTGGACAATCGAAGACCGTTGCAACGAAGCATTAAACCATTGGCAACTCAACAATTTGAACTTAACCCAAAAAGTGGAAGCGTTGAGTGGCGGTCAAAAAACAAAAGTTTTCCTTGCGGGAATTTCCATTCATCAACCCGAATTGATTTTGATGGATGAGCCGAGCAATCACCTAGACATCAAGAGCCGACAACTTTTGTACGACTTCGTTCGGACTACAAAAAGCACTTTAATAATCGTGAGCCACGACAGAAAATTGCTCAATCTTTTGAACAGCATTTTTGAATTGACCAGACAAGGAATTAAAGCGTATGGTGGTAATTACGATTTTTACAAAGAGCAAAAACAAATAGAGAACAATGCTTTGAACCAAGACATTCAAAGCAAAGAAAAAGCAATGCGAAAAGCCAAAGAAAAGGAACGAGTAACTTTGGAGCGGCAACAAAAATTAGATACACGTGCAAAAAAGAACTTAGGAAAAGCAGGGCTTCCAAAAATAGTTTCTAACACTTGGAAAAATAGTGCAGAACGAAGCACTGCTAAAATCGCAGGTGTTCACACAGAAAAAATCAGTGATATTTCGCAAGACTTACAAGAACTTCGTTCTTCCTTGCCCGACATTGATAAAATGAAATTCGGCTTTGATAATTCAGCTTTACATAAAGGAAAAGTTTTGTTCACAGCAACGGACATCAACTTTGGCTACGACAAACAACTGCTTTGGAAAGAAAACCTAAATTTTCAAATCACAAGTGGCGAACGCATTGCCTTGAAAGGAAAAAACGGTTCAGGAAAAACAACTTTGATAAAACTCATTTTGGGTGACATTGAAGCACAAACAGGAAAAATTCACCAAGCAGATACCAAATCGGTTTATATTGACCAAGATTATTCTTTGCTTGATAACAGGTTGAAAGTTTACGCACAAGCCCAACAATTCAACACTTCAGCAATGCAAGAACACGAAATTAAAATCCGTTTAAACCGTTTTTTGTTTACAAAAGAAGATTGGGACAAATCTTGTAGTGCGTTGAGTGGTGGTGAAAGAATGCGTTTATTGCTTTGTTGCTTGACAATAAACAGCAAGTCGCCTGATATTATTATCTTTGACGAACCGACAAACAACTTGGACATTCAGAATGTTGAGATTTTGACGACTGCCATAAATGAATATCAAGGAACATTGATTGTTGTGTCGCACGATGAAACATTTTTGGAACAAATAAACAT
>JANJXJ010000189.1 GCA_024709105.1 Lentimicrobium sp. | reverse complement strand
CCATCTTTCTGGGTGTGTTTTTTCTGCCTGTCGAAAGCGCTGTTTTTAATACCGCCATTGATGCCACCCTCGACCTCTCGAAATGGTATGCCCGCGAGCATGTGATTCTTTGCCTGTTGCCGGCCTTTCTTATTGCCGGAGTTATTTCCGTATTTGTAAGCCAGGCATCGGTGATTAAATATTTCGGGGCGAAGGCAAAAAAATGGGTTGCCTATACCGTTGCTGCGGTTTCGGGAACCATACTGGCCGTTTGTTCGTGCACCATTCTTCCTTTATTCTCAAGTATTCATAAACGGGGAGCCGGCTTAGGGCCTGCAGTAGCTTTTCTCTATTCGGGACCGGCCATCAACATACTGGCCATCATCCTTACGGCCCGCATTCTGGGCTTCGAAATGGGGCTGGCCCGGGTAATTGGCGCGGTTTCGTTCAGTATTCTGGTGGGCTCAGCCATGGCCATTATCTACCGCAAAGAGGAAAAAGCACGGCGCGAGGAACAGATGAACTTTCCCGATGTTCCTGAAACCCGCCCTTTGTGGCAAACAGCCATTCATTTCTTTGCCCTGGTTTTTATTCTGGTGTTTGCCAACTGGGGCAAACCGGCAGCCAATGATACCAGCAGTGCCTGGTATTTTCTGTGGGCTTATAAATGGTACATTACCGGTGCATTTGGGCTGCTGCTGGTGTATTCCATGATTTTTATCCTCAAACTCAAAAGCTGGCAGGTGCTTGCCGGTGCTGCCATTACCGTACTGAGTGCCCTGCTTTTTGCCAATCCTCTGGTAAGTATGGTGGTGGGCATTGCTTCGGTGAGCAGCATTGCCCTGCTCGATAAATCTGCTGACGGAGAAAACCGCGAATGGATAGTGTCGTCGTGGGACTTTACCAAACAAATCGTTCCCTTACTTGCCATCGGTGTGGTAATTGCCGGTTTTCTGCTGGGCTCCACCCACGATGAGGTGGCCATTGCAGGTGTAATTCCCAACGCATGGATAGCCTGGCTGGTAGGCGGCAACTCCTTAGCTTCCAACTTTTTTGCCTCATTTTTAGGTGCATTTATGTACTTTGCCACCCTCACCGAAGTCCCCATTTTGCAGGGACTCATTGCCTCGGGTATGGGCAAAGGCCCTGCGCTTGCCCTGCTGCTGGCCGGCCCGTCTCTTTCCCTGCCCAATATGCTGGTGATCCGCGGGGTGATGGGCACCCAGAAAACTGTTGTATATGTAGCGCTGGTAGTGGTTTTGTCAACCATTGCAGGCTTGATTTTCGGGGCGTTTTTTTAAGAGGGCAGGATTTGGATTCTTTGCGAGTTTACTTTACGTGATGGATTGGCTGCATTTACAACAAGCCAATAAATCAATTGTATTGACTTTTATTTAGCCCTCTCCCCCGATAAAAACGCAATGATGTCGTTGAGGCTTTCCTTGAGTTTGAGCAGTTCATCGGGGTTAAGCTGACTGGCAGACAGTCTTTTTACCAGTTCTTCGGGGATAAGAGCGGCTTTTTCCTGCAAGAGTTTTCCTTGTTCGGTAAGCTGTACCAGCACCTTGCGCTCATCTTCTCCGGAGCGGTTGCGGCTGATCAGGCCCTGCTGCTCCATGCGCTTGAGCAGGGGGGTAATGGTATTTGTGTTAAGAATCAGCTTTTTGGCAATGTCGTTTACCGGCAAATTGTTGTGCTCCCACAATACCATAAGCACCAGATACTGGGGATAGGTAATTCCGAGGCGGTCTAAAAATGGCTGATACTCCCTGATGATGAGCCGCGAGGCAGCATAAACAGGAAAGCACAACTGATTTTCGAGTTTGAGGTGTTCGTAGGCCATATGCGGTAAACTAAGATGAATCAAGGGTTTACAAAAATAATGTTTTATTCGATCACGAATAAAAACAATCCGGGCCCGGATAACCTCCTTACTTCCCGGATTATTGAGGCAGCTCTTGCCTTGCAACGAGAGGCATTTATCTGATTGCGCTGATAAATTCCTTATCCAGCGGAGAAACTGAGGGCCCGAAATAATGTTTCAGCGCACCGGTTTCATCAATAATGTATTTGCCGAAGTTCCAGTCGGGGGCATGATCGTTCCATCCGTTCTTATTTTTATCGGTAAGCCACATAAACACCGGCTGTTGCAAATGCGAATGGATAACCACACCTTTGGCTGCCACCGCAAAAGTTACCCCATAGTTCAGCTGGCAGAATGCGGCAATCTCCTGATCACTTCCCTCCTCCTGTCCGGCAAAATCGTTTGCCGGAAATGCAATAATGGCCAGCTCATTTCCAAATTGCTCATGCAGCGACTGCAACTCGGCATACTGCCCGGTGTAACCGCAATCGCTGGCGGTATTCACAATCAGAATCTTTTTACCCTGCAATGTCGAAAAATCAAGTATTTTGCCATTGTTCAGGCTGATTTTAAGTGAATAAACAGAAACCCGGGGCGCAATACTGCCCGGGTTGGCCAGCACGGTTCCGTTTTTGCCCTTTTTCCCCAGTTTTCTGATGAGGGGATACATACTGCGCAGTAGTTTCTGCCTGAAAGTCTGTTTCTTTTCGGGTTTGGATTCGGGGGTTTTCATGATTGAAGTAGTTTTAGCTTTTTTAGGTTTGTTTAAGTTACAGGTTTTATCCGGCAACCTGGCAGCCGGCAAAGCAGCTGATCAATTTGTTGTTAAAAACATCTGCCCTGCTATATTTTTTTTAGTTTCCTGCCCTGGAGGTAAGCCCTGTAAGCGGCAGTTGACCACAACGCCCAGGCCACCAGCACCGGTTGAAAAAAGAGTCTGATCAGCCGGGCCTCATCGGTATCGAGGCCAAAAGCTGAGGTCTGATTAACATATTGAGCAATGTTGCCCGGGAAAATCAGCACAAAGAAAATGGCAGTTATCCATCCGGTAAGTGCTTTCCATTGCGGCAGGGCAATAAGTGCCAGCCCAAGGGCAATTTCAACTATTCCCGACAGCACCACTACCAGATCGCCGGACAACGGAACCCAGCCGGGCACCTGTGCAAGAAACTCAACCCGCGACACGGTAAGGTGGCTGATTCCGGCAAACAGCAGGCCGAGCCCCAGCAATATTCTGAAAATGCCTGGAATCCAATGGGTTTTAACTCCGTAACTCCATTTTAGTTTTTCGGTAAACGAATTCATAATGGTTGTGTTTTTCAGTCCGTCAAGATTATATCTTTCGCGACACAAAGATACAACAAATAATATATATCGCAAGCGATATTAATTATACAGGGAGTATTTTAAGGTTGAAAATTGGAAAACGGTTATCGGGTATTAGTGTTTGTGAATTTTATACATTGTATCAATGTTGTCCAGAAAAAAGTACGAGAATACCTTCCACCGCCGATGGCGGGGGAAGAACCGACCAAAGGCTTGCCCCTCAGTAGTGCAGCGAAAGCGGGGGAGCTCAACGAGGGTAAACTCTTAGAACGTTAAAATGTTTTTCCGGACAACAGTGTA
This sequence comes from Lentimicrobium sp., assembly GCA_024709105.1. Lineage (GTDB taxonomy): Bacteria > Bacteroidota > Bacteroidia > Bacteroidales > Lentimicrobiaceae > Lentimicrobium. Next base: position 2,238 of record JANJXJ010000189.1, on the reverse strand, counting down.
TATTAATATGAACACTTAGGTTTTCAAAGTGTTAGTAATCAAGTTGGCAGTTCAATTACAGATTATACGAAGACCCTTCATTTAATCACAGCCAATGTCTGATTTAAGGCGCAGCAAACCAAAAAGTTAACCTTTAAAACACACAACCATGAAAATAAAATCCATATTTGTAAACCTGCCGGTAAAAGACCTGGCACAAACCCGTGCATTCTGGTCAAAGCTGGGTTTTTCGTTCAACGAGCAGTTCTCCGACGAAAAAGCATTGTGTCTTATTCTTAACGATGGCCTGATTTATTCCATGCTCATCACCCGGGAGTATTTTGGCACATTTACCAACAGACCGGTAGCTGATGGGTCTGCAACACAGGTATTAACCGCCATTGAAGTTGAGAGCAGGGAAATGGTTGATACCATAGTCAGCACTGCACTTGAAAACGGAGGCAGCCGTTATCAGCAGGCCGCCGATCATGGCTGGATGTATTACGATAGCTTTGCCGATCCCGACGGGCATCAGTGGGAAATTATGTTCACCGACTACACCAAAATACCACAATCATGAGCCACCCATCCATTTACCCCTGCCTGTGGTTCGAAGGACAGGCCCGGGAAGCAGCAGGTTTCTATTGCGAAGTCTTCCCAAATTCAGCTATCCTCGAAACCAATCCTCCGGTAGTTACCTTCGAACTGAACGGAAAAAAGTTTATGGCTCTGGATGGCGGGCCAATGTTTAAACTCAGCGAAGCTGTTTCCTTTGTGATTGAGTGCCACACTCAGGACGAAATTGACTATTACTGGGATAAACTTACAGCCGGTGGCGGCGAAGAGAGCTACTGCGGTTGGTTAAAAGACAAATTCGGAGTATCGTGGCAGGTATTGCCGGCAATACTGCCTGAGCTGATGAGCAACCCCGAAAAAGCGCCAAAAGTCGCTGAAGCCTTCCTGAAAATGCGAAAATTCGACATCAACACCCTCTTAAATGTTTAACCAATGGATGTTACTTTAATTACCATAAAAGCCAGTATCCTGGCCAATGCTGAAAAAGTCTGGGATTATTATACCCAGCCGGCCCATATCACCCAATGGAATTTTGCCACTCCTGAATGGCATTGCCCCCATGCCGAAAACGATTTACGCGCTGGCGGCAAATACCTGGCCCGCATGGAAGCCCTTGATGGAAGCTTTGGCTTTGATTTTGAAGCTGTTTACACTGAGGTAAAAGCCCATGAAAGGCTGGGTTATGTAATTGCAGATGGCAGAAAGGTAACCGTAGAACTTACCCCCGTTGGCGATACAACTGAAATTATTGTACGCTTTGAGGCAGAAACCGAAAATTCGCCGGAACTGCAGCGCGATGGCTGGCAGGCCATATTGAATAATTTCAGGAATTATGTGGAGAGTAACTGAACTAATTCAGAAAATCCTATTGAAACTTAGCCAAAACATTGCAGCAAAAATCCTTATAGCAGTTAATTATTCAGATATGAATTTGAGAAGCTGCCTTTCTTTAAACTATTCTACTTCCATCAGATGTTTGTATGAAAGTTTGTTGTAAGTTCAAGATGAAAATCAATAATATCTATATTTGCTAAACTGCAACAGCAGGATGACAACTGCCCTCATGTAATCTACAGGAAACCAAACACAGTTGGAGGCCGGGTTTCATTTTCACTGATCATAACCATTTTTTGTAAATCGGGCTTAAATGAACTTAAGCCCGATAAAGCACGTGCAGATTACATCCTCTATGCCTAAGTAAAACAAAATCTAACTTTTATCAACAAAAACTCCTGCCATGAAAAACATTACCATTGAGCTCAAATGGGCATTTCTGTTTGCCGCTATGTCGTTGCTCTGGATGCTGCTCGAGAAACTGAGCGGACTGCACAGCACATACATTGATTACCATTTATATCTGACCAATCTTTTCGCCATACCGGCCATCTGGATTTATGTGCTGGCTCTTAAAGAAAAGAAAAACAGATTTTACAATGGGAACATGAGTTACAAACAAGGATTGATTTCAGGATTAATCATTACAATATTCATTGCACTGCTCAGCCCGGGCACACAATGGATAACTTCATATGTAATCACTCCGGAATATTTTCCGAATGTAATCAAAAGATCGGTTGAACTGGGTTATTACAAAACCATTGCGGAAGCAGAAGCAAACTTCAATTATGCAAACTACGCCAAACAGGGTGCAATAGGTGCATTAATCATGGGTGTGCTTACCAC
>JANJXJ010000237.1 GCA_024709105.1 Lentimicrobium sp. | reverse complement strand
TCGCCACTTTCTCTGTTCCGTATCAAAATTGATTTGACTTGTTTTTCCAGTCAGTCCTTTGTCTTTTGCAATTTGATAAAACTCACAAAATGGAACTTTATATTTTTTATCGTAATCTACTATACTGTCTAATTTACCTGAATCAGAATAGTACTTCCATTCCCCGATATATGAATGAACTGATGTTGTCATAAAACCAACAGATTTAAGTTGTCCATTCGTGTGATACTCTTTCCAATGGTCTATATTTGTCAGTTCATTAGTAATCGATTCAATTATGGGTGTCATGTCATCTTTCCATCGTCTGATAATCTGGTAGTTCATTGAATCAATCGAATGTCTAATTCCAAATTCATTTTTAGTCACGACCTTCTCATATTTATCAATCAATGTTTTATCAAGCATTGAGTAAAGGTCAGAAATACAATCTTTCGATTCATTATTTGTAAATGAAACGAAAATTAGTCCTATTAATATAATTGTCAGTTTATTCATCGGTTTCTTAGCATGAAGCACAACGAGTGATTATATGCAATATTCCGTATATATCTGACTTGTTCCCAAACCATTTGTCTTCATCAGCAAACCAGATCCACAAATCAAATATACCAACTTTTTAGATATGCAAGCCATTCTTTTAGGTGGTCATTCCGTTCCAGATTCAGATTGCTATTAGAGCTTGAAGTCCTTAGCCAGAAATTGTTGGCAGGAAAAGAACTGACAGCAGTTATACTTTCAGTATCTTAACTACCGTGACCCCCGTTTTTTGCTTAACTCTTATGAAATACAAGCCGTTCTTCAAATCCCCTAGGTGTATGGTGGTTGTTCCTGAAAAACTCTTTATTAACCTGCCATTCAGGTCGAGTATATCTATTTGCTGAATGGGGTGCTTCGTCGAGATATTGATTAATTCATCAGCGGGATTGGGAAACACCCTCACATCCGATTGTGGTAAAATACTGCCCTCAGCATTTACATTCAGCAGGATGATGGTTTCACACTCATTCGTATAGATAGGCGCATTGTAATCGAAATAAATAAGAGCCTGATTGAGGAATATATCGTTCATTTGCAGGTCACTGCGGGTTTTAATCTTAAAACATACAAACCCATCGTTTTCACCGGGCTGATTTGACAAGTCAATGTTGTTAAAAAGAAATTCTATTTCGTTCCCGCCTGTTATTTTGCATTCGAGGGTATGGCTTGAGTTCATGATAGCAAAGGAGTTTATGTCAAACTTCAGCGTATCAATCACATCCTTTACCCTAACAAAGGTAGCTTCGGCAGTTCCCTTGTTTTCGAACCTTATCAGATAATGCACATAGTCACCTACCTTCTGAATATTAATGGCATCGCCTTCCAAACAGGTCTTATCATTGGGGTCGTATGAGTTAACAACCAGTTGACGCAATGTTGATGTATTATCATCAGGGTTCTCATCCGCCTCAACCGGTAATATCTCAGCTTTAAAATCAAGGACCTCGCCACCATTCAGAGGCGGATTATCCTGAGGTGTGTTGAGATTAAAAGTCACCATCACTCC
>JANJXJ010000076.1 GCA_024709105.1 Lentimicrobium sp. | reverse complement strand
AAGTGCAGACAGTTGCTTTTCCCACGAAGAACAGGAATTTTTAGAACATAAAATAGTAGATATGGAAGGGAAAACCGAAAAGCAAAAAAATCCATATAAAACACAAGACCTTAAAAGGTATGTGTGGGTCATAGCACGGCTCGGTGGCTGGAAAGGTTATGAAAGCAAACGTCATCCCGGCATAACTACACTTTGGATAGGGTTAAAATATTTTAAGGCCGCTTATGATGGCTGGCAAGTCCATAGAAATGTGTCCACACGATAGGCCAACGGCGGGGGGGCTAACGCTGAGCTCCCCCGCTTTCGCTGCACTACTGCGGGGCGCGCCTCCGGTCGGTTCAAAGATTCAAGGGACTCATGACTTCAATTGTAGCAGGATGTAATCTTTGAATCAGGAATCTTTGAATAATCTTGTCCCGCAACCATAAATTCAAAAAAAAGACCTGACAAGTTTTCTTACAACTTATCAGGTCTTTTTGTTTTATGTGTAATAACAGATTTCAGCTCACTTAGGCATAACCTGATATTTACCTGTTGCTTCCGGAGGATCTGCCAGAGGATCTTCCTGAGCTGTTGGTTGAACGGCTGCTGCGGGCCGGCTCTGATTTGCGCGAGGAGTTGCTTTGCCGGTTAACATTGGATTGTTTATCGCGTGAACTGCCGGGGGCTTTGTCTCTTTCGGGACGTGCTTCGGGTTTAACTGCTGGTTTGCGCGATGGTCGGTCGTTTCCGGGCTTTACAGCTGGCCTCGTTGTGCCTGGTTTTGTTGCAGGGCGATCAACATTTCCGCTTCCGCCGGGCCTTCCTGTTGGCCGGCTTACATTCTGATTGCCCGGCCTGCTATCGCCCGGTTGAACTGCTGGTCTTCCGGTGTTGCTTCCACCTGTGGATGGCCTTACAGCGGGGCGTTCAAGGTTAGGATGGCGTTTGTTGAATTCGCGTGAACCTTCCTGACGGGTTTCAGGCCTTGAATATGTATTTTTATACCTTCCGCTGTCGCGGTTGCTGCGAACAGTGGCCGACGCATTGCGGTGTCCGTAATAGTAGTTTCTGCTGTAATTCGGGTAGCGGTAACGATCCCAGCGATGGTAATGGCCGTAATAATGCCAGTGCCAGTGGTAGTGATACCCGTAATAATGATGCCAGTAATAGGGTCTCCACGGTCTCCAGTACGAAGGATAATAGCCCCAGTACCAGGGAGAACGCCATACCACATAGGTGGGCTGGTAGATATATCGCACCACAGGCCAGGTTTGCACTTCAACATAGGTGGTTTTCTTAACTACCACGGTTTCTCCGTTCACCTCGCGGGTTTCACCCTGATATGCAGGATTCGGGGTTTCTGCCTGTGCTGTGGCATCTTCGTAAATGGGTTCTACAATATAGTCTTTGCCATAAAGATACTCATCGCCAATCAACTGTACCTGAACCTGCCCTTTTTCATCCTTGCTTACAGTAATTACCGCAACATCCTGATTCTCTTTCTCATTTACGGCAACCTGCAGCACAATGGTGTGATTGTCGCCGTCAACATAATTGTTAACTTTTATATAATCAATCAATTCATCGCCGTTCAGGTCGAGGTTGTTGATTTTAGATTCTTCGGCATTCAGGTTGCGTTCAAAGCCTTCGAGGGTTTCTGACTCCTGAAAAAGTTTCATTACGGCGAAAAGGTTGAGATTGTCGCCTGGTAGATTCAAACGATCCTCTGTTTGTTCCTGTGCCTGCGAAAATGCTGCTGCCACCAGCATGGCTATGATAAGCACTATGGATTTTAAAGCTTTCATTGTAGTATGTTTTTGAGTGGGGAAATTAGATTCACTTGAAAATATGCAACAATTGTACCAGAGTTGTAAGTTGTTGATTTAGTTCATGAAGGAAAATGTATGAATGCAGATACAATCAATAGTAATAACGGATTTGGGATGCAGTTGTTTGGTTTTTTATGAATGATACCAGAGAAGAAAGTATGGCGGAATTACAACCGAACCGCACTTGGCGGTGAGCTCAGCGTTAGCCCCCCACCGTTGGCGGGGGTGGAAGCTAAATTCCGCCAGGCCAGAGGTGAGAAATTCATGTTTGATTTTATTGTAGAGGGAGAGGCGGAATTGCAAATTCCGCCAGGCCAGGATTAAGGAGTCAAATTCCGCCAAGCCGGGTTTAAGATGTTATTCCATAGCAAGAAGGTATGGCGGAATTACAAATTCCGCCAAGCCAGGGGCACCTAAAATCAGAGAACTAAATCGTAATAAATCTGATTAGAACCAAAACGCAGGAGCAGCGCACCGCTTGCCCAACCGGAAGCGATGCCGGCTTCTCTCGTTTATCGGGTCAGATGATATCTTCGGTAACTGCCGTAACTGCCGCCTGAGCCTCCGGGAATAGTTTCGCGTCTCCATCCGGAAATTCTAATGCGTTTTTCGCTCAGTTCCACCAGATCGAGGTACATATCATAACCATCCAGCACAAGGTCCTGGCCCGGAAGTGCAAAAAACAAGGTTATGTAATTGTTGTTGCCTGAGTTGAAATTATATGGTACCCAGGCTGCCGTATCGGTGCGCTGAATGCCGTTTTTAACATATTTGTGTATCATGTAGCCTGCTCCATATCCTGGAACTGTCTGATTGGGCTTTTGAAATTCAATGGTACCGTAGTTGTTGAATGTTGAATCTGTTTGTATGTTGCTGATGCCTCCGCTGAAGAGGTCGGTTTTGGTGACTAAGGTATCTACCTTCCAGGTGCCTTCGGTAAAAATGCGGATGGCTTTTTCGGTGTCGGTTTCGGTGAGCTCTTCAACAGCCTCGCAAGATGTAAAAATGAATGAGGTTGTTAATAGTGCCAATGCAAAAAATGTGATGGGGAAATTCTGTTTCATGTTGATTTTTTCACAAATGTCGGAAGTATCAGGTGGCCGGTAAATACCTATGTTTACTGATTTTGCTGCGTATCTTTTTGCAAAAAACTGCCACATGCCGGTATGACATGTGGCAGCCATCAACTGTTTTTTTTAGTGTACGATTATCATTTTACTTCGTGCAGCAGGGGCTCCGTTTATGGCAATAGAAACCACATACAATCCTGCTGAAAGATTGCCTGCATTGAATGCAATCTGATGCGTTCCTGCTGAGTATTTTCCGATTTCAGTGGAGTTTATTGTTTTACCATTCAAATCACTTACTACCACTGAAATATCTCCTTGAACCGGCAGGGTAAGCCGGAGCATTGCATTTTCTTTCACAGGATTTGGAAAGATGTTCAACGAAGCTACCTGACTCATGGCTGGTTTAATATCGGAAGAGACTACCATGGATGTGAGTCCGCGATAGATGGCTCCCCCCTCTTCTGTGGATCTGCCGGGACTTGCGAGCACCGCGAGTATATTACCTTCAGCCAAAGCAGCCGAGATGACTTCTCCCTGAGGCATTCCACCCATCAGCAGCGGACTCCAGACCTGAAAATCGGCGGTTGAAAAGTTTGATTCGCCAAACGCCAGAAATGATTCGGTGGTATTATCGTACAATAATTTATTGATTTTTACTCCCGGCAATGCAGGCATCCAACCTTGCGAAAGGTCAAAAGACATGTAAACCCCATCGTCGGTTGCGATGAAAGTGAATATTTCGGCCGCGAATATATCATTTACTCTAAGGGCATTACCCGTTAACCCTATATTTCTGGCCTCCCAGGTTGATGACCCCGATGGAGTAACATATACACCATTGTTGGTGCCCAGAATTGAAGCAACCTCACCTGCCATGGTTTCATAAATACTGGCGGCATTTATGGTGAGTGCATCGCCGGTTAATCCGTTGTTGAATGGTGTCCAGCTATAATTAATGATGGGTGAAAGATATACACCGCCACCATTTGTGCCCAGCATAAACTGTGTGTTATCGGGGTATAGGCCAAAATAGGTAACATCGTTGTTATCAAGGCCCGAAGAAACCTGAGAATGTTGTCCGGTGCTATGCATGTAAATATAGGCTCCGTTGGTGGTGCCTATGAGCAAAGACAAACCCTCGTCTAAATCTCCGAAAACATAGTTGATGTCTTTGTTGCCGAGGTTTGAAGAAATGTCTGTCCAGGTGTTTCCGAAATCAGCGGTGTAAAACACCCCGTCGCCACGGGTTCCTGCAAACATATTGGAGGAAAAGTACGAACTTACTGTACTTACCGGAGTTGTAACCCCCGGTATTGAGACGGCCTGCCACTGGGCTTGAACATCAAATAGGCAAAATGCAGTTAATGCTAAAAAGAGTAGTGATTTTTTCATGGTTGCTGGTTTTGGGTTAAACATATGGTTAATGCCGGAAAATAAACCCGGAATATCATAGCCCGTTATTTAAAAAGGTTTATATCAAATGTTTACAAACCTCCAAATAAACAGGAATACGATGATGAAGGTTTTGTGCACAGCAACCGGCAATTTATGATGAGAGATTGAAAATAGTCAGCTAAAGCATTGAAATATAATTATATAAATACGAGCAGGTCAAAAATCCGGTCTTTCACAATACCGGATAACAGGTATAAAAATACCTATAAATACTTAGTCCAAATTAATGGCCGGATGGTAGAAAATATCATCTAACAGAAGACCTGTAAAACAAGGTTAACACAATATTCGAGATGCTGCATCCTGCTTATAATAAAAGGCTTTCATAAATCCAAATTCCCGGTGCAGGCAAGGCCCGGAAAACAGATTATGAAGTTAAGCCGGGTAAAAACGGCTGAAGTTAAAACAGACGTATAAAAATTAGTCCACGGTTACCACAGGCCAGGGCTGTGCGGTTTCCCATGCTCCACGGGTAAAATCGGGGATATCCACGCTGTTGCTCCTGTTCAGCACCGACTGCTCACTCAGGGGCACAATACACGACCAGGCAGCGGCGTCATACACATCCTGATCGAGGGGCAGCCCATTGCGCAGGCAGTAAATCAGGCGGTAATCCATAATAAAGTCCATTCCGCCATGTCCGCCGACTTTTTTGGCTTTTTCACCAATCTGTTTTACCAGTGGGTGCTCATATTGTGCCATCAGTTTGTCGTACTCTTCGGGTTTGAGGAACTGATGAGCATTGGGTTCAAGGGCTATGGCCGGCCTCGGCCACTTGCGGGCCATTCCTTTAGTACCGCTGATCAGGTGCAGCCTGTCGTATGGCCTGGGACTGGTTGTATCGTGCTGAACCATCAAAGTGCGGCCATTCACGGTATGAATCAGGGTGGTATTCATATCGCCCAGCTTGTAGGTTTCAGTAGCTTCGGCAGATGCAGACCCAAATTTTTCAGCTGCATACAAACTCATTCCGGCTTGTTTGGTCGACATTGAAGTAAGATAGTCGAAACGGTCGCCGCGATTGATGTTCATAATTTGAGCCACTGGCCCCAGCCCGTGGGTAGGATAGAGGTTGCCGTTGTGTTTTTTACTGTATTCAAGTCTCCAGAAGTTATAGTAGCCACCTTCTTTCTGTTTCAGGAATTTAAGCTCGCGCAGGTCGTGTATGTATGCGCCTTCGGCATGCAGGATCTCACCAAAAACACCGTTGCGTGCCATATTTAGCGTTGCCAGCTCAAAGAAATCGTAACAGCAGTTCTCCAGCATCATGCAGTGGCGCTGGGTTTCCTCGGCGGTGTCAACCAACTGCCAGCACTCTTCCATGGTCATGGCAGCCGGCACTTCCAGCGCAGTGTGTTTGCCGTGTTTCATGGCATGTACTGCTATAGGGGTATGAAGGTTCCAGGGAGTACAATTGTAAACCAGGTCAATATCCTCGCGTTCGCACACTTTTTGCCAGTCGGTTTCGCCGGTATATTCAGCTGCGGCGGTATGTCCGGCTTTGGTTATTTTGTTGTTGGCTTCGGCCACAAACTCAGGAACCAGATCGCAAACGGCATTGATTTTAACGCCTTCGATCTGCAGCAGACGCCTTACTGCATCTTCACCTCTCATGCCCAGTCCGATTACAGCAACCCTGACTGTTTGCAATGGTTCACAAGCCAGGCCCATCGCGGTTTTATTGCCTTTGGGACGGGGATTGATCATCAGCGGCGATTGTCCTGCAAAAACATTTCCGGTGGCTCCCAGGCCAATGGCGGCAGCGCCTAAAGCGGCCAGTTTAAGAAAATCGCGGCGGTTGTTGTGCTGATCTTTCATGGTGGTGTGGTTTTATTGATGGGAAACAGGGGTTTGATATGTGAGGTATTGCGGTGTAAAATTAAAAAATTTTCAAAAGGTGCTGCTTTGGTGATGATTTTTGTGTGAACAGAACAAGTAAAAATGAAACTAATCAGCGATCATGAAGATGATAATCAGATAGATAGTTAGAGAGGCGGAATTGCAAATTCCGCCTAGCCAGGGGGATAATCAGAAAGCTGGGGCTGTTGTTGGTGGGGGTAATTCAGGTGGAATTGCAAATTCCGCCTGCCAGGATTAAGGTGTCAAATTCCACTAAGCCTGGTGGAAGCTAAATTCCCCCAAACCCGAGTACAAGGAAATGTCCTATAAAACCGGGAAAGATAATACCCGAAGATTCCCTGTGAATCACTTATGCAGGTGCAGAGCAGCGTTTACCTCCCGCAAAATGCGGGGCCGCGACCTGTGTAGAATAAAACAGGCAATAAAGAATTAAAAGGTGCAGCGCACCGCTTGCCCAACCGGAAGCGATGCCGGCTTCTCTCGTTTATCGGGTCAGATGATATCTTCGGTAACTGCC
>JANJXJ010000056.1 GCA_024709105.1 Lentimicrobium sp. | reverse complement strand
GTTGATTATCAGTGAATAAGAACTCTTTTAATGAACGGAAATATAATCAGGGTGATTGGTTTTTAAATGGCTTTATTCGTGCGATCCTGAGGCTACGGCACAATTGGCTTGACAAAAAGGTATACTTGTTTGCAGAAACGATAGTTGTTAAAAGTAAAAGCAGCTTAATATGCCTGCATAAAAGTTATTGTTTTTAAAAAAACAGTACATTTACCCGCCCAATTAAAATGCCTTTTTTAAATTGGCAGATGGGGTGTATGGTTTGATAACTCACTAAACAACAAAAATTTATGAAAGAAAAAACCGTGACTTTGCTGAATGAATCGAAAACTGCAAGATGGATCGCCCTTGCTTTGATTTCGATAACTATGTTTTTTGCTTACTTCTTTGTAGATGTAGTTGCTCCTTTGCAAAGTATGCTTGAAACCGATTACAAATGGACACCTGAAGTTTTCGGTATGCTGGGTGGTTCCGAGTTTTTTCTTAATGTATTTGCGTTTTTTCTGATTTTATCGGGAGTAATTCTTGATAAAATGGGGATTAGATTTACACTGATTACTGCTGGCCTTACCATGGTAATTGGTGCAGCCCTGAAATATTATGCTTTAACTGAAGGGTTCGCCACTAGTGGTCTGGCAACATCTCTTGGATCTTTCATTACCTGGGTTCCTGCATCGGCTAAGCTCGCATTCTTTGGTTTTGCTATTTTTGGTATTGGTGTTGAAATGGCAGGTATTACCGTATCAAAAACCATTGTTAAATGGTTTAAAGGAAGGGAAATGGCGCTTGCTATGGGTCTTGAAATGGCAGTTGCACGATTGGGTGTTTTCGCTGTATTCAGATTAACCCCGATTTTTGCAGAGAACGGCGGCCCGTCAAATTCAGTGCTTTGGGGATTGGCATTCCTGTGTATAGGATTTCTTACTTTCCTGATTTACACTTTTATGGACAGCAAACTCGATAAACAAATGGGTGTTTCGAGTCAATCGGTTGATCCGGAAGAAGAATTTAAACTGAGTGACTTAGGAAAAATCTTTACCAACCCGGGTTTCCTCGCAATCGCCGGCCTTTGTGTATTGTTTTATTCAGCCATTTTCCCTTTCCAGAAATTTGCTACTGATATGCTGGCATCAAAATTAGATGTTGATGTTAAAACCGCCGCAGCTTATTTTTCATATTTTCCGATTGGTGCCATGATTTTAACCCCTTTTATTGGATATTTTCTTGATGTAAGAGGTAAAGGTGCAACCATGATGATCTTCGGAGCAGTTCTGCTTACTGTATCTCATCTTATTTTTGCTCTTGTCCCAGCTGAATCTTTTGGTGTTGTGACAGCAATTCTAACTATTGTAATCTTAGGAACTGCTTTCTCACTGGTACCTGCCTCAATGTGGCCGTCACTTCCAAAAATTGTTGAAGATCGCTACCTGGGCTCTGCGTATGGAGCAATTTTCTGGATTCAGAACATTGGTTTGCTTGCCGTTCCTATTCTGATAGGCTGGGCATTGTCAGCCTCAAACCCCGGTGTTTCTGAGCAAATTGCTGCCGGTGTTGAAGGCGTTAAGTATGATTATACTGTTCCTGAACTGATATTTGCAGGTTTTGGAGTACTGGCTTTCATCCTGGGTTTTATACTTAAAGCTGTTGATAAGAAACATGGCTACGGACTTGAACTTCCAAATAAAAAGAAATAATTGTTGATGTTTCCAAAAATGACAAAAGCGGCCTGAAGCCGCTTTTGTCATTTTTGGCACAAAATAAAATAAAAAAACCTGCCGGGATGTGCAGGTTTTCTTTTAACGACATGATGGGGAGGGAGGGATGATAATTTGCAAAGGTTTGGATGTCCTTTGCGGTAAACTAATGATGCTAATCATAAGTACACTGCAAAGATGCAACATCCGCCAAGTGAGATGTGAGAAAATGTACAAGCGCTCGTGTTTTTTTATCCTGCGCTCGTGTTTTTTGAATATTCGCAATAACAGGATTTTCGTTTTTGCTACTTTTTAACAAAATTCAAAAGGTTTTGAGGCTGTTTTCAGGGCTTTTTTGAACCCAAAAGAGGGTAATAAATACCGATTAACAGGTATGGCAAGATGTAAAAAAGAACTGCCGGTGACTTCCGGCAGTTCTCAAGAGGTTAATCCTTATTTTAATTCTGTCAGCAGAACTGCTTTTTTAGGGCCTAATTCAAACTTTTGCCCTTCGAAAGTTTCTGATGTCAATAAATCGGTGTATTCTTTTGAAAATGGCAATTCAAATTCTTTTGCCACCGAATCAAGATTAAAAGCACAAATTATTGTACTCTCACCTGGTTGTTCCCTTTTATAAACCAACAGGCTGCCTTCGGCAAACAAAAACTCCATTCTTCCTGAACTTAATACCGGATACTTTTTCCTGATATCAATCAGTTTTTTATAATACTCATACATGTCGCGGTTAAACCCCACCTGATCGAATTGCTTTTTACCTGGTTTAATGTTGGTTCTGGTTTCATCATCAAACTTCAATTCTTCCCACCACAACGGTTTTCTTTCATCGGGGTCATCGCCGCCCCACATTCCGAATTCATCGCCATTCCAGATATGCGGAGATCCTATTATGGTATATTGGTGAGCAAGGTAAAGTTTAACCCGGGTATAGGTGTCGTCATCGGGGCGTCCGCTGATATAGGCAGTATCTTCGTGCGGAGAAGCTTTATATTTGTACTTGCCTTTGTTTGCAAAACATGACAATAACCTGGGGCTGTCGTGTGTGGCATTTACATTCATCAGTCCATACCTGAATGGCTCTTCCATTCTGCTCCAGTCTTCATTAAGCTTGTCAGCCAGGCCTTTAGCATCAAAAACAGGAATACCACCTGCAAAGAAACCTCTTGCCGGCCGGTATGCATGATAATACATTATGGCGTCAAAAACTGAATCGTTGATATAGGGTTTCGGATCCATAAAATCATCGGGCCACTGCTCCCACCAGATTTCACCAACCAGATAAGCTTCGGGGTTTACTGACTTTACAAACGCACGATAATCTCTCCAGAAGCCCATGGGTACCTGGTCAGCAACATCAAGCCGGAATCCGTCAATACCTTTATTTATGTCACCATCTGGAGCCAGCCAGCGTTTTGTAACATCAAAAATATGCTTTTTTGCGCCATCATTGATGTTGCCCTCATAAGGATGGCCATGCTTACGCTCCCCGGTAAGATTTACTTTCTTCAGTTCAGGAAGGCTCATTATATTCAGCCAGCCTTTGTATTCAAACTCATTTTCGTTAGTTTCAGGGTTGTCCCAATTCACAATTTCGTACCAGTCACTAAAGGCTGATTCTTTTTGGTTTTTCACAATATCCTGCCATGCGGGGAAAAGCACCCCCGTGTGGTTCCATGAAAAGTCAACAATAACCCTGATGCCTCGTTTGTGAAGCTCTTCAACCAACTGAAGGAACATTTTATCGGCAGAAGTCCATTTCCATGTGGATGGATCATCAGCTTTTTCGGATGCAATGATTTCGAGGTCGCCCTGCGGATCTGGCCCGAAGTTTACATCAATGTGATGATAGCTGCGGGCATCGTATTTATGCAGAGAGGGCGCATCATTAATCGGATTTAAATAAATCGCTGTAATACCAAGGTCGGAAAGATAATCCAGTTTATCAAAAATGCCTTGCAGGTCTCCGCCATACCTGCGGTGTTGCATCGTTTCGCGCAAACCACGTGTGGTTTTTGCAGCCCACGGTTCCTGAGTATACCAATCGCTGGTCCATGGCGTAACTGCCCAATCATCGGGTACTGGAAAAGATGCTGTTGGTGTTGATATTGTTGCAATGGTAGGGTCATTGGTTTTGTCGCCGTTGTTAAAACGTTCAACAAAAATCTGATACCAGATTACGTTTTTTGACCATTCGGGAGGGCCTGAAGCAGTTGTTTGCTTTTCAGGGCTTTTGCACGAAGATAAAATCATGCCTGCCAGAATCAATAGATTAATCAGTCTTTTCATATTAGTAAGGTTAATGGTATATAAAATTCGCTGCCGTGGTTTCCGGCTCAGGCTGCAGTATCATAAAATCAAGCTTTTATGTTGAAGCTCTTTTTTCAAGGGATACTGGTATCACCCTGGTTTGAAAATCAATAAAAGTAGATGGATCCTCAATACGCCTGATAAGTATTTCAACAGCCTGCCTGCCCATTTCAAATCCCCGCTGCTCAACAGTAGTAAGCGGAGGACAGGCAATTCCTGCAATCGGGTCGTTTCCAAAACCGGTCACAGCAATATCATCGGGTATTTTGTATCCGTTTTCCTGCAGAATTTGCATGGCAGCAATAGCAGTAAAATCATTTACGGCAAAAATTCCATCAATCTCAGGAGCCAAAGCGAGTATCTTGTCTTTTATCTGGTAAACCTCCTGCCGGTTATCACAATAAACTATCAGTTCATCCCGGGCTTCAATTCCAAAATTTAAAAGAGCTTTCTGGTAGCCTTCCTTGCGAAGCCTTCCTACATGCAGGTGCGCGGGAGATGCCAGATGCATTATTTTTCTGCAACCTCTTTCTATCAAATGACTGGTAGCTATCAAAGCACCTTCAAAATCGGCAGTAACAACCCTGTCGGTTTCAACGCTTTCGCTAACCCTGTCTAGAAAAACAAGAGGTATTCCGCTGTCAATCAAGTCTTTGAAATGCCCGTGATCATGCGTATTCTTGCTTATTGAAATCAAAATTCCATCAACCCGGTTGTCGAGCAACACCTGAGTATTGATCACTTCGCGGCGGTAGTCTTCATTTGACTGACAAATGATTAACCGATACCCTTTGGCATAGGCTAATTCTTCAATTCCGCTTATCACGGAAGAAAAGAAATGGTGGGTAATTTCGGGAATAATCAGCCCTAATGTGTTGGATCTTTGACGTTTAAGGCTAAGAGCCAGTGCGTTGGGCCGGTAATTTACCTGTTCGGCATACTCCTTTACTATTCTTTTGGTTTCAGTGCTTATATCAGGATGGTCCTTCAAAGCTCTTGAAACAGTAGAGGGGGAGATGCCCAATGCCCGGGCTATGTCGTTGATTGAGATTAAGGTTGACTTCATTTTTTTGTTTAAGGGCGTTATTGCAATTAATGGATAAAGGTAAATATTAATTGAATTGATGCTGAAATCCATTCATTTTTTTTCAGATTAACAAAGAAATCTTGTTTTTGGATTCGTAAAAGTTCAAATTTTACGGTTTTTTTGTTTAATGCAAACGATTGCGGAAACGTTTGCAATAGTTTTTTTTCATTTTTCGAAAATTTTTGTTAATAAACCTTAAATAATTAATTAATTTTTGCTTAACATTGTACCACGAAAACAGCATAAAATAAGCGTTTTTTGTGATGTTTTTAAAAAATTTTCAAAATAACTTTTTATTGTTTAAAAGTTTGGGTTTTTTCTGCTCCGAAGCATAAACAGTTTTTACGGAGAATTTTTAGTGAAACAGCCTGAAGATGTCAGAGTTTTTTTAATTTTAATTCAGTTTCAGTTAACATAAATTAAACCACCAACCAAAATCAGAATTATGAAGAAGCATTATTCATTGCTGAAAGTTCTGTTTCTGATGCTCGGACTTGCCTTTGGCTTTCAGGGTTATTCCCAGGGAGTTAAAGTTTCAGGAAGGGTAACAGATGCAAATGATGGACAAACCATACCCGGGGTCTCCATCTTAATTAAGGGCACTTCATCAGGAACCATCACCGACATTGACGGTAAATACACCCTCAATGCCGATGCAGGATCAACCCTTGTGTTCTCCTTTGTGGGATACAATACACAGGAAGTTCTTGTAGGCGCCCAAACCAACCTTAATGTAGTTATGGTTCCCTCGGTTACCACACTCGAGGAGGCTGTAATTATTGGTTATGGTAGCGTTAAGAAAAGTGATGCTACCGGATCAGTTGCAGTTGTTTCATCCAAGGATTTTAACCGCGGAGCCATCACCAGCCCGCAGGAACTGCTGGTTGGTAAAACCACCGGTGTGGTAATTACCACCAACAGCGGTGCTCCGGGAGCTGGTGCAACCATCAGAGTTCGCGGAGGATCATCATTGCAAGCCAGCAATGATCCTTTGATTGTTATTAACGGCATTGCTATTGATAACACCGGAATTTCCGGGACATCAAACATCCTGGCATCGCTGAATCCCAATGACATTGAGTCATTTACTGTTCTTAAAGATGCTTCTGCAACTGCTATTTATGGTTCGCGGGCTTCTAATGGTGTAATTTTAATTACAACTAAAAAAGGTAATACAGCAGGAAGTTCAAAACTTAAAGTGAGCTATAATGCTAATCTTTCAATGAACACTATTCCTAAAACTCTTGAAGTATTTTCAGGCGATGAGTTTCGCGAACTTGCAACAAATCTGAAAAACCAGGGTTTTTCCGGACTCAATGACGATGCACTTAAGCGGTTAGGAAGCGAAAATACAGATTGGCAGAGTGAGGTTTACAAAACATCAGTTACGCAGGATCATAATCTTAGCTTTTTTGGTAACCTTAAATCACTTCCTTACAGAGCTTCGCTGGGTTATACCGATCAGCAGGGAATTGTGCGTACAACCGGTATGCAAAGGGTAACCGGGTCAATAAACCTAAGTCCATCCTTGCTAAAAGATCATCTCAAAGTTGATATTAATTTAAGGGGTAGTCAGGAAAAATTCCAATTTAGTGAATTTGGAGCTGTAGGCTCTTCGGTAGCATTTGACCCTACTCAACCTGTTCGCAATGGAAATGAAAGATTTGGTGGTTATTTTACCTGGGTAAATCTTTCCGATGTTCTTCCTGATGGCTCAATGGATCCCAACGGATATCCCAACCCTATTGGAGTTAGCAATCCTGTCGCTCTCCTTGAGCAGACCGAAAATAATTCAACTGTGAACCGCATGATTGGAAATGCACAGTTTGATTATAAATTCCATTTTATTCCTGAATTAAGGGCTGTACTTAACGTAGGATTCGACTATTCAGACAGTGAAGGAATCAATAATGCTCCGACCAATGCAGCTTTTACTTTCAGAGATGGTATTGGCCGTTTTGTTGATTATACTCAAAACAAGAAAAATGAGCAATTAGACTTTTACTTCAATTATGTTAAAGAAGTAACTGCAATTGCCAGTAAATTTGATCTAACAGCAGGATACTCATGGCAACATTTTCAAAGGGAAGGGACCAACTGGCCTCGTACTTTCCAGGAAAATGAAGATAAGGATAGTCTGAAATACACTTCCTATATCAATGAAAATTTCCTTGTTTCTTTTTTCGGAAGGTTAAATTATACTTTGCTGGATAAATATCTGGTTACCTTTACTCTCCGTAATGATGGATCTTCAAGGTTCTCAGAGGCAAATCGCTGGGGCCTTTTCCCTGCAGCTGCTTTTGCATGGAAAATTAATCACGAAGGTTTTCTTAAGAGCTACGAAAATCTTTCTGAGCTGAAATTAAGGTTGGGCTGGGGAGTTACCGGACAACAGGATATCGGAGATAACTACTATCCATATCAGGCAATTTATCAGATTGCAGATCCTACTGCTTATTATGAATTTGGTGGTGTTTGGTACCCAACCTTACGTCCTAATCCATACGATAAGGATCTTAAATGGGAGTCTACAACTACCTACAACATTGGACTTGATTTCGGATTTTTCAATAACAGATTTACTGGTTCTGTTGATGCATATTTGAGAGAAACCGAAGACCTGTTGGCTGAGATTCCTATTTCATCAGGGACTAATTTCTCAAACTTCCTTACTACAAATGTTGGAAGTATGGAAAACAGAGGAGTTGAATTGATGTTGGATTATAAACCAATAGTCACAAAGGATGTTTCCTGGAGTATTGGATATAACATTTCATACAATAAGAATGAAATTACAAAACTTTTGCTTACTGATGATGAAACTTCAAAAGGTACTGCAGTTGGAGGGATTTCAGGCGGTGTAGGAAATACTGTTCAGATACACAGTATTGGTTATCCGGCAAATTCATTTTTCGTGTTACAGCAAGTTTTTGATGTAAACGGTATGCCAATTGAAGGTTTGTATATTGATCGCAGCGGAAAGGGCGGAAATATTGCAGGGTCTGATGATAATAAATATCATTATGAAAAACCTGCACCCGACTTTGTAATGGGTATTAATTCATCTTTCCGTTACAAGAGTTTTGATGCTATGGTTTCTGCCAGGGTAAATATTGGAAATTATGTCTACAATAACGTAGCTTCCGACAGGGCGGTTTATGCCAGCCTTTACAATCAAAGCGGATTCTTCAATAACCTGCCTACTCAGGTTAACAACACCAGATTCCAGAATCCTCAGTACTGGTCAGATTTCTATGTTGAAAATGCCAGTTTCTTCAGGCTCGACAACATCAGTGTTGGCTACAATGTAGATAAACTCTTTACTGAAAAACTGAATGCAAGGTTCAGTTTTACTGTTCAGAACGCATTGGTTATTACCAAATACAATGGCCTGGATCCGGAAGTTGATGGTGGAATTGACAACAATTTCTACCCCCGTGCCAGAACCTTTGTATTGGGTGTTAATGTAAACTTTTAATCCCAACTAAACATGAAAAAATATCTTAAAATAACATTGGCTGCCTTAGCTTTGGTAGTCATGTCAACATCCTGTCTCAAGGACCTGGATGTTACCCCTTTGGATAAGAACCTTCCCACTGCTTCAGTTGTTTTTGATACACCTGAGTCTTATGTGCAAGCTCTGGCAAAATTATATGCTTCTTATGCAACAAGCGGGCAAGAAGGCCCTTCTGGAAAACCAGATATCAGAGGAATTGATGAAGGTTTCTCAAATTACCTGCGTCAATACTGGAATGCTCAGGAACTTTCAACTGACGAAGCAGTTATTGCCTGGAACGATGCCACAATCAAGGATTTTCACTGGCAGACCTGGGCTGTAAATGATGTATTTATTGCTGCCCTTTATTCAAGAATCTTCTTCACTATCTCTGTATCCAATGAATATATCAGGAATACAGTTGGCAAAGAAGAATACAAACAATATATGGCTGAAGCCAGATTTATCAGAGCTCACTCTTACTGGCATGCACTTGATTTGTTTGGTAACCCCAGTTTTGTGACTGAAGATGATACTCCCGGTGCATTCTTCCCCAGACAGATTGGAAGGACCGACCTTTTTAACTACATCGAAAGCGAACTGAAAGCCATCGAAAATGATCTGGGTAATCCCAGGTTTATGTATGGCCGTGCCGATAAGGCTGCTGCATGGATGCTTCTTGCAAAACTTTACCTGAATGCCGAGGTTTACACCGGACAAAACAGATATGCAGATGCTGTTACCTATCTGGAAAAAGTTCTTGATGCAGGATATACATTGGCACCTGCTTATTCCGATAACTTTATGGCAGACAACCATACCAGCCCGGAGCTTATATTCTCTATCAATTATGATGGTGAATATACCCGCTCATATGGTGGAATGGTTTATCTGATTCATGCTGCTATTGGTGGTACCATGCCTGCTGCTGACTTTGGTGTTGGCGGAGGTTGGGGTGGTATTCGTACAACCAAGGCTTTGGTTCAGAAGTTCTATCCAGACATTGTAAACGGAATATTTAGTACACCTCGCCCAAGAAATCATAAAAACAGCTACCCTGTTATTTATGTGCCAGGCAACTACATGGAACCCAGCTGGGATCCTGCAAATTCTGCTCAGCTTGCATCAGTTAACAGCGATGGTAATTATGAAGGTTACATCTGGGTTGAAGCTGGTAAAGAATTTAAATTTACCGATGGCCCCTCATGGGATGTTAACTATGGTGACGACGGATTTGACGGTACTCTTGATCCGGGTGGTGCAAATATTGTTGCAGCCGAAACCGGTTATTACAAGCTAAATGTGAATCTGAACGATTTTACATACACAATGGTAAAAACCGATTGGGGAGTTATTGGGTCAGCAACTGCCAATGGATGGGATGCGGATCAGAATATGACCTATGATCCTGTTTCAGGTCTTTGGACAGCTATGCTTGACCTCTCAGCCGGTGAAGTGAAATTCCGTGCAAATGATGGTTGGGATATCAATTATGGTGACGATGGTTTCGACGGAATACTGGAAGCTGGTGGAGCAAACATTGCTATACCTGATGCAGGTACCTATACTTTTGAATTGAAACTTGGTACTCCTGATTACACCTATACCATTACCCGTGCTGCATTTGACAAACGTGCCATGTTCTGGACCGACGGACAGACACTGGAAATTAATGATATTGGCCAGTTTACTGAAGGTTATGCCATTACAAAGTTCAAAAATGTGAACAAAGATGGTTCTCCTGCACGTTTCCCGCATCCTGATTTTGTTTGTACTGACTATCCGGTGTTCCGCTTGGCTGATGCATATCTGATGTATGCTGAGGCAGTTAAACGTGGCGGAGGCGGAAGCGAAGGCCGTGCCCTCGATCTTGTAAATCAGTTGCGTACCCGTGCCTACGGAGCTGCCGATGGAAATATCACAGCTGGCGAACTTACACTTGATTTCATTCTCGATGAACGTGCCCGTGAACTTTACTGGGAAGGCCATCGCAGAACTGACCTTATCCGTTACAACAAGTTCACCACTGCCGATTATTTGTGGCCATGGAAAGGTAAAGTTGCCAACGGTACTGCCACCGGCAGCCATCGCAACCTTTATCCTATTCCTGCTGCCGAGATGTCGTCAAACCCGAACCTGAAGCAGAACACTGGTTATTAATAAATTAAAATATTGATATCATGAAAAAAACACTGTTTTTCATCATAGCGCTTGCCGGAATTGTATTATTCAATTCCTGCAAGAAGGAGGGACTGGATCCGGTTTTGGATATGGAAAAAACCGATAATCCTGTCATCGCTTCTCCTGCCGGCAATCAGACCGTAGTTCTTCTGGAAAGTCAGAAGGACGAGGTTTTTGCAAACTTTTCCTGGGCTCCTGCTAATTACAATGTTAATGCAGGCCGCAACTGGAATCTGCTTAATTCAACAAAAATAGCAGCGCCTACCTATACTCTTCAGATGGATACTGAAGCTGATAACTTCAGCAGCCCGATTGCAATTACTGCAACTGAATCAACCAGCTTCTCCATGACTGTAGATCAGATTAATGCAAGGCTGATCACAATGGGACTTGCCACAGGCGAAGCACATAACATCGTGTTCAGAATTATGGCCGATGTTACCACTGCTTCAACTTATGAAAATGCCTACTCAGAAACTATTAAAATGACGCTGACTCCGTTTGCTGCTGCTATTGTGTATGATCCTATCTATCTGTTGGGAGATGCTACTACTCCCGGATGGGATAATGCAAATGCACTTCCGCTTCATGCTTTCAGTGAAACTGAGTTTGCAATTGTTGCTACCCTCGGTGGCGCAGGCAAGTATCTCAAGTTTATCAAAACTTTAGGTGCCTGGGCTCCTCAGTGGGGCACTGACGAAACCGGTACTGGTGAAGGCGGACCTCTGGTATACAGGCCTGACGAAACCGTTGCTGATCCTCCCGCAATTCCTGCTCCTGAAGTAGCCGGAGATTACAGAATCTTTGCCAATACTGAAAGTTTGACTTACACCATTACCAAGGCTTCAGAAACCCTCTATTTACTTGGAGATGGTACTCCTGCCGGATGGGACAACGCTGGTGCAACTCCAATGACCAAACTGGCCCCGGGTCTGTTTGAAATTACTGTTAACCTTGCTGGTGGTGCAACATACTTTAAGTTTATTGAAACCTTAGGACAATGGGCTCCTCAGTATGGTACTGATGCCAATGGCACTGGTGAAGGCGGAAATCTGGTATACAGACCTACCGAAAGTGTTCCCGATCCTCCTGCAATTCCTGTTCCTTCAGTTGCCGGAAGTTACAAGATTACTGTTGATCTTGCCAAGATGACTTACACAGTAGCTCCTGCTAAATAGTGTCAGTTTATTTATAAGTCTGAAGCAGGCTGTCTTTGCAAGGCAGCCTGCTTTTTGCTATAACCCTGTGTTTATTGTAATTTTGCAGAAAATATTAACGTAATGCGAAAACGAGAGAAAAGTGAAGGTCCGCTGATTCTGGAGAACGTAGAAATCCTTGATGCTGGAGCTGAAGGGAAAGCCATTGCCAGGGTTAATGATATGGTAGTCTTTATTCCGTTTGTTGTCCCAGGCGATGTTTGTGATGTTAGAATCATCAGCCGTAAACGCAGATTTATGGAAGGAAAGGTTATCAGATATCATAAATATTCTGACAAGAGAACAGAACCTGTGTGCAGTCATTTTGGTATATGCGGCGGTTGTAAATGGCAAAGCATGACATATCAACAGCAGCTTTTCTACAAACAAAAACAGGTGCTTGATAATTTCAGCAGAATAGGACATCTTGATTTTCCTGAAATCAGGCCAATTCTTGCTTCCGGACAAACCGAATATTACCGGAATAAATTAGAATATACCTTCTCGCCTATGCGCTGGCTTACCGACGACGAAATGAACATTCCTGCTGATGAACGCGATATGGATGCTCTTGGTTTTCATATACCAGCTATGTTCGACCGGGTTTTAGATGTCAAACATTGTTATCTGCAGTCTGATATATCCAATAAAATCAGGCTTGGACTTAAAACCTTTGCTAAATCAAACGGATATTCGTTTTATAATATAAGGAATTTTGAAGGAGACCTGCGCAATCTGATCATAAGAAATTCCAACACCGGAGACCTGATGGTGATCATGGTTTTTGGAACAGACAACGAAGTTGTGATACAAAATGTAATAAATTACCTTTCAGATACATACTCCGAAATCAATTCATTGTTTTATGTAATTAATCAGAAAAGAAACGATACCATCAGCGATCTGGAACCGGTATTGTTTAAAGGTCAGGCGTTTATGACTGAAAAAATGGAGTCGCTGAGTTTTCGCATAGGGCCATTATCGTTTTTTCAGACCAATTCGAAGCAGGCATACAACCTTTATTGTATTACCCGTGATTTTGCAGGCCTTACGGGAAACGAAACTGTGTACGACCTGTATACCGGCACCGGAACAATTGCAAATTTTGTAGCATCAAATGCCAGAAAAGTTGTTGGTATAGAGTATGTTGAAGCTGCGGTTGCAGATGCCAGGCTTAACTCAGCATTGAATGGCATCAGCAATACATCATTTTTTGCAGGTGATATGGCCAAAGTTTTAACCAGTGATTTTTTAATTACTAATGGTCAACCAGATGTTGTTATAACTGATCCTCCTAGAGCAGGAATGCACGAAAAGGTTGTAAAATGGCTCAACGAAGCTTTGCCTGAAAAAATTGTTTATGTGAGCTGTAATCCTGCAACTCAGGCAAGAGATATCAGCCTGCTTTCCGGAAATTATAATATCGCCGCTGTTCAGCCGGTAGATATGTTTCCTCACACCCACCATGTTGAAAATGTATGTCTGCTCAGGCTAAAACCAGAAAATCTCAGAAATTCAGGTTCTTAATGCTTCTTGCAAGTTCTTCGATATCAATACTTTCTCCTTTTATCTGGAGCCTGGCCATTTCATAAAACTCACTTCTTTGCTGAAGGTGTCTGTTGATAAAGTCGGGTAATTCTGATTCAGGTATTCTTTTTATTAATGGCCTGGGCTCTTTGGCTGATTTTAACCGTTTAATAATTGACTGAGGAGCCATTCTAATATAAACTGTTATGCCACTCTTATTCATGCGCTGCATGTTGTCAAAATAGCATGGGGTGCCTCCGCCAGTTGAAATAACAGTATTGATGCGGTGTGTTAATGACACAATAACCGAATGCTCCAACTGCCTGAAAGAGTCTTCGCCTTCAGATTCGAAAATTTGTTGAACACTTTTCCCGGTCATTGATTCTATGAGCTCATCGGTGTCAATAAATTCATAATTGAGCAATCTTGCAAGTTTTTTGCCTATTGTAGTTTTTCCACTTGCCATGTAGCCTGTTAAAAAGACTGGTTTGCCCATTGTTATAAGGTTGGATTTTGAACAAAGATATGTATTTTCGTTGTTAATTAATCGAAGGTTCCGGGTTTTAGATGCCCATGCGTATAAAGTGTTCTATCAAAGTATGGATAATTCTTCCCCGCAAAAAAGGACATACCACAGGAACTTTCATTATTTTAGTGCTCGAATTAGTAATATCTATTAACAATGTCAGCATTAACCATACATCAGGTATTGACAAAGTACTGGGGACATTCTGCTTTCAGGCCCTTGCAGGAGGATATTATCAATTCAGTATTGGCAGGAAAAGATACCCTGGCTCTTTTACCTACCGGGGGTGGAAAATCCATTTGTTTTCAGGTACCGGGAATGGTGCTTGATGGTACAACACTGGTAGTAACTCCACTCATTGCTTTGATGAAGGATCAGGTTGAAAACCTCAGGAGCAAGGGTATACCTGCTGAAGCCATTTACTCAGGCATGTCGCCCCGCGAAACCGAACTTGCATTTAATCATGTGGTTCATGGTACAACAAAGTTTCTTTATCTTTCTCCTGAGCGCTTATTGACCGATAAATTCCGTACTGCACTCGAACACACTAAAGTTTCCCTGATAGCAGTTGATGAAGCGCACTGTATTTCGCAGTGGGGATATGACTTCAGGCCTCCATATCTTCGGATTGCTGAAATCCGGCAATTTCTTCCCGCAGTTCCTGTAATTGCACTCACTGCAACCGCAACCCCTAAGGTGGTGGCTGATATTCAGCAAAAACTTCAGTTTCCTGAGCCAAATGTATTTGAAAGAAGTTTTGAACGTAAAAATCTGGCCTACGTTGTCTTTAAAGAAGAGAATAAGCTCGAAAGGCTATTAAGGGTTTGTAATAATGTAAGGGGTACCGGAATCGTTTATGTAAGAAATCGCAGAAAAACGCGCGAAATTGCTGAATTTCTGGTGAGAAATGGTATAAGTGCCGATTTTTATCATGCAGGATTGTCGCCCGTTGATCGCGAAAACAAACAGACTTCATGGAAACTGGGATCAATCAGGGTAATGGTTTCTACCAATGCTTTTGGAATGGGTATTGATAAACCTGATGTCAGATTTGTAGTTCATATGGATCTGCCCGACAGCCCTGAAGCTTATTTTCAGGAAGCAGGCAGGGGAGGCCGGGATGAAAAGAAAGCATATGCAGTATTGCTTTATGAAGATGCCGATATTCTTGATGCCCGTCATAACCTTCAGCTTTCTTATCCCGATCCGGAATATATCAGAAATGTTTACAGAGCATTAGGAAATTACCTTAATCTTGCACCTGGCACAGGCCGGGATACTGTACATGAGTTTGATATACTGTCATTTTGTAATAATTACGATTTTAAGCCACTTGTGACTTTTAATGCACTTAAATTCATTGAACGTGAAGGATTTATTGCAATGAATGAAGCAATGGAAACCCGTTCGCGCATTGTTTTTAATCTGCGAAAGGATGAATTGTACAGGTTTCAGGTTGAAAATGCCTTATTCGACCCCATAATTAAGACGATTTTACGCTCCTATGGCGGGGTGTTTACTGAACTAACTGAAATCAGTGAAAATGAACTGTCCGCCCGCTTATCAACTGGGGTGGATGTGGTAAAAGGCCTTCTATCGCAATTAAATAAATTAGAAGTACTTACATATCTTCAGGCAACTGACAAGCCGCGGATAACGTTCCTGAGCGAGCTGATACGGGCTGACGACCTCCGAATTTCACAACAACATTATTTTGATCGGAAAGCGGAAGCAGTACAAAGGTTAGAAGCTGTTATTTCATATGCAACCGAACAAAACCATTGCAGAAGTCAGTTGCTTATTGCATACTTTGGGCAAAAGGAAAGTCCAGGGTGCGGCATATGTGATGTTTGCGTTGAGCGAAACAAGGCCAATCTGAGTAATCTTGAGTTTGATAACATTGTGGAGATGATTAAACCCTTGCTCAAGGTAGGGGGGTGTAATATCAGGCAGATAGTGGATGCATGTCCGCGTATCAGTGAGGAGAAAGTGATCAATGCTGTTACCTGGCTTACGGATAACGATAAAATCTCAGTTTCTGATGATGGACTTTTCAGATGGAAATCAAAAACCGATGAATCCACACATTATTATACCTGATGAATTCTACCTTTCTGAGGATGTTGTTGGTTTGGCCCGCGATATGATTGGAAAGCTGCTGATAAAGAGGAATGAAAATGACCTGATGGTTTCAGTTATAACTGAAACTGAAGCATATGCCGGAGAAACTGACCGGGCATCACATGCCTGGAACCGCAGAAGAACTGCACGAACTGAGGTAATGTACAGCAATGGCGGGGTGTGTTATGTATATTTGTGTTACGGGATGCACCATTTGCTGAATATTGTTACAGCTCCTGAAGGTATTCCACATGCTGTTCTTATCCGGAGTATACTTCCATTAAGTGGATTTGATTCAGTGAAAAAAACTAAAACTGGTGCAAAGAATTTGATTAAATCGGGTATTGGTCCGGGGCGGCTCACCCGCCTGCTCGGAATAGATATGAAGTATAACGGACAGAGTTTATGCGACGGAGAGAAAATATGGATAGAAGATTGCGGACTTAATTTCAAGGAATTTATTGCAGTTACAAAAAGGATTGGAATAGACTATGCAGGTGCTGATGCTGAGTTACCCTACCGGTTTGTGGTTGAATCTGAGATTGCTGACAGGGAAATAAAAAAGGCCGGCCTGTTTTGAAGGCTAGCCTCTTTTAAATGCTAAAAAAGCAGAAAAATCAGCTTATTTTACATTTTTTGAAAGTTCTGCACCTGGTTTGAATTTAACCACTTTTTTGGCAGCGATTTTGATTTCCTTGCCGGTCTGAGGGTTACGGCCTTTACGGGCAGCACGTTTTGAAACTGAGAAAGAACCAAAGCCTACGAGGGCTACGCGATCACCTTTTTTAAGGCTCTTTGAAGTGGCTGAAATAAAAGCATCCAGTGCTTTTTTTGAATCGGCTTTTGAAAGGCCTGAATCAGCTGCGATTGCAACGATCAATTCTTGTTTGTTCATTTTTTTTCCTGATTTAATGAGTAATGTGTTGGATAACCTATCGCAAATATAATGTATTCCTGTGTAAAATCAAGTGTTTTAGCGTAAAAGATGAAAAAAAGTTAATAAAACCGCCTGTTTGTTGAAAACTTTGGATAAAATTGAGCAAAAACAGGGGTTTTAGAGGCTTCCAAATGTACATCATTGCCTGAAAATTAGCCGTTCAGCCCTGAGGCCTCTTATAAATTCCTCAGAAGTCATCATTTTCTTTCCCGATGGTTGAACAAACAAGATTTCAATCATTTCATCAGCACAGCATACCAGGATTTTTCTGTTTTGCTCTATGGAAATATGCCCTGGTATTTCCTTGATGGATAATCCGGTTAAGGCGCTTTTAAGCACTTTTATTTCTTTGGTTTCATGTTCGGTCTCCAGCAGTGTAAAAGCACCCGGATAAGGGCTTAGTCCTCTGATGTGGTTATGGATTTCTGAGGCTGGCCTGTTCCAGTTAATTTTGCAAAAATCACGGTTGATTTTGGGCGCACTCCTTAAATCAACATGATCGGCTGGTTGTTCTTTAGTTGTTATTTCGCCGGATGAAATGCATTTTATGGTTTTTAATACAAGTTTGGCTCCCATGTCTTTTAAACGGTCATGAAGCTCGCCGGCAGTCTCATCTAAGCCAATTTCTATCTTTTCGCTCAAAATCATCCTGCCCATATCAATACCTTCATTAAGGAAAAAGGTTGTAGCTCCTGTTATCTTTTCTCCGTTGATTATTGCATGATTTATGGGTGCTGCTCCTCTGTATTGAGGCAGAAGGGAGGCATGCAGGTTAAATGTGCCAAGTTCGGGCATAGCCCACACTTCTTCGGGGAGTTTCCTGAAGGCAACCACCACAAAAAGATTGGCATCATATGATTTAAGCTGTTTTAAAAATTCTTCATCTTTCAGATTTAAAGGCTGTAAAACCGGAATGTTATGCTGCAAGGCAAATTCCTTAACAGGAGAGTACCTGAGTTTCAGCCCTCTGCCAGCTGGTTTGTCAGCAACTGT
Organism: Lentimicrobium sp.; assembly: GCA_024709105.1. Lineage (GTDB taxonomy): Bacteria > Bacteroidota > Bacteroidia > Bacteroidales > Lentimicrobiaceae > Lentimicrobium. The sequence goes on along the minus strand of JANJXJ010000056.1, from coordinate 26,553 downwards.
TACCACCGCCTTAACACTGATTCCTGAATTGCAGATATGGCTGAGCGAAGCTACTGCGAACTCAGGAGTGCCCATAAAAACTATCTTTATTTCCTTCATTTTCCTTCAATTAGGTTTGCTAAATTAGTAAACTGGTTTGAGATAAAATAAAAACACCCGGCAGATACCGGGTGCTAAATACTTAAAATAGTCTCTTATTGCTGACCTTTCAGGCGTGCGATGTATTTTTCAACATCGCGGGCTTCTGCACTTCTGGGAAACTCCACTCTGATTCTATCGTAAGCTTCCAGAGCTTTGGCATTGTTTCCGGCTTCTTCAAATGCCCAGGCTGCTTTCTGCAGAAACACCGGAGTGGTAAACTCGTTTTCACTGATTTTTGAGGCTTTCAGATAATAATCAGCAGCTTCTGCAGTTTTACCTAATTCCATATATGCATCACCTATTGCACCTTGAGCCATGGGCTGAACAAGAGCATCTTTGGTTTTGAATTTTTTAAGATGACTGATGGCTTCTTCAAACTGCCCTTCATTCAGGTAGATAATACCTGCATAATAATGAGCAAGTTTGGCAGATTTTGTCATGCCATAATCATCAATAATTTCAAGAAAGCCAGGGTATTGGCCATCTCCATTGAGTGCAAGCTTCAATGAATCCTGCTCAAAATATTTTTCGGCCATAAACATCTGTGATTGGGCCTGTGTCTCACGGGGAGCTAAATAAAAACGCTGAAAGCCAAAATATGCCAAAACCACCAGTGCAATAGCACCAATTACTATTCCCAGGATTTTTTGGTTTTTTTCGATAAAAACTTCGGTTTTGCTGAGGGCTTCCTCAACTGCCATGATTTTTTCTTCAGTGTTATCAGTCTTCTTTGCCATTGGTTTTAAATTTGTCGCGCAAAAGTACAGTTTTTTTTTCATTGAACAAGTAATGCTTTCCATTACATGGTATTACTTTTTTCAACAATTTGTTAATCCTTGCAATTTTTGTCGCTCTTTAATCGCTTTTTTTTGTAATTTTACGCTTGCTGAAATTCTTTTCACTGATAAACAGAATGGTTTTGCCTTTGCCGGAATAACAAATCAGGCAGAATTAATGCCTTAATTTTGTTATTATGGCTTAAAGTGTAATTCCACTGTTGTAGTTTTAAACAATTTAACTTTTTGATCTATGGGAAAAGGTGACAAAAAATCGAAGAAGGGAAAGATTATTATGGGCTCATATGGTGTTAGCCGGCGCAAAAAAGCCAACAAGCCCAAAGTAACCGCAGTTGTTCAGGAAGCAGAAGTTAAGCCTGCTGATAAAAAACCGGTTAAAACTAAAGCTCCAAAGAAACCCAAAGCATCTGAAGCCTGATATTTAAACTGTTAACTCAGAATTCCAAGCTCCTTCATCAAGGAGCTTTATTTTTGTTTACTTACCAGTTCACAGAAAAAATCTCCTCTTTCTTCAAAATTATTAAACCTGTCGTAGCTGCTTGCGGCAGGAGACAGCAGGCATTTTTCTCCTTTGGGCGTGTTCTTTATTGCTTGCAGAACTGCTGTTTCAAAATCCGGTGCCATTTCATAGAATGGTGCACCAGTATGATTTACAGACTTCAATATCCGAAACATACGTTCACCGGCAGGGCCTGTAAAAACAATGTACCGGATGCTGGATTTGCTGATTTGATTAATAAATGCTGAATATTCTATTCCGCGATCAAAACCTCCGAGAATCAGTGTATGAACTGGTTGCAGAGTATCAATGGCGGCCAGGGTTGCTTCAGGTATGGTTGAAATGGAATCGTTATAGAATTTTTTGTTATTAAAAACTCCGGCAAATTCTATTCTGTGTCTCAAAGGTTTAAATGATTGCAAACCTTCAATGATAGCTTCCTCCGGAATCCCTGAAAGTGCTGCTGATGATGCTGCAATTATTGCGTTGAGCCGGTTGTGCTTCCCATGGAGTGAAATTTCTAGTTTGGCAGGGAATAACCGGTAGCTGTTTTTTTGGGTTTTTAGTGTATAGTAGTCATTGACTAATCCTGCGCCTATGCCTGTTAATTCACTTAAAGTTGCAGGAAGAACTTGTGACGGTAAAGTGTATTCTTTCAGGAGAGAATTTATTACAGTATCGTTTGCTGAGGTTAAAAAGTAATCGTCATTTGCTTGTTTTTGCCCTATTTTTAGCTTGGAGAGCTGATATGCTTTGTATGAAGAATAGTGGTCAAGGTGTTCCTGGAAAATATTAAGCAGTACGCCTATATGCGGTGCCACGGAAATATGCTCAAGTTGGTGGGATGACAATTCGCAGATAATTCTGGTGCCGTGGTCAATTTTACTTGTAAGGTCAAATAGTGGTATTCCGATATTGCCGGCAAATAATGTATTGCTGCTGTAACAGGAAGTGATGTGATGCAACAATGACGATGTAGTACTTTTTCCTTTGGTTCCGGTAATTCCGCAGATTTGAGATGCATACGCCTGAAGAAAAATATCTGTTTGCGAAGTGATTTTTTCAGGTGAAATATCAATACCCAATTTATACAGAGAGATTCCGGGAGATTTAATAATCAGGTCAAAATGGTTGATGTTTTTCAGATAATCCTGTCCTGAAAAAACAGTGATGTTCTCCGCGCGTAATTCTTCGTTTTCCTCTGCCAGCCTTTGATTGGAATCTGAAACAGAAAGCTGAACATCAGGGAAATAGCTGCGAAGTAGTCTGAATGTTGACTTGCCTTCTCTTCCGTAGCCAAGAATCAGTACTTTTTTGTCTTTTAACAATTGTTGCAGCAGATTCTTCATGAAAGAGCTTCTTTTAAGATGATCGCCAAATCACTCGTGAGATTGTGGTTCTGGCTAAGTTCATTAAGTGACATATCAACCGGATATTGTTTTATTTTCTGTTTATAATGCTCCAGCAGAACCGGATTCGTATTTGCTTCCTTAGTCAGAATCATACTTAGAGCTGCATTCACATCATCAATAGTTCCTACACATTCAAAGGGTTTTATATCGGCTATCCCGCATAACTCATCAAAAGGCTTTTTCATTTCAGGGTTGTTAAGCATGTCTGCTCCAATAATTGAGTTGGCGTATTCAATGCTTGTAAAGGCGGAAAGCATGATGTGAGTGAAAAGACATTTCGGGCATTTGCCGCACCATTCATTGGTTTTGCTTCCGGCATTGCAACTTCTGAAAACATTGTGAAACTTTGTAAGTTTCGAAAAAACGGAGATAATCTGAAGTTCTGAAAGCGGCCTTAAAAAACTGAAATAGTTAAAGTCTCCAGAGATGTATTTGGTGTAATACGCTCTGAAATCATTTTCGAAAGTGAGTGATTTTGAGTATTGATGATTAATTTGAGTGCCCGGTATGGTTGGCTCATTTGCACTGTCTTCATTGGAAAGGGCAATGTTTTTATTCCCGTTGAGCAATGCAGCCAGCAGGGTATAAAAAGCCAGCATGGCAGAGAATGGGGTATGGCCGTTTAAAAATCCCTGTTCATTCAATTGAAGTATTCCCTTGTCAAGGGTTCTTGTAATAGTAATAGTTTCATTTATATCTATACCTGCAGCATCAACAGTATCAATGGTGGCACCTCTCGGATTAATAATGAGAGGTGTAACCTGCTTGCCTGCATTCATTAGTAGCTGCAGACTAACTGCTGAATCCTTTCCACCGCCAACCGGAACAATAAATGCTTCTTCGTTTCCTTTCCAGTGTATAGGAGAGGAAGGATTACCCTGAGAGCGGAACCCAACAAAATTATTTTCTTCAATTTGAATAGAGTTCAGGAACAGGAATTCACCAAGTCCGTGGTAATACAACTTGCTCCACCAGTTTGCCTGTTCCGGATTAATATAATGGTTGTTAATGCTGATTTCCGGAGAACATACCGATTTCCAGTAGCTAACCATTTCAATCATTCCAATGTGGAAAATTATAAGATCTGCAAGCCCTTTGTTGTTAATATAATTGTTGATGTAATGCTCTTTTCTGTTTCCAAAATGAAAAATTGCCGAAGGGGCAAAGCGCATCAATCCCGGGATGTTAAAATCAAAACTTATTTTTAACCCTGTTTCATTAAATTCTGAACTAAAGTTCTCGTAAAGAAAAACAGGGTATTTTCTTCTTAACTCCTCAAAATGAGCCGATTGTTTTCTTTGCATCGTGTGTTTGATGGTATAAAAATTGATGCCTGACAGTTAGTGGCAAAAATAGCAATACCTGCTGACATTATGATGTTTGTAAAAAATTAGGTTAAAGTTTGTTTCGGGCAGTGTTTATTGTTATATTTATGCAATTGATTTTGGAGACAAAAAACTTTGCAAAACTATCTGAACTATGGAACCTCTGAATATTAAACCACTGGCAGGCAGAATATTGATATCTGTGCCATTTTTGCAGGATTTTTATTTCAAGAAATCGGTTGTGCTGCTTGCAGATCACAGCGAAGAAGGCTCTTTTGGTTTAATTATCAATAAGCCTGTTGATGTAAAGCTAAGCGATATTGCCGCCGAATTTGCAGGTTTCGATGCGCCTGTATTTCTGGGAGGCCCGGTTAAAACCGACAGTTTGTTTTTTATTCATACCCGCCCCGATTTGATTGAAGATGGCTCAGAAATTATGGATGGTCTTTATTGGGGTGGAAATATAGAATCTGTAAGAGAGTTGGTGAAAAGCGGCGGAATTCGTCCTGATGAGGTCAGGTTTTTTGTTGGATATTCCGGCTGGTCAGCCAAACAACTGGATAAAGAGCTGGAAGAGAAATCATGGGTAGTGTCGCTTACCAACCGCAATCAGGTAATAGCTCCTGATACACGCGATCTCTGGAGCCAGATGCTGAAGAAGCTTGGAAAAGAGTTTAAACTTTGGGTAAATTACCCGCCGGATCCCATCATGAACTAGGCAATTCCAGCAAATGAAAGAATTTGCTGAACAAAAGCCATAAACAAAGCTGGTTTTAGTATTATGGTAAAGACAAACCCGAACACAGCACCCCAGAAGTGAGCGTCGTGTCCGATATTGTCGTTGCCTTTCTTAGCCATATAGGCTGAGTAAATCAGGTATAATATTCCAAAAATGAACGCCGGAATATCAAATGGAATAAAAATAAATCTAATTCCTGATAAGGGGCTGATTAGGATGCTGGCAAAAACTGCGGCCGAAACCGCACCGGAGGCTCCTACAGCATGGTAAAATTTGTTGTCCTTGTGCTGAACGTAAGAAGGTGTTGAAGAAATCAGTATTCCTCCGATGTACAGCAGAATATAGAAGTACCAGCCTTTTGCAGCGAAAAAATATGAAAAGAATTCTTCAACAGCCCTGCCAAACGAAAGCAGCACAAACATGTTTATTATCAGGTGCATCCAATCGGCATGAACCAACGCATGAGTGAGGAAACGATATCCCTGCCGGTGTTCTGCAATCATAATCGGGCTGAACAACAATTTTCCCTGAAGTTCGCGATTACTAAATGCCAGAATGGAAACCACCGAAGTTATGGCAATTATAATAATGGTAATCATAACTTAATTACCTGGAGGCGGCTGAATGGTGTGGTCAATCTCAGATCCCATCATACTGTGGGGAATCAGATAAATCAGCAGTAAAATAATAGCGGCAGCCAGCGCCCATCCTCTTTTTTCGCGGTTTTTCCAAAGCATATATATAGCCAATACCCAGGCTAGAAATGCAACTGCGGTTTTGTTGTCAGTAAGGTCAGTGCCAAGAGGCCAACCTGTCCAGTAGGCTCCAAAAGCGTATTTCTGAACTATCGGGCCTAAGATTAGACCTCCTATTAACAGGAAAACAGTTGTGTATATTGACAGAGAGAGTGTGCGATCACCTTTTATAATAGCTTCAATGCCAGTGCGGGTTGCAAAAAGCATGGCCAGAAACATAAGGATAATATGTGGAATCAAGGCTGCTGCAGGTACATGGCCTTTAAAACGAATAATAATCGGTTCTTCAGTAAGCTGTACCGAATTTATCCCGTCTGTCAACGTTATCTGATACTCAACTTTACCTGCAGGAGGCTGATGGGGAATATAAGCAACAATTTTTCCGCCCATGTTTACCATACTCACTTCGGACCATTCGTCAAAGCTCTTAAATCTTTTGAATCTCATGGTGCCGCTTATTTTACCTGTGGGTTCTTTAATACTGATTTCAGCATTATCGGGCCCGCCATAGGTGCGAATAAGTTTATATTTGATGGTATTTCCACCTAATTCTGCTTTTCCGGAAACCGGGTAGGTAGGGCCTGTTGACCTTTGATATATTGCAGATGCAAGTGTAATTATCACAGCTGCTATCCACAAAACAACATTGTACTTTTTCATGCAGATATATTTTGTTTGTTTTTACTTTTTAAAATTCCCAATGTGGCATGCTGATGTTTTTCAGCAAATACCCTTTTCCCCTGATGGTATAAAGAAAACAGGTTCAGAGAATATTAAGTTATTGTCAGCCTGTATTGTTTAGAACCAACATGCAATATTACAAAAAAAATGAGATCAGGGAATAGCTGTACTGTTAAGTTATGAAATATTATGAATAGATAGATAAATGTATGTTAAAGTAATAATATTGGTTAACCATCGTTATGAAATTGTTCAGGGAAATAAACCAGGTAAAATTTTTAACTTTTTAAAGTTGGCTGAAAAGTTTTACCTTTGGCAACTCATTTTTTTTTCAAACACTGCCTGTATTTGGGGAGGCATGACTAACTGTTAAAGCTCACGTGCTGAAAATAAGGGACTTAATAAGAATTCTGGGGATAGCTGTTTTACTTCCTGTTTTAGGGAACGCTCAGGAAATGCATGGTTATGTGCATAGCAACTATGCCGGCATTACCGGTAGCTTAATCAATCCGGCTACCATGCTTACCTCCAAGTTGTATCTCGACATCAATACTCTGGGATTACAGGTAAATGTTGACAACAACACGGTTTATCTGGCCAAGGATGAATATAAATTCAGCAGGTTTCTCAGCGGAAATCCGGAGTTTCCCAAACATACGGACGAAATTTCAGGAGATCAGAGGGAATACTATGATTATTATAATTCTGATCTGAAACAACTCTTTACCCAGGTTAGGGTAATGGGGCCTTCAGCTATGTTTGCTACTGGTAATCAGGCTTTTGGACTCTCTACTGCCTACAGGGTTCTGGCCTCAGCTCAAAAAGTGCCTTTTGATGTTGCGAAATTTGCTATTGAAGGACTGGACTATTATCCGCAACAGCGTATCAATTTTATAAACAACGTTGATTTCAGAGTAGGCAGTATGGCATTTGCCGAGATATCGGGGTCGTATTCAAGAATTCTGATGCGGTATAACCGCGAATTTCTTGCTGCCGGTATTACAGTCAAAGGTTTGTTCTCTACAGGCGGAGCCTATGGTTATGGCGATAATGTTGATTATATGATCCCCAATTCTGATACTATAGTAGCCTACAACGTAAATGGAAGTTTTGGTGTGTCACTGCCTGTGAATTATGGCAATAATGATATTCTGTTGCCCGATATGCTTTTTACGGGAAAAGGTTTTGGGATTGATGTAGGGTTTGTTTATCAGAAAATGATTCGCGGGCATTCAACCAAGGCTTACTCAGCATACTGCGAAATTCCTTATCAGCCGTATTATTTCAGGGTTGGCCTGTCATTGCTTGATGTAGGAAGGATAAAATATAAAAAGAATCCGCTTTGGATTGAAATGGAAGATGCCTCTGCACGCTGGGAAAATGTGAGGGGGTATGATTACAATTCATTAAACGATCTTTTCAGAACTCTCAGCTATGAATTTTCGGGCGACAGTCTGCAATTACTGAGAAATTCTGCTTTTAGCATTGCACTTCCGACAGCATTAAGTTTGCAGATTGATAATCGCATTACATCAAAATTCTATGCCAATCTTGCCATCGTGCAGCCCCTGGTGCTGAATGATGCTACTATCGTAAGGCCATCTCAGCTGGCCATCACACCAAGGTTTGAAACAGATTATTTTGAACTGGCAATGCCATTTATCATATACAATTACAAATATCCGAGGTTGGGTTTAAGTGCAAGATTTCATAAGATAGTAGTAGGAACCGATAAATTAGGCGGCTTTTTCGGGATGAAAGATTTTACGGGCCTTGACTTTTATGTGATGGTGAAATTGCAGTTTTTCAGAGGGAATTGCCGTAACTTCAACAAGAAATTTGGCTGCGGAAACCTTGAATACAAGCAGCAGTATTAATTTTTTCTTCTCAGATTTAATTTACCCGGTTGACTGGTTTTTTACATCCAGGGCATCTCTTAGCCCATTTCCGGTCATCATCAGAGTCAAAACAACAATCATAATGCATAATCCTGGTAGAATGGCCAGCCATGGATTGTCGAGAATGATATATGAATAATTTTCTCTGATCATGGTGCCCCACGATGGCATGGGAGGCTGAACCCCAACACCCAGAAAGCTCAATCCGGCTTCAATCAGAATGGCTGATGCAAAATTGGCTGCCGAAATAACGATCACCGGACCCAGTGCATTCGGAAGAATGTGTTTGAAGATAATTCTCATGTTTTTGAATCCCATAGCCCTGGCTGCTTCAACATATTCCTTCTCGCGAAGACCCATAATTTGCCCCCTTACAATACGTGCAACTTCCACCCACATGGTAAGCCCAACCGCAATAAAAACCTGCCAGAAACCTTTTCCCAGGGCAAACGTGATGGCAATTACGAGCAATAAAGTTGGAATTGACCAAATTACATTGATAAACCAAATTATCAAATGATCAACCCACCCTCTGAAGAAGCCGGAAAGCGAACCCAGCAAAATGCCGAGTATAAGTGAAATCAAAACTGAAATGAATCCAACGGAAAGACTTACTCTTCCGCCAATTACCAGCTGGCTTAACATGTCGCGGCCAAACCTGTCGGTCCCCAGCCAGAAAGTTTGTTTTTTTAAATGATTATCTACGATATATTTTCTGATTTTGCTGACATCTTTGCTGATTACTGTTCCATTCAAGTCTGTTTTTGGCTGTATTGAGATGGGTGTATTATCTTCAGCAAGGGCGTAAACAACATCATAAATACTAAAAGAATATTGCAGCGGCAAAGCAGCAGGAGCAGGCTCATAGGCTGTAACAACTATGCTGTCGTTGCTGAAATGCCACCCCGAAACCGGAATTTTACGGTAATTGTTAACCTTTCCTGAAATCCAGCTTTTTATCCAGCTTTGAGTTTCAGTAACTTTGTTTTCGGCAATCCAGAGCATTGTAACACTGAAGCCTGGCTTTCTGGCGGCAAGTTCGAGGTGTTGCTCGTTGGAATATGGAGTTTTGTCGGGGGTAATCACATAACCTGCCATGCTTATCAGTGCGATAATCATCAAAAGGAAAGCCGATGACATTGCCAGTTTGTCGGAGGCAAATTTTTTCAAGGCTTTTCTGTTGAGTGAGCCTTCTCTGAAACCTTTGATTTTAATAAACAATATGCAGGGCTGAGTTTAGTATGACTTCAATTTCAGAATTTTTTATCTCCACCCAGGATTCCTCCAAGTATAGAACCGCCAATGCCTCCTATGCCACCGGCTTCTTCGCGGTTGGTTCGGGTAGCTGCAGAGATTCTGTCGGCCAGTCTTGAAAAGGGCAGGCTTTGCAGGAATACTGTACCAGGTCCGGTGAGCCGGGCCAGAAACAAGCCTTCACCACCAAACAGGGCATTGGTAAAGCCACCGACAAATTTTATGTCGTAATCAACTGAAGGGTGAAACGCCACAATACAGCCAGTGTCAACATTCAGCACTTCACCTGCACTGAGCTCTCGTTTTACAATGGCACCGCCGGCCTGAACAAAAGCAAGTCCGTTTCCGGTAAGGCGCTGCAAAATAAACCCTTCTCCACCAAAAAGGCCTGCCCCGATTTTTTTTGTGAATGCAATATCTATGTCAATACCCCTGGCAGCGCAAAGAAATGAATCTTTCTGACAAATAAACTCCCCGCCCAGCTGGCCGAGTTCCAGTGGAATGATTTTCCCCGGATAGGGCGCAGCAAATGCCACCTTTTTTCTGCTGTGTGAATTGTTGAGAAAAGTGGTTATAAAAAAGCCATCGCCTGTAAGCATTCTTTTAAAACCTTTGAACAGGCCTCCTCCTGTAGTAGTCTGCATCTCAATACCATCGTCCATAAACATCATGGCACCGACCTCTGCCCGAACACCTTCGGAAGGGTCAAGCTCAATTTCGACAAGCTGCATATCGTCGCCAATAATTCTGTAATCTATAATGTCTGTCACGGCTTCGGGAGTTTTAGGTTATTTAAATGCAAAAGTAATAAAGACAAGGCTTTTTTGCTATCAGTAAAAAAAACTTTAGCATTTTGGTTGTATGGAAAAGAAAAAGTATTAATTTTGCCCCACTTTTTAAAATGGTGAGTGTAGCTCAGTAGGTTAGAGCATCAGATTGTGGTTCTGAGGGTCGTGGGTTCGAATCCCATCATTCACCCAAAAATTTTAAGCCGGTCATTCCGGCTTTTTTTTTGCTGTTTTTTGTAGTCATATTTATTCAGCATCTTAGAATATTATATTGTAACTATCTTTAAATCAATATCATCATTATTTTGTTAAATTTTTCTTAATTTCTGGATATGAGCTTTTATAATGCCTACTTTTGCAGTTGAAATATGAAACAGGTTAAAACCATAGCAATTTTTCTTGTCCTTGCTGCCTATCTCATTCCGGCTTCAGGGGTGATGGTGTTTTTGCACCAGTGTAATGCTATGAATACAACCGAAATCAGTCTTGATGGTTCCAATTCCTGCTGTAATATATCGCATGGAACATGCATGATTCCTGGAAAAACTGACCTCGCTGTTTCGCATGGAGAGGGCTTGATTCATCAAACTTTTCTCGAAAAGCAATCTTGCTGCAAGGACGAAAAACTTTTTGTAAAGCTGAGCCTTTTGCATCTTTCTACTTTTCTTAAGGATCTTACACCTCAGGTTGCTGTTCTGGAGTTCGATCAGGAATTATTCAGCATGTTGCCTGAGATTTCTGATGAAATAGCTAATATTGCATGTGACTCTCCCGATCCTCCCATTGATGAAGTTATTCTGATTACTTCATCATTCCGTTTATGATTTGACATTCAGCTTACTCTGGGCGCCGGTGTTCCGGAAGCCCTGTACTGCTTTTCTACTGTCAAATCTTAAACATTCTCTTAATATGAATTACAAAAACTTTTTATTGCTTTGTGGAATTTTTATCCACAGTATAACAGGGCTATATGCGCAAAAACCTGTTAGTGGAAAGGTTTCCGAAAAAAGTCCCGAAGGCAGACTCATACCGCTACCATTTGCTAACATTCATTGGCTGGGGACTCAGGAAGGTACTGTTGCCAATGAATCAGGGAGGTTTGAGTTAAAACGTTCATCAAGTGGCGAAAACAGGCTCGTTGTGAGTTATGTGGGTTATATCAACGATACCATTTCTGTGCGTCAGAATCAGAATTCGGTGGATATTGTTCTGCAACCAGGCTCTGAACTTGGCCAGGTTGAGGTGAAGGAAAGAATGGCCGGAAGTTTTATTTCAACCTTAAAACCCATTAAAACTGAGGTTATTACAACAGCCGGACTTCAAAAACTTGCTTGCTGCAATTTGTCGGAAAGTTTTGAGAACAATGCAACGGTTGATGTTGGCTACTCTGATGCTGTAACCGGTGCAAGACAAATCCAGATGCTTGGGCTGGCGGGTATTTACAGTCAGCTTATGGTTGAAAATATTCCATTTACCCGAGGGCTGGGTTCAGCATTTGGACTAACCTATATACCGGGCACATGGATGGAGTCTATTCAAATATCAAAAGGTACTTCATCTGTAGTTAATGGATATGAGTCAACTACCGGACAAATTAATGCCGAGCTGAGAAAACCGTGGAACAGCGAGAAATTTTTCCTGAACCTTTATGCCAGCCATGAAGGAAGGCTCGAAGCCAATGCTCATGCATCCAAAGTATTAAAAGATGATGTTTTGAGTACCCTGGTGCTTGCTCATGCTTCAACTCACCTCGGCCGAATTGATATGAACAAGGACGGATTTCTTGATCAGCCCCTTTCCAGGCAATTTAATATTTCCAATCGCTGGAGCTACGAAAAGCACGGAGTTACAGAGTCGAAGTTTGGGTTTAATTTTCTGATAGATGAACGCGAGAGCGGACAATTGACCAAACTCAGCAGCAGTGATGCCATAAATAATGGTAATTATGTGGTAAATATCAAAACCAGGAGAGCGCAACTTTACGATAAAACAGGTTTCGTTTTTAATTCAATTCCAAATACAAGCCTTGGATTGATATTCAGCGGTTTATATCATGAACAGGAATCGGTGTTCGGCCGTAATGAATACAATGCGCGGCAGTTGGGATTTTATGGGAATGCCATCTTTCAGTCACAAATCGGAAATGAAAACCATATTTATAATGCAGGTGTCAGTTTTATGTACGATGATTATCGGGAATCATTTGCTGATACTACGTTCGACAGAATAGAATCTGTGCCAGGTGTTTTCGCGCAGTATACTTATTCGCCCGGAGAAAAACTCAATATCATTGCCGGAATCAGGATGGATCACCACAATAAATTTGGAACTTTTGTTACTCCCCGATTTCATTTTAAGGTAAATCTGTTTGAAAATACTGTGCTGCGCGGATCGGCTGGTAAAGGTTACCGCAGCGCTTCGGTGCTTGCCGAAAATTCAGGAATGCTTGTGAGTGCCAGACAATTGGTTTTTGTTGAAGACTTTAAAATGGAAGAAGCCTGGAATCTCGGTGTTAACCTGACACAGACGATTGCATTGAGTGAAAAAAGAAATCTTGTACTTTCTGCTGATTATTACAGGACAGATTTCCAGAATCAACTGATCATTGACCTTGATCAGGGTTACGACAGAATTCTCATCTACAACCTTAACGGGAAATCGTATTCCAATAGTTTTCAGATAAATGCTGACATGGGTGTATTTGAGGGATTTGATATTACTGCAGCATACAGGCTCAATGATGTAAGGGTAACAACTGCCGGGGAATTGCGTGAACGGCCTTTGGTTAGCCGGCATAAAGGTTTGTTTACCATGTCGTATGCTACAAGGTTCGAGAAGTGGAAATTTGACTTCACCTCGCAATACAACGGCCGGGCAAGGCTTCCATTGGGTGTGCCACATCTTGAACATGCCGGCTATGGTGAGTATTCTCCGGGATATTTCACCATACATTCACAGATTACCAGGAAGTTTAAGAAATGGGATGCGTATCTGGGTGTGGAAAATCTGACAAATTTCATGCAGCATCATCCGGTTTTACAGCCCGAAAGTCCTTTTGAAACTGGTTTTGATGCCGGTATGATCTGGGGCCCGTTGATGGGAAGACTCTTCTATGCCGGAATCAGGTATTCAATTAAATAATAATCAAACGAAACAAAGAAAATGAAAACACTCAAAATTTTCATCACACTTTTTGCAATTATGGCATTCGCTGATGTGAATGCTCAAAAAGCAACTAAAGAAGAACTTAGCATTAAGGTTTCATCACAATGCAGCATGTGTAAAGAAACCATTGAAAAAGCGCTTGCATTTGAAAAAGGGATTGTTGAAGCTGAACTCGACCTTGAAACCGATATTGTTAAGGTAGTCTATAAATCAGGCAAAACCACGCCGGAAAAAATAAGAAAGGCCATTTCGGATGTTGGTTATGATGCCGATGATGTACCTGCCAATAAAGAGGCCTATAACAATCTTCCTGACTGCTGTAAAAAACCGGAAGACCAGCAACACGACCACAGTGGGCACAAACACTGATTTAAATCAGTATTTCTGCTGTTTCAAATTGAAAACCGGTCAAACCTTTGGCCGGTATTTTTCTTGTTTTGAAATTACCTTTTCTCAGGAGATGAAAGATGGGTGTGCATGATTACCCATTTACCGTCTCTTTTTTCAAGAAACCCGGTAAATCTTAGGTTGCTGTGTTCATGCGCTTTTTCGCCTTCAATATAATTGTATTGCAATACTTGTGAGAACCAGGCTGTTTCGCAGGCGGGATGTACATAAATGTCAATATCCCTGGCCGAGATGTAGGTGTCTTCAAACCATTTGAATTGCTCCTTAAACTTTTCAATAACGGCTTCGGAGCCCCGTAAAACGTCTTTTTCCTCGGTGCCGATGCTCAACACAGCAGTGTCTGTGGCCCACAATTCGGAGATAAGTGAAATATTGCGGGCTTCGTTGGCAATGATGTACTTTTTAAGAGTGAGTTTGATTTCGGCCATTTCGGCTGAAGGGTCACAAACTTTTTTCTCTTGCTGAGTACATGCCGATAGCACAATGGCAATCAGCAATGTGAATGCTTTTAAAGTTTTCATGGCCTTATTTTTTAGAACAGTAAGTTCGGTCTTCAGTCTTCCATATTAACAAATACCCTTCCCCTGATTTTGCCTTTCAGAATCAGGTGGATGTATTCGGGAAGTTCATTCAGGTTAATTTCTTTGCTGATCAGTTCTAGTTTTCCGGGTTTCCATTCTCCGGCAAGTTTTTGCCAAACCAATTTACGTAAGGGCATGGGACAAGTGGCTGATTCAATACCCAGTAAATTTACTCCATTAAGGATAAAAGGGAAAACACTGATATTGAACTCTGGAGATAATGCATTTCCGCACACAGCAACATTGCCATGCTTGAAGCATGATTTAATAGCGGTTGAAAGAATATTTCCACCAACACTGTCAATTACTCCGGCGAATGCAGGCCTTAATAGTGGTTTGCCACTTTGGTCATCAACCTGGCTGCGGTCAATTATTTTGTGAGCGCCAAGTGCCTTGAAATACTCATCTTCATCGGTTTTGCCAGAAGCAGCAATGACATTATATCCTGACTGTGACAATAAATTCACTGCCAGGCTTCCCAGTCCTCCTCCAGCTCCGGTAATTAAAACCGGCCCCAGGTCAGGATTTTGCCCCATTACCTCCATTTGGTGCAACGCCAGAGCAGCCGTAAATCCAGCTGTCCCAAGCATCATACTCTCCCTGAAACTCATTCCTTCAGGCAATGGCATAACCCATTCAGAAGGAACACGAATATATTGCCCAAATCCACCTGCAGTATTCATGCCCAGGTCGTAGGCACAGGCAAGCACTTCGTCCCCTTTTTTGAATGCCGGATTTGCCGAATAAACCACAGTTCCGCATGAATCAATGCCCGGAGTATGAGGGTATCTGCGGGTTATGCCCCGGTGGCCGGTAGCTGATAAAGCATCCTTGTAATTGAGCGAAGTATAATGGACCTTGATAAGAATTTCATTTTCAGGCAATTCCGACAAGGGGACTTGTTTTGCAGCTGGTGTTACCCGTCCTGAGCTGTCCTCTTCGGCACGTAAAGCTGAAAATGTTTCAGGTATCATGGTTGCTGTTTCTTTTGAAGATACTCACCCCAGGTTAATGTTTTGTATTCTTCATCTCCATAATAACGGAGAATAGGCAGCAAATCAGTGGCAGATTTGTAACCTTTGAGCTTATATGTCCAGTCACTGTTTTTGTCGAGGATTACATAGGACGGGTAAAGCTTTTCATTTTTTAAAAGAGCCAATGTAAGCTTGTGGGTTGACCTGGCTTTGCCCGGGTTTGGGTTGACAAATTCCTGGTCCTTAAAGATAACTGGTTCAGTTTGCTCGGCATTAAATTTTACTGCGTAATATTTTTTATTGATGTATGAAATGATTTCTTTGTCCGCAAAAGTTTCTGCATCCATTTTTTTACACCAGCCACACCAGTCGGTATAAAAGTCAATAAAAATCATTTTTGGCTTTTTTTTGTTCAGGGCTATGGCTTCTTCAAAGCTTATCCATCTTATACCATCGGTTTTTTTGGAAGTTGCAGCAGTGGTCTGCCCTTTGAGTGAAAGGGAAATAAAGTTGGTTACAGCCAGGAATAAGACTGCCAGTAATAGTGATTTTTTCATATTGAGCTTACAAATAATGTTGCTCAAAGATAGCGATTATATATTCACAAGGCAAGGGAAAGAAACGTAATGATGATGATTTTTTGTAATTGTAAACAGCGTTGAGGGGTTATGCATCTGGCATTCTGATGCGGCTGGTTTCTAATAATCTTTATGCCTTTCTATTTCGCGTTTGGTGTCCTTGGTTTTGAGTGACTCGCGTTTGTCGTACAACTTTTTGCCTTTTGCAATGGCAATATTCAATTTGGCAAGACCTTTGTCGTTGATAAACAGAAGTGTTGGCACTATGGTCAGCCCTTTTTCACGGGTTTTTGCAATAATCTTTCTTAATTCACGCCGGTTGAGTAAAAGTTTGCGGTCTCGTTTAGGGTCATGGTTGGAATAAGTGCCGTACTTGTACTCGCTGATGTGCATATTCTTCACATAAAGCTCATCACCTTCAAATGCACAATATGAGTCGGTGAGATTGGCTTTACCTTCTCGTACCGATTTTATTTCGGTTCCGGTAAGAACAATCCCTGCTGTGAATTCTTCGGTGAGGAAGTATTCAAAACCTGCCCGCTTGTTTTTGATGCTTATGTTCGACATGCTTGTTTAAAAGGAGTGCAAAGGTAATGATTTTGGGCAACTCCTCAAATGAAGTTCTTATATCAGAATCATTTCAGCAATAGTTTATTTCAAATTGTTATTGTTATATTTGTGCATTCTTTGATTTTGAATAAGCTGGAAATGAAAACAGTTTTAAGAAACATACTTGCCGTTGTACTTGGATTTGCAGCAGGAAGCCTCGTCAACATGAGCATTATAATGATAAGTGGTTCAGTTATCCCGCCGCCGGACGGCGTTGACCTTTCAAGTGCAGAAAGTTTGAAAACCTCAATGCATCTGTTTGGTCCGGAACACTTTATCATGCCTTTCCTGGCTCATGCAATCGGAACTTTAATCGGAGCATTTTTAGCTGCTCTTATAGCCGTCAACCATAAATTTATCTTTGCTCAGGTTATTGGTGTTATGTTTCTTGCGGGTGGGATTATGTCAGTCTTTATGCTGCCTTCTCCTGTCTGGTTTACAATCGCTGATCTTGGTTTAGCATATCTCCCCATGGCATGGCTAGGGTTTCTGTTAGTATCAAAGGTTAGCAAAAAGTAGCATTTGCCTGATTTGTAACCCATTTTCTCAAAGCTAATTCTTTTGGATTAAAATTGGTTAATTAACATATATTGGGGTTAATTGTATTTCATTAACAACTGAAGGCGATAAAGTGCTATTATTTTTGCATAACAAAACTAAAAACCACATTTATGAAAAATCTTTTATTATGTGCCATTCTTGGCTTGTTTATTACATCAGAAACATCTGCTCAGCTGATAAAAGGCGATTTTGTTGCTGGTATTCAGGGTAATTTGAAATTTCAGGCTACGAAAAGCGGATCGTACAAAGGACTTGGGTTTAATGTAGAAAATCATGGACTTTATTTTGTTGGGAATAATCTCGGTATTGGGTATGTAATTGATTTTGAGCATTCACAATATAAAATGTCGAATAATTCGTCCTCTGATCTGGCCTCAAAAAATATTACATCCCAGCTGGAGACCGGTGTTGTTCTGAGGAAATATTTTGGTTCTAAACAACTTATGCCTTTTGTTCAACTTAACACAGGATTGCTGTATTACAGAACTAAAAATTTTTATGATGGTGTCCCCAATAACCCATATGATGATTACGATTTTCTTCTAAAGCCTGCAATAGGTGCTACATATTGGTTAAATGACAAGGTCGGCCTGAATGCAATGATGGATTACAATCTCATTAACAGCAACGTTAATGAATTAAATTTCAAGTTGGGGATTTCTGTTAAGTTGAGTAAATAAAAAGTAAACAACACTTATAAATGAGAATCTGATTTTCTTTCAGGTATTTTTTGTTTGAAGTTGTTTTTGTTACTTTTGTGTAAATGCTGGAGCGTGTGCTTTTTGATTTCTGCATTGAAAGTGGCTTTTTTGCCATTTATTGGCTGGTTTTCTAAACAAAAAAACAATCCCGGATGAAAAGAAAAATTATTTATGGTGTCCTGATACTGCTGGTTACAGCATTAGCCGGGGCAGGTATTTACCTGAATTCACTGCTTCCCATCATCACTGGCTATGCGGCCAAGAATCTCGCTTCTGCTGTTTTTATTTCAGGCAGAACACAAAGCGAGGTTGAAAAGCTGGATATTAATTTTTCTTTTATCAAATACACAAAGAATACGGTTGATTTTGAGAATAAAACGGTCACCAGTAAATTTTTGTGGGGAAAATCGGTTGCTGTATACAGGCATGGTTTCGGGTGCACGTTGGTGCGTAACCAATCTGTTGAAGATCTGATGAACCAAAAATCAGGAGTCGGTTTTACTGATAATTCTTGGCTGGATACCATTCCCTGGCCTTTGGGAAATATGTTGCCGGATACCCTGCTGCTCCCGGATCGCACAAAACTTGAAGCGGTTGCCGATAAAATCATAGGCAAGGATGCTTATGGGGGACATGCGTTTTCGTTTCTGGTCATGTATAAAGGTGTTCCTGTCATTGAAGCTTACAAACCGGGAATAAACGATAAAACCCGTTTATTGTCCTGGTCAATGGCAAAAAGTTTTACCAATGCACTTTCAGGTATTATGGTAAAGAAAGGATTGTGGGATATTGATGCTCCGGCAAACCTGCCTGAATGGCAAAATGACGACCGCAGCAGTATAACCATTAACGATTTATTGCGTATGCAAAGCGGATTGGCCTGGAACGAAGATTATGGAAACAGGTCAGACGTTACCCTGATGCTGCACCGAGAGTCAGACTTCGGTGGTTTTGCTGCATCCATGTCTTTGCAGGATCCGGTAGGGGAGAAGTGGTATTATTCCTCAGGGTCAACCAATATCATTAACAAAATCATGCGCACTACCCTGGATGGAGACGATATTTATTACCGTTTTGCATATGATGAGCTATTTAATAAACTGGGAATGAGTTCAGCCGTTTTTGAGGTTGATGCTTCCGGAACACAGGTAGGTTCGTCATATATTTATGCCACCACACGTGATTATGCCCGTTTTGCTCTGTTGTATTTGAGGGATGGTAAATTTGCCGGTGAACAAATACTGCCTGAAGGCTGGGTGGATTATACAGTAACTGAAGTGCCCGACAGCAAAGGCGCTTACGGGGCATCATTTTGGTTGAATGCAGATCAGTCGCTGCCTTCGGCGCCGGCAAATATGTTTATGTGCCGGGGCCACAACGGGCAGCGGATTTTTATGCTGCCCGATGAGGATCTGGCTGTTGTTGTACTCGGGTATTCTCCAAAGAAAACGAACGATATGAATTTTGATTTACTTCTTCGTGACGTTCTGGAGGCATTGAAATAACAGTATAACCTAATACAGATCAACTGAAAGTGAAACAAAAATGCTCCTTCCGGGTGCATAGATGGGTTTAGGCGGTGTTCCCCCAATCGGACGATTCAGATGCTCGTAATAAGCAACGTCAAACAAATTGGTAACTCCTGCACCTGCGCTAATGATTTTTGTGATTTGCCAATAAAGATTCACATCAAGCAAAGTAAATCCCGGAGTTTTTGATTCACCGAATTCAGATGAGACCCGGTTTTGCTCGAGTGTATGTCTCAGGTGAAGAGATGGCCGAAGTTTTTCTTTGAAAAAAGCTCCGGTGAGTGAATACCTGAACTCCATGGGAGCTATTTCGGGAAGAGGTTCATCGGTTACAGTATTCTGACCGTAAGTATAGGCAATTGCAACTTTCTGTTGCATAACACTCATGATGGTTTGTTTCCAGCTAAGCTCAAAACCTGTTCTGAAAGCACTTTTTATATTCACAAACCTGCGCACACCAGGGCCCATCAGCCTGGGCTTGAGACTGGTGTCAATCACTGCAGAAATGTAATCATTTACCAGAGAAGCAAAAATATCGGCAGAGATAATGGTTTTAGGTGATTTGTAACTCAGATTAAGATCGGCCTGATTGTTTGTTTCGGGTTTGATAAGCGGGTTCCCAAGTAATTCATAAGCATCCTGGCCAACAGGAAAGTAGTTGATAAAACGTTCTGTCATACTTCCGCTGCGGCGGGCAGTTCCAAGCCAAAGGCCGGCAGAATAGCCGTTTTGCGACAGGGTAACAGCACCAAGGCTCAGCGCCGGATTTACTTGTGTTTCGCTGGTTTCGCCATAGTTATTAATAAATTCACTGGCACCGTCTCCGATTCCTGACTGATTCAGTTCCAGCCTTCCGGAAAGGATTGCTGTAACAGCCTGATAATTCTTCTTGAATTCGGCGAATAATCCGCTGCGCGAAATGGTTCCATTTTGCCATACATTATCGTAGAATATTTTTCCTGCATTCGGACCGGCTATAAATTCGCGGGTTCGTTCGCCCTGAGAGTTTTCTATTCTGAAATCTCCACCGGCATACAATGAGAAGTTTTGCGCACTCCAGTGCCCTTCGGTTCTTGCACCCCAGGTTGATGTTTTTGCCGGAGTGCTGGCGTTCATTATTCTGGGATTCAGATTTTTGAGCAAGTTGTCCATTTTATGGTCCACTATGGTGGCATATGCCGCCGATTTCCATGACTTAAGCAAAGTTCCCGAAAGGTTTGCTTCATGTCTGACATTAAATAGCCAGGTATCATCGCTTCTCAAGTCCATTGGTAAAGCAGGGAAATCGGTATCTCTTGCAAAATTTCGGGTAGCAGAAGCATTAATGAATTGTTTGTCAGTTAGTTTTAATCCCAGATTGATGCCTGCACTGCTGCGCGAGAATCTTGCAGGGATGGAATTAGCATCGCCATCCTTGTAATCGGATCCTTTTCCGAAAGATCCAAAAAGACTCAGGTCATACTTTTTGCCGCTGATGCCAACCACCCCTTCGTTTCTGATGATTTCGCCATTGGTTTCATAACTTCCTGTTATTCTACCATATACATCTGCTTTGTCGCCAAATCTGGGTGCAACCGGGATGTAATTTACAGTAGCACCAAATGAGTTGCCATACCTAAGAGAATGAGGGCCTTTTTGCACTTCTATATGGCTGATCATATTTGGGGCAACCTGGCTGGAAGGCGGATCCATTCGGTTGGGACAAGCGGCTGTTGCCGTTTGCGCCCCGTTGATGATGATGTTGAGTTGCTCATTTTTGAAACCTCTGAAAACCGGATCGAAACCGTAAGAAGCACTTTTTCGGATTGAGCTGAATCCTTCAATGCTATTGAGTATATCTGCTCCGTCGTGTGAAAGTCTGTCGCGCGAGTTTAACGACAGCACCGCTTTATTGCCCGGGTTACTATGGATGGCAACCACTGTAACCGGCAACAGATTCAAACTGATTTGCTCACGATAGATGATGCTACTTTTGAGTGCTGTTTTTACTTCTTCGGGCGACAAACTCCAGCTTCCATAATTCAGGTGCGAAATCTCCATCGAAACTTTTTCGATAAATGTTATTGAAATAAAGCCCTTTTGGTCACTGATTCCGGATATGTCTCCGTATTTGAATGTAGCTCCATCAATAGGCTGTCCCGAATGTAAGTCAACCAATTTAAAACGTTGGGCATGAAGCTGAAAACCAAAAGTCAGTAATAGTACAATGAGAAGTGTTTGTAAATTGAATTTCATAAAAATGTGTTTGTGTTTTGTGAAATCAGCCACCAGCACAGCTGTTTTTTCGGCTATGCAAAGAGATTTGATTCCACAAAATCAGTTGGAAATAAGATAATTATTTACCCGGGTTGCAGTTATGCAACAAAAATTACATCATCAGAGTGATCAGGCGGGATGAAAATATCGGCTATATAAGTTGAAATAAATGTTAAGGCAGGTTCATTCAGCCTTTTATTCTTTAAAGAAAAGGAATAGAATACAAACGAACATAAATTATTCAGAAAAGGTGAGTCAAATGTTTCTGTTTTGGTTTTTGCCGGATATGGTTTCGACGTTTCACTTTCTTGTTCTGCGGACTTTTTCAGTTCTTTTTTCAGATGACACTTTCCATTACAGGAATTTACTTTTTTATCGCGCTGAACGCATAAGTTTTTTGCAATAAATTCCTGTCTGAGCTTAAAAGTCAGCAAAATTCCTGTTTGGTTCAGCGTTTGAAGCAAGACCAGGAACGAAAGAAAAACTGCAAACACTGTCCGATACATTTGACTTGCAAATCAGATGCATAAAAATAAATATTTAAATAATCACATTGTCAAAGTAAGGAAATTTAGACTGGTTCTAAATATTTGCAGGTAGCTAACAAAAAAAAAGCCGGATTGGCCGGCTTTCTTTTTAAAAGATTATATCAGAATTTTATATTCAGCCCTGCCATAAAGTTAATTCCTGCCTGGGGGAAATATCCGTCATAAACGGCAAATTGCCCTTCGCTGCGGTATCTGTATACCCAGGCATTGGTTTCATACTCTGTATTGAACAGGTTGTTTATATTAAAACTTAGCTGAAGTTCGCGCAAAAATCCGGGCTGAACTGTGTAACTTAATCTGAAGTTGCTTACAAAATATGGGTCAAGGCTTCTTTCAGCTGATGAAGTATTGTCAACGTACTGTCTGGAAACATATTTTCCATTAAGACTGGCATCCAGACCTTTGACAAAATTCCATGTTAATGAGCCACCAGCAATGGTTGCAGGGGAAAACGAAATATCGGTGGTGCCGAGTTGGTTTTCAAGCTGTGTGCCCCAGTTGTCCCAGTCATCAATAAATTCGGTGAAGTTTTCTATTTTATTGCTGCTCAATGTGAGGTTTGCGTTGGCTCTGAAGCTTTTGCTGAGTTTAAAGTCGCCGCTGAGTTCAATCCCTCTGCGATAGGAGTCTGGCACATTGCTCATAATGGCCGCACCTACATCGTTGATCTGTCCCGTTAATACCAGTTGATCGCGGTACTTCATGTAATAAAGGTTGGCCGAAGCATTGATGTTTTCTGTTCTGAAGTTGTAACCTAATTCATAGTCGAAAAGGGTTTCGGCAACGGGAGCTGGTTTTGAAGGATCGGAGTCGGTGTAATTGCTGCGATTCGGCTCCCGGTTTGCCATCGCAAAACCGAAATACAAGCTGTTTCTGTTGTTGAGAGTGTAATGTAAACCTGCTTTGGGGTTAAAAAACAGAAAATCGTGCTTTTGGGCAATATCTCTTAAGTCGTCATCAATACCATCAATTTCATAATTTATGCTTCTCACCTGGAGATCGGCATAAAGATTAAGTTGTTTGAGAATGGCATAATTTGTTTTTACAAAGAAATTCAAATCCTGCTTGTCACCGGTACCTTCGTACCACCTGTGATTCAAACCTGCAGTTTGCGCAAACTCAGCCCATATAACCTCGCCGTAATGCAAGCCCTCGTAGCGATTGCCCGAGCCACCTGCCACTATATTCAGTTTATCTTTCTCATAATTCACCGACCATGTAAAGCCGTAAAAATTATTGTCGAGGTACTTCCGGCGGATAAGGTCGGTTTGGCTGATGCTTACTGAATCGTTGATAATCACAGGATCAATCAGATAATTGCTGAGGTTGTCGTAATCCTTGTATTGCTCGTAATAGCCAAAACCTTTGGTATAATGCAGGGCAAAGTTTCCGGTTATGTGGGCTGAAAACCTTTGCGAAAACAACATCTGGTAATGATCCTGCTGATAATTGTCGGTTTCGTTGTCATAAAATCTGGTTTCGCCTTTGTTATCGGTGTACATGCCAATGCCATTGTATGTCCGGTTCTCAGCAAGAATATACGAAGGAATTCCGTCCCAGGCCTGATAGGTTTTTTCGTAACCTGAAAAGATATTGACTTTTAATATGGTATTGTTTCCGTAATACCCACCCGAAACGTAAAATGACTTCAGGTCTGAAAAGGCCCGGTCAATAAAACCATCGGAGTTTAATTTGGACAAGCGCGCATCAAAAGCCCATTTGCCGCCGATGAGTCCTGAGCCCACCTGCAAAGTATTCCGAAAAGTGTTGAATGATCCGGCATTGCTGCTTATTTCGGCATATGACTCTGGTGATGGTGTTTCGGTTTGCAGATTAATGCTTGCGCCAAAAGCAGCGGCTCCGTTGGTGCTGGTTCCCACTCCCCGCTGAACCTGCAGGCTGCCAACCGAAGAAGCGAAATCTGGCATATTTACCCAGAATACACTGTGCGACTCGGCGTCGTTCAGCGGAATTCCATTAACCGTTATGTTTATCCGGTTCATGTCGGTTCCCCTGATGCGGATTCCGGTGTAACCTACTCCGGCTCCGGCATCAGATGTTACAACAGTTGCAGGCATCTGCTCGAGCAGAAAGGGGATATCGCGGCCCTGGTTTTTGCGATTTATCTCTTCACCGCTGAGGTTTTGGAAAGCTACCGGAGTTTTTTCTCCGGCACGGGTTGCCGAGATAATGGTTTCTTCAGCTAATATGCTGGTACTTTCCATGGATATCAGCATGGTGCGGTCGCTTTCAATGCCGAAACTGGCTTCCCAGGTTTTGTAGCCCATATAGGAAACCTTCAGCTTGTGATTGCCGGGTTTGACATTCTTTATAACGAACATTCCTTTTTCATCAGATGTTGTCTTGACCAGCCTCCCGTTAAAACTGATGTGTGCACCCTGCAGCGGAACAGCAGTTTGTTCGTCAATTACCCTGCCTTTGATTGTAAATTGAGCCATCGTGAAAAATGGCAGCAGTGCCAGAATAACCGGCAGCAGTTTGAATTTCATAAATGTGATTTTTTTTAGATTAAACCCCGGAAGGTTGAATAGGGTCGTTAACCCTCCGCATTCTAGTTTTCTCTACAATCCCTTCGCCGGCATTACCCGGAGCAGGTTCAATGAGTATGATCTCAGCCCGTTGTTTTAAGGCACCCCAATTGGAAATCGCTGCAAAGGTAATGTTTTAATTTTTTGATAATCCTTGTTTTTTAATAATTTCTTAACTTTCGATACTTTCAGTAATAAGAGATTGTAATTGTAAATACTATTAAAACATTGATATACAAGATGAAAGGAATTAAGTTGGTTTGCCGGTATCACAAAGCTACTGATCCAGTGAAATTGGTAAATTCGATGGTTCCTGAAAAATATATAAGCAGAAACACTGAAAATAGGTATTTTTGTTTCCAGTAACCATTATCTCTCTATGAATTTTCTCAGACTCTTTTTACTGCTTTTGCTTTTACCGGTTGCCCATGCCTGTAACAAGGATGATTTTCCTGATGAATTCAGCATTCAGGACACCTGGATAGAGAAAACCGGAAATTCTTTCAGGGTGGAGATTGAATTCAGGAGTCAGAACCGTGCTTTTTTTAAAAAAGTGGAAGGGGCAGACATTGAAGAGTTGAGGTACAGGCTGGATAAAGCGGACGAATTGCTGCTTTTTATTCCTGAGGAATTCCCTGATGGGGTGCGAAGTACTCATAAAATCAGCTACGATCGCAAAACCGAAGAGCTTACGATCTACGGGCTTTTTCCATCAATTCCGGAAGAGGTTTCAAAAACTGTTTTTGTCAGAAAATAATTAACAAAACCAGCATAAATGCAAAATAAGCCAGACATATACATCATCAACGGGCCCAATCTTAACTTAACCGGGAAACGACAACCGGAGATTTATGGTACCGAAAGCTTCAGTGATTTTATTCCGGCTTTGCAGGCGGAGTTTCCTCAGGTGCAACTGCACTATTTTCAAAGTAATGTGGAAGGGGAGCTGATCAATAAATTACATGAAGCTGGTTTTTCGGCAGCGGGTATCATCCTGAATGCCGGAGCCTATACACATACCTCTGTTGCTATTGGCGATGCTGTAAAAGCCATTCAATCTCCTGTTATTGAAGTGCATATGAGTAACGTATGGACCCGGGAGGAATTCAGGCACATTTCCTATTTATCTGGAGTTTGCCGGGGGGTGATCGCCGGATTCGGTTTCGGGTCGTACCGGTTGGCTTTGCTCAGTCTTCTTGGCAGCTGATTCTCTGGCTGACAGTGTTTTTAGTCCTGCAATCCCTCCTACAATCATAGCGAGAAATATGAATTTCATAAAACTTTTTGTTTCACCGAGTATTAACATGCCATAAATTACAGCGCCCAGGGTTCCTATGGCTGTCCAAACTGCATACGAAGTGCCCAGTGGTAGTGTTTTCATGGCTAAAGACAGGAAATATACACTTATGGCCATTGCCACAATAGTTGCAAATGAAGGCCAGAAACGTGAAAAACCTTCGGAATATTTCATAGAAACTACCCATACAGTTTCGAGTAATCCGGCCAGAATAAGGTAAAACCACGCCATCAGCAGGAGAAGAATTTTTGAGGCAGTTCCGAGAACTTTTTTCTGCCTAATAAAAAGTGGTCAATCACAATGTTTCTTTTATAGATGCACCCTACATGCCGGTGACTTATGGCGGCTCTTTTTCTACGGTGTATGTTGTATCTCCGGTAAAAACTCATGTGTGCACGCACCACCGCCCAAAAATCGGCAAAACCGCCATCAGCAAGAAATTTGAAGGCAGCCACTCCGTCGAGTATCAGTCGGGTGAACATTACAGGCGCAAGTTTTTGTGGTGGCA
>JANJXJ010000040.1 GCA_024709105.1 Lentimicrobium sp. | reverse complement strand
CTTTCCGTCAACCGCTCAATCCTCTTCTCATAATCCTTTCCCTGAAAAATCCTTTGCACAAAAATTCCGGGAGTATGAATCTGGTTGGGATCGAGTTCGCCGGCCGGAACCAGTTCTTCAACCTCTGCAATGGTAATTTTTCCTGCCATTGCCATTGCCTGGTTAAAGTTATTGGCTGTATTCCTGTAAATCAGGTTGCCATGAGTATCGCCTTTCCATGCTTTTACAATGGCAAAATCGGCGGTGAGGGCAAGTTCAAGCAGGTGAGGTTTGCCATTGTAAATGCGCACTTCTTTTCCTTCTGCTACCTCAGTCCCATATCCTGCCGGGACAAAGAATGCTGGAATTCCGGCACCTCCGGCACGACATCTTTCTGCAAGTGTGCCCTGAGGATTAAGTTCTACTTCAAGTTCGCCACTAAGCAGTTGTCTTTCGAACTCAGCGTTTTCGCCAACATATGACGAAATCATTTTCCTGATTTGTCGTTTCTGTAACAACAAACCCAGCCCAAAATCGTCAACACCGGCATTATTCGAAATGCAGGTAAGGTTTTTAACTCCACTTTCCACCAAAGCAGTAATGCAATTCTCGGGAATTCCGCTGAGCCCGAATCCGCCCACCATTAGTGTCATACCATCTGAAATCCCAGCAATGGCTTCTGTGGCATTTTTAACAACCTTGTTCATAAATAATTGTTTAGTTCGTGAATGCTAAGATATGGAAAAATGATTTAATAACCTGTTTGAATAGCCCTCGACAATGCCTCGCGGTCAATATGATGAACAGCATTTTTTTCTTCAAGAAAATCGAGCAGGTTCAGGGTATTGAGGTTGCCTACCAGTTCATAACCGGTCATTGGGCAACCTCCGGTTCCGTTAAGAACACCTTCGTACCAGCGGCATCCGGCACTCCATGCAGCTTCAAGTTTTGCTTTCCATTCGTGCTTACGGGTATGTATATGTAAGCCAAATTCATGTTCCGGGAAATGGTGTGTAAGAGCTGCATAAACCTCGCCAATCTGCTCAGGGCTGGCTATACCAATGGTGTCTGCCAGTGTGATTACGGTTATCCCCTTTTCGGCCAATTGAGCTATACAATCGCAAAGCAGCTGCACATTCCATGGGTCGCCGTATGGATTACCATAAGCCATGCTCATGAAAATTCTGAGGGCTTTCCCTGATTCAGAGCACAAGGGCATAAGCTTATCAATGGTATTGAGTGCTTCCTGGTTATCTGAATTGATGTTCCTCCTAAGAAAGGTTTCAGACACTGAAAAAGGAAATCCCAGAATATCAACTTTTTCGTAAGAAACAGCCTCAATGCCACCTCTAAGGTTGCCAACAATAGCCATGAGTTTGGTGCTGCTGCCAGATTTATCAACAAGTTCAAGCACTTTATCCTGCTGAGCCATTTGTGGGACAGCCTTAGGGGAAACAAAACTACCGAAATCCAGCACATCAAATCCTGCCCTGAGCAAAGCATTAATGTAAGCTGCCCTTTTTTCAGGAGCTATAATCTGATTTAAGCCCTGCTGAGCATCGCGGGGACTTTCTGTTAATTTGATACTTCCGTTTTTTATCATGTGAAAAAGGGTATTGGGGACCGGGGGACTGGGGGACAAGGGGATTAGGGGAAGTTATTTATTTCCGGGGACTGATAATCCATTTTTCAGGTTGATTGATCATGACCACAAGTTGGGCTATAATGGATTCATATTCAGCGAACAACTCATCATTTAATTCCTGGGAAATATAACCTGAGCGAAATGCCAATTCAAGCCAAACCTGTGTTTCAGTAGCTTCAGTTTCTGAGTCATTCAATTTTGCAATGAAAGCTGCCTTGTATCTCCGTTTTCTCCAGGCTTCACCAATGTTTGAACAAACACTTCTTGATGATCGGCGCATCTGATCAGTCATTGAATATATTTCTTCCTTTGGAAAAGTTTTGGTGAGCTCAAATATTTTCATTGCTGCCTCAATCGCCGCCTGATATACTCTTAATTCACGGTAACTGTTTATTTTCATATCAGATTTTTTAATTTTTCACGCGGTCAAAATTCTCCTTGTCACCCGTCCTTCTCCGTGTCTCCTTGTCCTAATCAGCAACCAATGTATCTCGAGATGACCAAGCGCTGAATTTCTGAGGTGCCTTCGCCAATTTGAAGCAGTCTCTGATCGCGGTAGAACCTTTCAATGTCATAGTCTTTCATCAGGCCATAGCCTCCATGTATCTGTACGGCTTCGTCGGCAACTTCGCGGGCAATTTCGGAGCAGTAAAGCTTGGCCATGGCAGATTCTTTGGCAAAGGCTTGTCCTGTATCTTTAAGCCAACAGGCCTTGTAGAGCAGATTTCTGGCAAGTTCAATTTTAAGAGCCATATCGGCGAGCTTAAAAGCCACCGCCTGAAATTTGGAAATGGGCTGGCCGAATTGTTTGCGTTCCTGAGCATATGAAAGGGCCATTTCATATGCTCCCTGAGCGCAGCCCAGGCCCATGGCTGCAATTGAAAGGCGGCCAGAGTCGAGGGTTGAAAGCATTATTTTTGATCCTTCACCCACCTTTCCAAGAACATTCGACTCAGGTACTCTGCAATCATCGAAGAATAATTGTGATGTATCTGATGCCCTCCACATCATTTTCCCATGCATGGTTTGCCTGGTAAAGCCCGGTGTTCCTTTCTCCACGAGTATGGTGGTGAACTCTTTTTTACCGTGTTTTTCACCTGTAACAGCCTGAACTGTTGCCCCAATTGAAATGTCGGCAGAACCATTGGTTATAAAAATTTTCGATCCGTTTATTACCCATTCGCCGTTTTCGGTGGTTGCCCGGGTTTTTGATCCCCGTGAATCTGATCCGGCATCGGGTTCGGTGAGCCCAAATGCCCACAATGCATTACCAGTGCAGAGCTGAGGCAGGTATTTCATTTTTTGTTCTTCAGTACCGTAGTAGTACAAAGGCCCGACTCCCAGCGAGTTATGTGCTGCAAGCGTGGCAGCCTGTGAGCCATCAACCCTTGCAATCTCCTCTACCGCAATGATATAGGCTAAGTAATCAAGGCCTTGCCCTCCATATTTTTCGGGGAGATAAATGCCAAATAATCCCAGTTCACCCATTTTTCGGGTCAATTCAACCGAAAATTCTTCTTTTTCGTCGAGTTCACGTGCAATGGGTTTGATCTCCCGCTCGGCAAACTGCCTCACGGTTTCCCTGATCATCCTGTGCTCTTCGCTTAAGTTAAAGTCCATTTTTTTATTTTTAAACCACTAATCCTTTAAAAATCAGTGGATTTGTTTGTTTAATTCGCTTTTAGTCAAAATATCAAACAGATCATTCTCTGTGATATTTATTTGATTACCATACCATTAAGATGATTAGTAATTTGGGCTGTCATAAGACAATAATACCAGCATCTCAAAGCCAATGAACGAAATCTTATTCGAGTTTTACCAATAAGGCACTGCCCTCTACCATATCGCCTTCGTTCACAAGCAGCTTCTCAATTTTGCCATCAGCCGGACTCATCACATTATTTTCCATTTTCATGGCTTCCACCACGAGCAGCACTTGTCCTTTTTTAACTTCTTCTCCTTCCGAAATGTTGATTTTGAGTACCTTGCCTGGCATAGGAGAAACAATATTCCTGTTGTCATTGTTCAGGTCGGCAGCCCTGAAAAACGTGGCATTTTCAGGTTCTGCCATATCAGCACGTTCAAACACAAATATAAATCCGTTTAAACTCATCAACAGCCGTCCTTTATCATCGGGCACCGAAAAGAAACTGTAATTCATTCCATTAAACGAAAGTAACGATTTCCCGTTTTCTTCGCGTAGTTTGGCCTCAAAAGTCAGCCCGTTTTCGGTGAATTTTACATTATCTTCTGAAATTGAAACAAAATCAGGTTTAAATTCTATTCCGTCAAGTAAGAGCTTCGGTTCAGGAATGTTTCTCCAGTAACCAATAGTTTGCCAGATGTTATTGATTTCCTGTTTTATTTTCAGGCTTTTCATAAAACCGGCCAACAGAGGAATTCTGGGATCAATTTTCTTTTTCAGTGCATTGGTATGCTCAGTGAGTTGATCGAGATGATCATCAATATATCTGGTAGTTATTGAATTTTCCACAAAGGCCGGGTGATGCATTATGCCCGACAGAAATGCAATATTTGTATGAATTCCCAGAACGGCAAACCGGCTGAGCGCTTCAATCATCAATGTGCGGGCATCTTCGCGGGTTTCTCCCCAGGTAATGAGTTTCCCGATCATGGGGTCAAAAAAGCTGTGAATGGTTCCCTTGCCGGGAATTTCCATACTGTCGACCCTGATTTGATTTCCGTAAGGCTCCTGATAGAGTTTTATATCGCCGGGAGAAGGCATAAAGTTATTTTCAGGATCTTCAGCATAAATTCTGCATTCGATGGCATGGCCTTTCTGAGAGAGTTCCTCCTGCCTGAGCCTTAGTTTTTCTCCCCTGGCAATGCGAATCTGCTCTTCCACAAGATCTACACCTGTAGTCATTTCAGTTACCGGGTGTTCAACCTGAATGCGGGTATTCATTTCCAGGAAATAGTAATTCAAATCCTTGTCAACCAGAAACTCAATGGTTCCCGCGCTGAAATATCCGATGGATGACGCAAGCTGAATAGCTGAACTGCCCATGTTTGCGCGGACTTCAGGCGTAAGTGCCGGGCTGGGAGCCTCCTCTACAATTTTCTGATGTCTTCGCTGCGCTGAACATTCACGCTCAAAGAGATGAACCATATTTCCATGTTTATCGCCAAGAACCTGCACCTCGATGTGGCGTGGCCCTTCGATAAACTTTTCAATATAAACGGTTCCATCCCCAAAATAATTGAGGGCTTCGCGCGATGTATTTTCAAGGGCCTGCTCCAGTTCGTGACTGTTTCGCACGATTCTCATTCCTTTTCCTCCGCCTCCGGCAGCGGCTTTTATAAGGATAGGAAACCCGACCTTGCTGTGGTTCTGAAGTAAAAACTCAGGATCCCCGGTGATACCTGTGGTAACCGGAACACCGAGATTAACAGCAATTTCGCGGGCAGCAATTTTGTTGCCCATAGCTCTTACCGATGCTGCCGAAGGACCGACGAAGGTAATTCCTTCCCGTTCGCAGGCTTCTGAAAATAAAGGGTTTTCAGAAAGAAAACCATAACCGGGATGAATTGCAGTAGCTCCGGTTTTTTTTGCTGCTGCAATGATTGCCCCTATGTTCAGGTAAGTTTCAGCAATGGTTTCGCCGGGAAGCAGAACCGCTTCATCAGCCTGAAGCACATGCTGTGCATCACTGTCGTAACGGGAATATACAGCGATAGTCGCAATGCCCATACGACGGGCTGTTCTTTGAACTCTGAGGGCAATTTCGCCCCTGTTTGCTATGAGAAGTCTCATTTTTTAAATTTCTAATTTCTAATTTCAAAAGTCTAATCCACAAAAGGCCAGATTGGGTTTATTTGTCAAGCTTGCTATACTAGCAAAGTTTCATTTGTCTTTCGTTTTCTGGTAGATAGAGTTGAATATCAAGTTTAATTCCTTTGCTTCCAATTGCAAAATACCAGCTTCTGATTCTTTTTCAGGTACTGCAGCAATTATCATTCTTAGAAAGAAATAAGATTCTTTTGACTCTTTTCTGCAAATAGAAATCTTATGCCTGAAATCAGGTCTGCTTTCAGCATTATCTGCTTCAGCATAGTTTGCGCCAACACTCGTACCAGCCTTAACGAGTTGATAAATCAATGGAGTTGTAACAACTGTTCTTGGTAATGAAAGACAAAACCGAATAACGTTCTCGCCAAACACCGATGTTCTCTCCAATAGATCATAAGTTTTGTTCATCTCTATTATTTTTTAGAAATTAGAAATTCGAAATTAGAAATTCCATTTCGCCTTTCTTTTCTCCAAAAACGCAGCCATTCCTTCCTGTCCTTCTTCTGAAGCACGGATTTCGGCTATCATCCGGGCTGTGTAACTCAGGGCTTCTTCAAGTGTAATTTCGTTGGAAACTTTATCTATAAGGGTTTTGCATTGCGACATGGCTTTGGGGCCGCTGCTCATAAGCAAGGCAATAAGATCGTTAAGGTAATTTTCGAGTTCATTTTCATGCAGGGATTTATTAACCAGTCTGAAATGCTCAGCCTCTTTGCCTTTGATCCGTTTTCCGGTAAGCATCAGCTCGCGCGCGCCATATTCGCCAACCCGCTTGATTACATAAGGTGAAATACAGGCAGGTACAATGCCTATTTTTACCTCTGAGAGTGAAAAAACGGTTTCATCGTCACAAACAGCCATGTCGCAGGCTGCCAGCAAGCCATTGGCACCGCCGATGGCTGCTCCATGCACAACCGCGATGGTAGGTTTAGGGCAGTTGTAAATAGTGTAGAAGCAGTCTGAAAGTTGCAGACTTTCTTTATAGTTCTGTTCATAACTGTAGCTGGCAACATCGCGCATCCAGTTAAGGTCGGCTCCTGCACAAAAAGACTTCCCTCGTCCCCTTAGTAAGATCACCCTGACTTCATCCAGAGCTGATACTTCTTTAAAAGCCATGATCAGTTCACCAATCATCACTTCGTTAAAAGCGTTGCGGATGTCGGGCCTGTTCAGCCAGATGGTTGCTGTTTGGTTTGTTATTTCGGTTTCGAGTCTGGTGAATTTTAATTTCATGATTGTTTTTTTTAGAATGAAGAAGTAAGAAGCAAGAGGCAGGAAGTAGGACGTCTGTTGAGAAAAAGGTATGTTATTTCCATCTTTCTTCTAGTCGCCAGAGTTTGCCTCCTAAAGTTTCATATTCTGGAAAAAGAGAATCAAATTGTTCATTTGAAATGTACTTGCAGTCACGGGCAAACATTAACCAGGATTTTGTTTCTTCAAGAGACCCATTGGCATCTACCAATTGTTTTTTGAAAGAAAGCGGATATTTCCTCTTGCCCCAGCCTTCAGCAATATTGGCAGCAACGGATCTCGATGATCGCCTGATTTGATCTGTCAATGAGTATCTTTCTTCAACCGGGAATCCGGCACTTATCCAAAAAATATCCATTGCAAGTTTATGTGCTAAACGATAGACTTCGAGATCCATAAACGATCTTATAGGATTAAATCCTGTTTCCATAATATCCTGTTTATTAGTGATTAACAAATTTTTTCTTACCTCCTGACTCTTACCTCTTACCTCCTCTTACATCCTGAATACTCCAAACTTTGTCTCTTCCCAGTGCTTGTTCATGGAAGCCGAAATTCCCATTGCCAGGATCTTTCGGGTATCAACCGGATCAATAATTCCGTCGTCCCAAAGCCGGGCTGTGCTGTAATAGGCTGAGCCTTCTTCCTCGTATTTTTTCAGAATGGATTGCCGCAGTGCTTCTTTTTCGGCATCGGCAAATGTTTTTCCTTTGGCTTTCAGCTGTTCTTCTTTTACAGTGGTAAGCACTCCGGCAGCCTGTTCACCGCCCATCACCGAAATTTTCGAATTGGGCCACATAAACAAAAGTCTGGGTTCGTAAGCGCGTCCGGCCATAGCATAATTTCCGGCACCGAAAGAGCCGCCAAAAACAACAGTAAATTTGGGAACACGGGCATTGGCAACAGCATGAACCAGTTTGGCTCCGTCCCGGGCAATTCCGCGGCGTTCATACTCCCGTCCCACAATAAAACCTGTGATGTTTTGTAAAAACAGGATAGGAACTTTTCGGGAAGTACACAATTCAATAAAGTGGGCACCTTTGAGTGCTGTTTCGCCGAAAAGCACACCATTGTTGGCCAATATGCCCACCGGAAAGCCCATAATGTGTGCAAAACCGGTGGTAAGGGTAGGGGCATACCGGGCTTTGAATTCATGAAAACGGCTGCCATCAACCATGCGGGCAATAATTTCTTTTGAGTCAACAGGTTTGCGCAGGTCCAATGGGGCTATTCCGTAAAGCTCTTCGGGGTTGTAGTATGGTTCTTCAATAGGTTGCAGATCAAGTGTCTGACGGTTGGTTGATTTAAGGGTTCTGAAAATGTCGCGGCAGATGCGTATGGCATGTTGATCATTTTCGGCCATATGGTCGGCTACTCCCGAAATGGAAGTATGAACCTCGGCACCACCCAGCTCTTCGGCTGAGACCTCTTCGCCGGTTGCAGCTTTTACCAATGGAGGCCCGCCAATAAAAATGGTGCCCTGGTTACGCACGATGATGGTTTCATCGCTCATAGCCGGCACGTAAGCACCACCTGCAGTACAACTGCCCATCACAATGGCAATTTGTGGTATTCCCTCAGCCGACATGCGAGCCTGATTGAAGAAAAACCGTCCGAAATCATATTTATCAGGAAAAACCTTTGATTGTTCAGGCAGGAAAACACCGCCAGAGTCCACCATATACACGCAGGGAAGGTGGTTTTCCATGGCAATTTCCTGGGCGCGTACATGTTTTTTGATGGTTTCCTGCACATAAGTTCCACCTTTTATGGTGGCATCGTTGGCAACAATCATGGTTTCGCGCCCGTGAATAACGCCAATTCCTGTAATAATTCCAGCCGAGGGGAACTCATTGTTGTGTATTCCAAAAGCAGCCAGGGTTGACAATTCAAGGAAAGGGGTATTGGGATCAACAAGCAGGTCGATGCGCTCGCGGGCAAGCAGTTTGCCGCGTTCTTTGTGTTTCTTAACAGCCTGATCGGGTGCACCATGTATGGTTTCGGCCATGCGCTGCCTGTATTGCCCCAGCAGTTGCTGGTAGGCATCAAAATTCGAACGGAACTCCGCCGATTTTGTGTCAATTTTAGATTCTATCCTATACAAGGCTGGAAATGTTTTTGTGACTGACTTATAAATGATTGCTAAAATATGAAATTAAAGCTTCATAGTATTAAACACCCACAATTATAGGTTGTTCAGGAATTATTATTGAAGATAAATAATCAGGTTGCATTAATAATTGGCTCCCTGCTCAAAGTAATATCATAATTTCTCTGAGAATTTCCGTAGACACAGATAAAACATAAAAAAAATGAAACATGGGGTTTATAACAGCTCCTCCAGCTTCATTGCTTTATCCACCTTTATCCCCTTCTCTGTCCGCACTAATGTGCAGCATTCGGTGTAGTGATCGTGTTCGAAGAACAGTACATAACCTTTGTCCACCGCTTCGTCAAGAAACAGCTCTTTTTCA
>JANJXJ010000165.1 GCA_024709105.1 Lentimicrobium sp. | reverse complement strand
CTTCGCGGGTTACTTTTTTCCCTTTCGATGGTTTGCTCAGCAAAGCGTCTACCTCTCCGGGAGTTACCGATACTGCTGAAATAATTCTTTTACCATCGTCTACATTCACCTCAAGAATCAATCCTGGTAAACCATGGTATTTTACCGGACCCACTGAAACCGGAATGGATGGAGCAAACCAGGCAACGGTCTTGATGGTATCTTTTTGATAGACAGCTTCGAAACAAGCATTGCCGAGTATTTCGCGGCGGTTGCCGGTAAGTTTCCAAGGAATGGTATCTGCATTCGATGTGAGCAGAAACATCCTCGACATAAATTCGCGTTGTTCAATAACCTGTTGGTTCTTCAGATCAAAATAAAACTGCTCATCGGGCTCCTGCATTTTGATTACCATAGTGCCACCCCCGGCCATTTCTTCGGATACTTCCTCATCGCTGTCCTGCTTTGCAGGAAGATAAAGGCTTGCATCGGGCGAATAATGCAGCATCTTCACCGATTTGCGTTCTTTCGGAAGCATATCGGCCATGGCGGCATCCATTCCTTCAAAGTGAATTTCTAGTTTCATGGTTTCGTGATAAACCACAGTTCCTGTCTGGGCATGGGTTATGGCAGCCAGCCAGAGCAGTGATGAAAGGATCATTGTTTGTTTCATATCATTTTGTTTTGTTGAGGCAAAATTACCGAAGACATAAAGGGCAGCTGGTTAATGCAAGGCTAATTAAGGTTAATTAAGGTTAATGCGAATCAATTCCAGTTGTTTATACCCTATTTTTGCAACATGAACTTAAAAGAAAACCATAATAAACTTTTGCTGGTCAGGTGGATGATGATTTCTGCCCAGCTTATTATTACAGGTTTTGCAGTTCATTGGCTGAGTATGCAATACCAGGAACGCCGGCTTGAGGTGGTTTCTGAAATCAGCTCCGTATGGGAATCCACACAACAGATGATGATAGATTCCATGCTGATGAAACAATACATTGCTCCGGCCATGGATTCAACCGCTGAATTTAACTTTAACTTTGAGTTCAACAGCGACTCAGTCCGCAAAGTCATTACTACCACACAAATAACACATTCCGGACAAATACCTCCGGTAGTTACCTTGCCCGCCCGGAACAGCCGGATCGTCATCAAACTGAATGATTCCACCGGAACTAAAGGTGCGAATCAGCAGCCCGAAAATCAATTGATAAGCAGAAACCTGGTTTTACAAGGTGTTAAGCTCTTTATCAATACCCACGGCGATTCCACAACAAGTCGCACAGCAACTGTTGCCGACTGGCAAATGAAACCCGACACCTCTATGTTGATGGATTCTCTGGCTTCGCGGCTGAAGATGATTGACCCGGGCATCAGCATCCGCTGGGTAAACGACAGCCTTTCAAAACCAGACAGGCAGGCTCGTACCATACGCTATCGGTTAATAACTGCTGACAATCAGCTTGAAGCCGGAATCGAAGGCTTCAATTCACTCGTTATCAAAGGCATCTGGCCGCAGTTCCTTTTTGCTTTGTTGCTGGTTTTGCTCACTGCCATCTCGTTTTTCATAAGTTTCAGGAGTCTGAAACAACAATTGATTCTCAATCAGCAGCGCTCAGGTTTTATCCGAAATATGTCGCATGAACTGAAAACACCTGTAGCTACCGTAAAGGTTGCCCTGGAAGCACTCAGGAAGTACAACCGGCGAAACGATCCTGTGGCCATGGAAGAATATCTCGATATTGCTGCTGCTGAAGCCAACCGCCTGGAACTCCTCATTGAAAGGGTGATGCAGGTTTCAGAAGTAAATGAACGACAGGTGAATTTAAATCCTGAATCTATTGACATGGACGAACTTATCCGCGGGGTACTTCAGTCTTTCAAGCCCAGATTTGAAACCGAAGACACCCGGGTTGTTTATGATCCTCCATCCGAAGTAATCAGAACCAAAGCCGACAGGTTACACATACAGGGTGTACTTATCAACCTGATTGACAACAGCCTGAAGTACAGTGAGACACCCGCACACCTTGAGGTCAGGCTCTCGGCGGACGCTGACTACGTCAGAATTGGTGTTGCTGACAGGGGAAAAGGGATTCCAACTGCATATCATGGGCGCATTTTTGAGAAATTCTTCAGAGTCCCTACCGGTGATCTGCACAATGTTAAAGGTTACGGACTCGGACTTTCTTATGCCGAAATGGTAATAAGGCAGCATGGCGGAAAGATCACCTGCAGCCACAATCCCGGCGGTGGAACCATCATTGAATTTACTTTGCCGGTTCAGAAGTTATGAAAACCAAAGTATTATACATTGAAGATGAGCCCTTTCTCGGGAAAATTGTAAGTGAAACCCTTCAGCTGCAGGGGTTCGACCTTCGGTTGGTTGCCGATGGCGCGCTGGTAATGAATATGTTGCATATTTTTAATCCCGACATATGTGTGCTCGATATCATGCTTCCGAATGTTGACGGTTACACCCTTTGCAGGGAAATCAAATCCGCCAGCCCGAATACTCCGGTAATTTTTCTCACAGCCCGCAGCGAAACTGCAGATCTTGTTAAAGGCTTTGAAGCCGGTGGTACAGATTATATCAAAAAGCCTTTCAGTATGGAGGAACTCATTGTGCGTATCAACAATCAATTACAACTAATGGCTGCCGGAAACAGGCAGTTGATGGGCAGCGACCGGGAACTTGGCAAATACCGGCTGATAGCCCGGCGGTATGAGTTGATTTCACCGGCTACTACTCATAAACTTTCGCCCCGCGAACTGGAAGTGCTGTTGATGCTTACCAACGGAGTAAACCGGGTGGTGGAACGCCGCGACCTGTTGCTGAAGATCTGGGGAGACGATTCCTTTTTCAATTCCCGTACTTTAGATGTTTACATTCGCAAATTGCGCTCCCTCTTTGCTGAAGACCCCGACATTGAACTGGTCACACTCAAAGGAAAAGGCTATTTGTTTCTCGTCAAATAGGAGGAGTTCCGATATTTATTTTCCTGAGATAATAAAAGATTCCAGATTAAACCTTCTGCAGCCGCAGGCCTAAGGCGGGATATGAGAGATTTATAATTTCTGTCCTGAGGGTAAAAGAAAAGAAAAAAATAGTATTGCAGGTAAATGAGTTTCCAATTATAGATTCAATTATACCTGACAATCTACTATTTAAATGAAAGAAGGGGAAGTTCTATCCCGATGACCAACGGGACCAAATGTCAAATTCCGATAGCTATCAGAACTAAAAAGGGTAAAATGATTAGCTGGTTATTCCTTACAAAGCTTGTGTTTAACTAATAAAACGAAAGTGACCAAACAAGTTTTCCGCCCAAGTCGGACACGTCTTCCAGCTTGTCAGGTCTTCTTGTTTGAAGTAATCCTGATTTAGCTTTTGAAGTAATGTCCTTCCAGGTTTGTTTTTATCCTTGAAGGTCTCTGCAAAACCGAAAATGGAAAACTATTGGCCTGTTTAATGCCATTAACCATACAATTTAATATGTTAAACCCGTTTTTTTTTGTTTCACAGAGTTTCACAGAGTACATCACAGAGTTTCACAGAGTCTTTTTTTCTAAACTGTGCTACTCTGTGCGAACTCTGTGATACTTCACATTTTTCGT
>JANJXJ010000145.1 GCA_024709105.1 Lentimicrobium sp. | reverse complement strand
CTGATTGTCGCCCAAACCAGTTGGTGATGAAGGAGCTTCCCATGTCAGGTAAGCGTAATCGGTCATCGGAGGACTCATTCCTTCCAGATTCAGAGGAGGATAGAGATAACGTGACCTGAAGAGGTAAGTGTCAAGTTCTGAGTAGCCTGAACTGTAAAGAGCTGCAACACCGGCAAGGTATTCCTGACCGTAGTTGAGGTTCTGATAGGTGTAGGTTTGATCAGGAGTGTTGTCAACAAGGGTTCCATCGAGGAATACACCGTATCCCTGATGTGGAACGCCACCAGATGAAATCTGGATATCGTCAACAGCCCAGCCTGAAGCCCAAGCGCCGTTATCATCAGCATGGAAAGCAACCCATACACTTCCGAGGCCAGTAGCACCTGAGAACTGAGCAAGGTCAATTTCCAGATTCTGCCATGCACCTGGAGCCGGAGCTAAGGTGTTGATAACAGTCCAGGTAGCACCTGCATCAGTGCTGATTTCTACATAAGCACTCTGTCCAAATGAGCCGTCATAATAACTTGCAAAGTTGAGGCGATAGGTAGGAAGATCTGTCCAGTCCATTTCAGGAGTGATCAGATAATCGCAGCATCCATTGCCGTTCTCAAGGTCGTCATTACTTACTGCATATTTGGTATGCGGAGGGATTGCGAAAGAAGCACTTCCACCATTGGTGGTTGCATTCCATCCGGTTGTGCTCTGTGTAAGTGATTGCCATCCGGCAGGTGGGAATACTGCACCTTCAAAGTCCTCAATAACTGCAATAGCCAGAGGTTCATCCCAGGTTGCAACAAGGGTAAGATCATCAACATACAGGTTACGCGGTTTGTACTTCTTCTCAAGGAGAATAATGTTGATGGTGCGGTCGCCAGAAATGTTAACATTGATTACATAGTCATCAAATCCAACTTTCATAGCTTCAACAACATAAGGTCCGTACCAAACGGCGGGGAAGATCACCTGACCGTCTTCGGGAACAGTTGCTGTATAAACTTCGTAAGGATAAGCCTGTCCTGTTAATGTAACAACTGCACCGGCGGGGCTGCCACCAGTGGTAAGAGATACATTTACAGTAACTTCGGCAAGGATCTTATGACCAACGATATTTGATACAATGGTATCAGAAATATAGTTGTTGGGGTAGTTGGCAGCAACACCATAAGCATACCATCCACCGGGCAGGTTGGCCCATGTGGTGCCACCATCGGTGTAAGTATTGCCAGAAACTGCGTTGTTAAGACCAGTAACAGTGCCATTTCTTGGGTCGCCGTTAGGATCAAATCCTGCATAACGTACTACCCTGTAGCTGGTAACTGATCTTGTGCCGTCTTCAACATCGGTTGAAGCCCTGTAAGAAGCCTTTCCTTCAAATCCTGCCTGAGCCAGAGGAGCTGATTTCGAAATCATGCCACGCTGTTTAACAGGAACCATAAGTTCAGAAGCTGATTCAATGGTAACTGCATCGGTAGCTGCGGGAGTACCAAATACAATTGCACGCATCATCATATCCTGATATGGTGAAAGACCCCAGTTGCCTCCGGCAGAAATGTTGCGAGAGTAGCTGCGGTAAAGTGAAGGAATGGTCTCATCAATTCCGATAGGTGCACAGTTGGGTGACAGAGTACCCTGAACCATAACCAGATAGAAGTTGCCATCAGCGATTTCGGCTTCAAGACCTGTAAATACAACCCAACCGTAGTTGGAAACAGTTACAGAAATTGAATCGAGAGTGGTTCCCGGAAGGCCGTTGGGACCGTCGTCGTCTTTAATCATAGCTCCAAAGGTGGTGCCCAGGAAGCCTGTATTGTTGTTGGGGAAACTGCCATCACCAACATAGAATTTACCACCGATAACGGTAGCAGGATAGCTGGCAGGAGTAAATTTAACAGCATTCATATTGCCGGGAAGTGCCCATGCGGTGTAGTTTTCGGCCGAACCATCGTCGTAAACGATTTCATACGGGCCCATACCATCGCCCCAGGTAACCACACACTCGGTGTCGGTTTCGTTAACCTCGGCATATACAAATGATGGAGGATAAGCTGCTTCCCAAAGTTCTGCATCAAGAGGAGTTACAACACCTGCAAGAGCCAGGGTGTCCATTTCAACATAAGTCTGGAAGCCAATCTTCTCAAAACTTACATTATAGGAACCTGGATCAACATACAAGGTATATTCACCTTCTTCATCGGTCATTGTCTGGAATACAGTCAGGTCGCGGTCGCCCGATTTTGACTGACCAACAGCCTTGCGGCCGCTGTTGCCGGCAATGTTTGATGCATTTATAGCAAGAGGAGCAAATGATTTGGTGTTTTCAACTGCCAGGGTTTCGGGAGCGAGAACCATAGTAGTGTTTGAAATAAATGCATTTACCCTTTGCAGGAATACACACTGATAACCAAATGCAGATAAATTAGTCCATGAGCCACCTGACATATACATGCCTAATGCCAATGGATAATTTGGTCCGTTCTGATCCATACCAAAGAAACGGGTATTGGCTGCAAGGTTCATCCAGTGAACCATGGCATAGAATGCGCCGTTAAACTCAATGTTTGGAACTGCTACATTGTACCATCCTTCAGCTCCAACTACAAACGGGCTGGAAACACCAAGTGATACACCTGCACTGTTGAAAAACTCAACGACTAGTGCTTCAGTTGATGCAAGTCCTGAATAGAAATACATGTCAATGCTGGTAACATAGCCACTTAAGCTTACCGGGAAGTAATTGCCAAGATAAGCATTGGCTCCGGCATTAATCCTGAGACCTTGTTCAAAGGTGCCGTCATCGTAAGCAAAAGTAGTGGCATAGCCGGTTTGATTAGCAGTTACCAAAACTCCATTGAGGGGTTCGCCATTTAATGCATTGGTTACTGTACCTGCAAACTGAGCGGGAACGTAAACATACATTTCGTTGGTAATGGTAACACTTGGGTTGGCCAGGTCGTTTGATTCAACTACCAGATCCTGGAAGTATGAGAAACCAGGCTCATAATCTGTAGCATCCCATGTAATGGTAATGGTACGGCTTCCTCCGGTGGGGATGGTGCCTTCAGCAGGAACAACGGAAGTAATAAATCCGCCGCCACCTACTTCGAGGGTATAATCTTCTACTTCGCCATAAGAAGTTGAACCACAAGGTGACAAAGTGCCGCCCCATTGCAGTCTTACCCTCATGCGGGTAGGTCCGGGAAGAGCATCGTCTGGTACAAGAATGCTGGTGGCAAATGACGCACCGCCGCCACTTTGAGTGGTGGTATAGAATTCGCCGGGGCCAGAGAAATCTTCATCCTGATTCCAGTCAATGTAAATACCAACTATGTCACTTGAATAAGGAACAGGATTGGTAATAGTGATAGGATAGGTTTCACCGGGCTCTACTTCGGTTGAAATAGCAGTATAGTCAGCGTAGTTGGAGCAACCTGAGGTGTTGTCAATGGTTCCAAACTGAACACGGCTGATGTACTCATCGCAACCACCGCTTGCAGCACAGTATGCCAAAGGTGCACGGGCTCCGTTATCGCTGTCAACCCATTCGGGGAAGCTGAATGCCAGGGTGCCTTCGCCTGTATTGCTGATGGTTACAGTTTGAACTGCCTGATTGTTTACCCATACTTCATCATAGATGTATGTAGGATCTACAAAAATGGTCGGGTTGGGCCATTCCAGCTCAACCGGGCCTGCAGGAACTGACAGTCCTTCGTCATATACAGCCTGAACGGTATAATAATAAGTGCCGTAGGTAGGCAGATAATCGGTAAATACGTTGCCTGCTGTTGTTCCTATTTGAACACCGTCGCGTTTTACAACAAAGTTGATAAATGCATCGGTAGGAGCAAATGTCCAGCTGATGGAGGCTTGTCCTGTAATAGGATCAACCAGAAGAGCTGTGAGATCTTCGGGTATAGCCAAAGCAGGGCCGGCAATAATCATGGTTACCGGAACAGTAACAGTACCTACGTTTGGATCGGAGGTAAAGACAACATTGGCGGTATATACTTCGCCAGCTTCGGTGCCTTCTGCATTAAAATAAGCAGGATTGTCGAAGTTGGTGTAAGGATTGATGTTGCCTGAATATTGTCCGAGGGTAAGCCATCCGCTTGCACCACCGGGTGTAAGAGGAATTGCAAAACCAGTGATTTCAGCACCACCCGGGAAGTTTCCAACCAAAGTTGAAGTTCCGTTAGCTTTGTTGACAATCAGGAGTTTTCCACCAACAGCAACATCGTAAGCTGCCCAATACAACTCATTGGTTGAGTGGTCGCAGCTCATGTCCTGAGCATAGCTGGCATCGAACCCAACAGGTCCGATTGCTGTCCATGCACCAGTAGCAAGATTGATGGTTCCCAGTTGATCGGTGTCAATCCTGACAGCATAAGCAATGCCATCATTGTCAATTTCGAATGCAATGAATCCTGAAGCACCTGCATTTCCTACATTGGTAGCTGCACCTGTTAGCAGGTTAACTGTTTGCAGCGCGCCATCATAGGTTAGACCGTACATAATGCCAGTCTGCCAGTTGTACGACATACCTACATAATCGCCGGTAGCGCCAATGGTTGTGAAAGCACCAGTGGTAGGATTGATGGTTCCCAGGGTTCCGCCATAAATTACACCGTACCATGTGTCGTTGGCCCAGTCAGCTGTAGCAATGAAGTTTGAGGGAGCTGAACCAAAACGTGTGATGTTGGCAGGGTTATTCAGAATGAATGAGCCAGGGCCTTGAGTAAGACCACTTGACGCTTCATAAGCTACATAGCAGTATGTCATGTCGCCGGGCTCGCGTGTTCCCTGTGTAAATTCAAAGCTGTAGGGAGCCGGAGATGTTGCCAGACCTGAAGTAGTTGGAGCCTGTACAGGAGGGAATTCTCCGCGTACACTCAGATAATCAGGATACTGATTTGAAGCAACAGTTTCGGGATAAACCACTTCGGCTTCCCATCCCAGCCAGCCATCACCATTGTTGGCGATGTTGATAGCTCCGGTAAACATCTCATTGGGATTGAGCGTTACGCTGTAAGGATTGGGAGTAACTGCCATGGAAGGACGGGGCAGTTCGAAGTTCTGATATGTGGTACCACCATCGGTTATAACCACACCCTCAACAGTTACGGTATTATAACCGTCTTTAACAGCGGCCATAGTATAAGTGCCGATGTTGATGTCAAGGATTTCGTAAGCTCCGTTAGGGCCGGATGTAGT
This sequence comes from Lentimicrobium sp., assembly GCA_024709105.1. Taxonomy (GTDB): domain Bacteria; phylum Bacteroidota; class Bacteroidia; order Bacteroidales; family Lentimicrobiaceae; genus Lentimicrobium. The sequence goes on along the minus strand of JANJXJ010000145.1, from coordinate 12,212 downwards.
TACATAAGTTCCGTTTTCACCTTGTGCTGCTACGGTAGCATCGGGCAGGGGAACACCAAAACCATTGGTAACAAAACCCTGAACAATACCGGTTGGCAGAACGCCTGAAGGCTGAATGGTTATGTAAAGGTTTGGCCTTAGGTTGTCAGATGCAGTATTAGGAAGAGGGTCAGAACATCCATTTCCGGATGATAAATCGCCGTACTGAGCAAACATCTGTCCAGGTAAGGCAGTTCCATAAACAGTTGAGCTGCTGGAATAGCCGCTGTTATCGAAACATATATTTACCAGTAAGCTTGATACGCCATCCCATGCAAAGGGTGTTGAAAAATTGAAGGTATGAATACCGGGAGCTGCAACAGAATAGCTTCCGCTGTAAACATTGGTCCATCCTGAATTTACAAAACCTGAAATAGTGGTTCCGCTGTAATTCTGAACATCAATGTTGAACCCATTCATCAAATAGGAATTAGCGGTAGCAACATTCAGTCCGATGGATGTTATGTCGCCCGGAACTCCTCCAGCAGCCAGAATTTCGGCTGCGGTGAATACATATTGTGATCTGGCATCCATCCAAAATGTGTAGAAAGGATGCGATGAGGTTGAGGTCCCTGTTCCAACCTGTACAGTTACAGGAGGAGGGCCGCTTGAAGTTCCTGATACAACTACATCGTCCAGATAACAGTCGTAGCCATACTCAGAAACAAAGTAGAATGCGAGGTAAACGGTAGGCTGTCCCTCGGCACCAACTGGTAGATTGACTGTTTTAGGATACCAACCATTGACAGCATTGTACCTGTTGAATGTCTGTACATCATTCCATACAGCTCCATCAGTTGAGTACTGAACAGTAACACGGTCATCGGAAGTAGAATAACCACTACTTTCCAGCCAGTCAAAATCAACGGTGATGGCCTCGTAGCCTACAGTTGAAAATGATGAGGTTTGATAAAGCCTGTTTTCAGCAGTTGAGTAATCGAATGAAGCAAAGCGAACAAGGTATGTGCCATCAGTGGCAACAAATCCTGAAGGCCAGGAAGTAGAAGCGACAAATGACAAAGCATCTGAACCTAAAACCGTTGTTTTGGCCCAGCCTGGAGGCATTGCTCCGCCATTTTCAAAACTTTCGCTCATCAGCACGTCCTGTGCCGATACGCTGAAAGCAAAAAGCATAGCCGCAAGGGTAATCAGCCATGTGCGCCAGCCTTTTTGTTTTGTAGTGTTTTGCATAATTAAGTTTTTAAGTGAGTAATCATTTAATCAATAATTGAAATTAATCACATTCGTTTTTTAGTAGAATCACACTGAAAATCGTGCGTGGGAGCGTATGAACATTAAGTTAAGGATTTTAATTCTTTTCAGGCTATCTTTCCCCGGCAACACCTCCTTTCTTTATTTTTAAATTCGTTAGTAAATATGTGGTTTCAAAATTGTGCTGATTTATTATTGAGCCCGATGATGGGCAAAGAAATTCAAAATCAATAAAATGCAAAACCCCGTAAGCAGAATTGCCCCGGGTATAAGCGGAATTTACTCCGTTTCGGATTGAAGTCTTACAACTGTTTTTCATGCCTTGTTTTTAAATGTTTGCCTGGCCCGGGTAAGGCAGCAAAACACAGTTAACGGCAAATGAATGCTCAATCAAAAAGCGGCTGGAGTAAAAGAGAATAAAAAAAGGTACTTTTCAGTGAGTAAAGTAGTGGATACCTTTTTTAATCAAATGCAGTATCAGTATTTAAAAAAATGCAGCAACAAAAATAGTTTTCAATAGAAAATCGTAGTTTTTCAAGCGGTGCTAAGTTATAAAAAAGACAATTAAAAAGCACTTTACCCCTATTCGAAATTGATATTTTTTTGAAATATTTTTTAATGCACACAAAAATAGGCAGTTATAAAGCATAAACAATTAACTAATCAATATTTAACAGGTCTTTTAATTGGGAAAATTCCAAAAAAAATTATAACAGTTTTGGAAAAATGGCTTGAAATGGCAGATTTTCCATAGATTTTCCGTAGAAATCAATTTCTTTTACATTTGAGTAATCTTCAGTTAAGTTTTTCATTGGTTAATTCGAAAAAAGAAGAGTTATTGGTTTAATCAAGACAAAAGTTTATAGCTTTACCATTTAAAACAAAAGTTATGCTGCTTATTTTTATTTCGGTTTTTCCGGTTGTGGTAATCATGCTTTATATTTATTTCAGAGATAAGTATGAAAAAGAGCCATTTAGCCTTTTGATGAAGACTTTTTTTGGAGGTGTTTTATCAGCTGTAGCAACTATACTTTTTATGGCTCCGTTTTCAGGATTATTCCCTGAAACCAATTCCACCTACTGGCAGGCTCTGATTACAGCCTTTGCAGGGGCTGCCATTCCCGAAGAAATATTCAAATTTTTATTTCTCTACTGGATTGTCTGGAAAAACCGGAATTTTAATGAATACTTCGATGGAATAGTATATGCAGTGTTTGTGTCGCTGGGTTTTGCCTGCCTAGAAAATATACTTTACGTAACTGAACATGGTATGGGCGTGGGCATAGCCCGTGGAATTTTTGCAGTACCCGGTCATGCCCTCGATGGTGTGATTATGGGTTATTTCTTTTCTTTAGCCAGATTTATGCCAACCCACCGAAAGGAATTTTTATTCAAAAGTTTGCTCTACTCAATCCTGGCTCATGGAATTTACGACTTTTTATTGTTTTATTCATCGGGTAAATCGGAAACAAACCCTGTCTTATCACTTTTGCTGATTTTGGCATTTCTTGTATTTGTTGTCTATTTGTGGCGACTGGGTTTCAGGAAGATCAAAAGGCATGTGGATGCTTCAGTCTTTAAGCAATAAAAAACAGCTGAACCATAAACATTTCTGTTCAGGCTCAGCTGCGCATCCCACAGGTTAATCCCTGCCCATTTCTGATCAGATTCTACTCAATCAAAAGCTTTTGTTGTTTTATTCCTTCTTTGGATTGAACCACGATAAGGTATGGCCCTTTTGCCAATCCGTTCAGGTTCAGGCGGAATTCATCTGATCCTGATTGAACCTGACGCTTTAGTTTTCCATCCATTCCAAAAAGAAGTACGCTGGCATTGTTGCAACCTGAAATATTTACGTACTCGCTTGCAGGGTTTGGATATATCCTGATTTCAGGAATATCTGTATATGTGTTGTTTACTCCCAGGTAGTCAATTACGTTGGAGAACGAAAGTTCTGATTCGCCTGTTGTGTAATATGCCTGAACCGCGTAAACATATTTGTTGTTTGCCGCCGGAGGCCAGTTTGAGTCGTTGTATTCGGTTTCAATCAAGGTTGTACTGTTTAGCACCGGCCAGTTTTCAGCATTCGAAATATCAGTCAGTTGTCCAAAACGGATATCATATCCCGTTAATGCCCTGCCTGATGGTTGTGAAACTGTTTCGGTGAGAACATGCGGCCTGATGAGGAAATTGCCGGCAGTGCCAACTATGCCTGAAAGCAAGGCAATGTCGCCGCCTGCATATTTGTAACAAGCAAGTTCTGTAACGATATTGGTAGAATCCCAGGCCAGGAAAGTTGATTGTTCAGGAGTGCCATACCAGTAAATCATAGCATAATGATTGCCTTCAAGGGTGATGTTTGGAATGCTTATGTGAAGCCATTCGTCCATTCCTGATAAAAACTCGCCGCTGCTCACCACCAGATTGTAGTTTTCGTCAAATACATCAAGACGCATTGGTTGTACTGTAGAAAATACATTGTATTTTGCCCAGTAAACATCAAAGCCGGTAACGGTTACTGGTGTATCAAAAGGGATATGATTTCCAAGCCATACTTCTTCACCTGTTTCACCAGCCCAGCCCTGTTCATGAATTCCATCTTCAAAAATCAGTACCTGCTGTGCAGCAGCTGTAGGCTGGTTCCATGAAATATTCATGGTTTCGCGGCTTGTTTGAGCCAGAACTACATAAGGTATAAGCATTGATTCAGTCAGTACTATTTCTCCAAGGTCAATATTGGATTCTGCAACATTTACCGGAGCTGAATAGGTTGCATAACCATCTGCCATAACACTAATCTGGTAAGTATTCTGGCTGTAAACATTGCTTAATGTAAAATTGCCGCTGGCGTCGGATATCGCTGAAAAGTTTGCATAACCTGTGAGCTGAATGCTGGCATTTTCAATTCCAATGCCCGGATTATCAATGCCTGTAACTTGTCCGCTTATTGATATTAAGGCCAGTTCGCTCATGGTAAAGTTGAGTGTGGTGGTGTTTCCGAAAGTTACACTGAGTAATTCATTTGCATTTGAATAGCCAAACATTTCAGCGGTTGCTGAATATTCGCCTGCCGGAACATAAGGAAGACTGTAAGTTCCTGAAACATCGGTGAGTGTGGTGATATTAAGCTGATCTATGCGTACTTCAGCACCTTCCACAGGGTTGCCGTCTCCATTGGACACCAGGCCGGCAACAGATCCGAGGTTATCATTAAAAATAAAACGGATAACCGGGTTGAGATTTGAACTTCCGCCTCCCGGAGGTGAATACGGATCGGGAGGATTGGTGTAACCTGCAGTGTATTTTGATGAGGAAACCATTCCTGAGTAAGAGCTGAAGTTCTGGTTTATGTTTGTGTGATCGTCAATTTTTTCGACCATTATAACCAGATTTTTGGTGTTGTCGCTGTAGTTAAAAGGAGTCTGGAAAGGAATGTAAATGGTTTGTTCTCCAATGATGAAATTCAGGGTGCCATCAAAAACAAGCTCAAGTTCGCCGGCGGGTATCCAATCTGCCAGTTCTTCCATTTCTGTGGTGCCTGCCCAAATGCGAACCGGCACATCTGTTTCGGAGTATTTGAAAGAATAATCGTAGGCGATGCCAAACAAAACTCCCTCCCTGGCAATTTCATCTCTGAGATAAAGGGTTTCGTAGAGAGAATGATTAAAAGACAAATCGACAGGGCCGGCATAGTTGGTGTATCCGATGGTCTCGCCCACACTGATTACTTCTGACTCAGCAGGAATGCCCGAAAGCATTTTAACGCTGCTGTGGTTGTTGTCCGGATACTGATCCTGCAAAAATTCAATTTCTGCATAAATTTCATAATTGCCGATTTCGGTAAACGTGTGCGAAAGATCAAAAGTATGTTCCTCCCCGCTGGCTATATCGAGGCCGGGTGCTGAGAATACCTCAACAGGGTTTTCGGTGCCTTGCATGAGTTTTATACGATAATCATTGGCCGGTATGGTTTCAATACCGTTGTTGAGAACGGTTAAGGTGAACCCTGAAGATTCTCCTATTCTGTAGAGTGTGCTGCCGGCAAATTGTTTGGCTTTCAGATCGTAATCGTCAAAATGTACTGAAACGTTTTGCCCCAGGATGTAATCAAGGGTAACTTGTCCTGAAAATGCAAAAGGATCGGAAACATTGACTCTGAATCCAATTCTGCCCCTTTGTCCGGCAAATGCCGACATATCAACCTCATATCTCGTAAACTGCATGATATTCAAAGCGGGGTTAAGCACATTAATCCATTCTGAAGAGCCTTCTTCTTTCCAGAGAATATTCAGATTTCCGGGCCACCACATACTTGAAACAGCGTAAAATGAGAATGAAGCATTTTCGGCGATATTCAGGCGGGTGGTAATTAGTGTGTCGGAGAATCCGGCAGGGACCATTGACATGGCGCTGCTGTTTCCGCTGAAACCATAATATCCGGCACCCCAGTAAACGCCATTGATCCAGTTTTCAGGAGGAAAATTTCCAGTTTCAAAATCTTCGAAAAAGGCATCAAAGGCATAAACATAAGTATCGAATGTGAGGGAGTTGTCTGGTTCGGCTCCTTCATCCTCAGGAATGGAAGCTTCAATGGTGTATTCGCCTATTTCAGCAGGTGTCCAGGGGATACTCACTCTTACTGTATCAGCAGGATTAAGCATGCCTGTGGGTTGTGTGCCGATAATATTTCCATTTGCTTTAAAGGTTACAGTTTTCTCCTGCGCCAACGATCCGTAATTCTGAACTTTGGCCGAAAGTGTTGTAGTATTGTTCTGGAAAATGGTGGAGAGGCTGCTGTTGAGATCAAGCAGAGCAAAATCGTTGGCAACCGGAGTAATGCACGAAATAAATGCAACCCATCCGGAAGTAGTCTCCCATCCGGGCCCCATAAAGTGAATGGTAAGGGCGCCATCTGCATTCAATGCAGTTATGACTCCGGGACTTTCAGTTCCCATCCAGTTTCCAAGCATTGGAGCACTTGTTGAGGTTCCATCGTAGATTGTAAAACCACCCCAGCTGGCATTAAATTCAAGGAATGTTAACCTTACCCGGTCACCGGCATTTGCCGGATAAATTGTGGTAACAGCATCGTCATTCATGCCGATATCACCATCAAGTCCACCAGCATCGGTAAATGTTGCGCCGCAGGAGGTGATGGTTTGGGTACCAGTGGATGGCATGGTATAAATTGTGCCCAGGTTGTAAACTGTTTTTGAAGTTGTGTTGTTCCCTGAAACCGGGTCGCCGGCATGAGTTACCGTTGCTGAAATAACATAACTTCCGGCAGCGGAAAGGTTGGCATGGGTAGCAAAAGTGTAGTTCGCTATCTGATTGGGAGCAAGCGAAAAAGAACCGGCATTTTCAACAACAGGAGTGCCGCCATTGATGCTGTAACTCACATTAAAACCTGTTTCAACAGCATTTCCTTCGTTTTTAACAGCCACAACTACCTGCTCATTTGCAGTTAAGGTTGCAGAAGTATTGGGCTGTACAATTGCACTGAGGGACAAATCGTTGTCAAGTCCGTCGCCGTATAGAGAAAAAGCGAGGTTAAAATCAGACCACACAATCATTGAAGCTGCTGTCCAGTCAATGTTTCCGGTTTCAAATCCGTTGCCGGGGTTCTTCCAGTGAAATTCGTTTCCTATAGTTGTTCCCTGATGGCTGTACCATCCCCATTGATTGGAAACAGTGTAATCAGCAACTGCCTGTACGCTAACCCAGTAAGCGCCAGATGTGAACGAAATCACGGCTGGGAGCATAAATTCGTATTTGTAGCTGTGCAGAGTCTCGTCCAGCAGAATCTCGTTGTAGTTGGTAAAATTCTCGAATGTGTGAATAGCATCACCGGGAACGCCATTGTTATCTGCATAAAAGTAAATATTAAATGCAGCAGCAGGAGTGCCTGCCCATTCAAAATACTGGCCGGCAACATCAATGTAACGGATGTCCCATGATTCGCCTGAAGGGACAGTAAAATCGTCGGCAGCATAACTGGTTTTGTTCAAATTTCCGGGATCGGTAAATTGCTGACTGACCATATAGTTCCATCCCAAAGGAAATAACTGGTCATAAATTATTTCGCCGTTTCGGGCAGAGGAGTTTTGAGCCGGCTGGCTGTTGTAGCCAAAAATTGCCTGCTGGCCAAATCCCATCTGCGAAATCGTTGACAGTATGGTAATGGCCAGTGCAATTACTAGGGTAAACTTTCTCATAATCAAGATATTTGGTTTTTGTTTAATTGGTTATTCAGGGGAAATTCTGGAGTCGAGTGGGCTCTTTGATTGATCTTCAGCGCTTACAGGAGGCTTTGTTCCATCCGGGCTTTTTTCTGCCATTTTCAGAAGAATTTTACCCAGAGCCGCATTTTCATCATTCAGCTTTTTTATGAGGAGTTTCATTTCCTCCTCAAGCAGGTCGGATTCTGTTTTCTTTTCTCTTTTCATGTTGATGATTGAATCAGCGGCAAAACTCGCTGACAATTTTGAGTACACCTAATTATTGTACTCCACAAAAAATCTACAATAGAGAGAAACAGGGGAACAATAATGCTACAAAGTGATTATAGCATTGATAAACAATATGATAACGCTTATAAAAAACCAGACTAAAATTTGATAAACTGCATTGTAAAGCAAGTATGTAAGCAAAAGAATCTACCTAAGTTGTATAAATAAGGATGATAATTTACAATTGCTGAAGTATGGATACCAGGTTTTCGTCGCGGTTAATTCCAATCTTTTTTCTTAACCTAGCGCGGGCAACCAGTATACTTTTTACAGATTGAAAGGTAATTGCGGAGATGTCTTTGGTGGTCATATTTAATCTCAGGAAAGCACATAATTTGGTTTCATTGGGTGTGAGATCGGGGAATTTCTCACCAAGTTTTTGATAAAAGTCCTGATGGACATTCTGAAATCTCACCTCAAATTCATTCCAGACAGTATTGTCAATATTTGATTTCATTTCTCTGATAATCTCCTGAATAATTACTTTATTTTCAGGAAGAAGCATGTGCCTGATGGCTAAAAGTTTTTCGGTAACCGACGAAAGAAACTCATTTTTATTTACCAGATACATGACATGGGTTGCCAGCTCTTTGTTGCGGTATTCGAGCTCCAGCTGAAGATTTTGTTTTTCCAGAATCAGGTTTTGTTTCTCGAGATTCAGATTTTTTTGTTCTAATTCGAGGCTTTCTTTGATTAAGCTCACCTGTTTCATTTTAATCCTTTGATTGCGGTTTAGCAATATAACAATAATGAAAGAAAATAATAATACTGCAGCAATTATCATGTATATCAGTGCTTTGCGCTCCTTGCGTGCCAGCGCGATTTCCTGCTTTAACTCATTTTCTTTTCGCTGTTTCTCATAATGATACTGCAGTTCAAGCCTTGCTGATGCCTGAATCTGTTCAGTGTTAATGATGCTATCGTGTAATTGTTTATATAAACGGTGCATTTCAAGCGCATCTGAATATCTGCTGACTTTTTCGTGCGCAAGCGAAAGGAAATTGGCTGCTTTCATCTGCGACCTGATATTTTTAACTTTGCGACTGATTGTCAAAGCTTTTTCAAGACAATCAATAGATTTCTTATAATCGCCGGTAAGATAATAGCAATCGCCCAGATTGTTGTAAACCTGCGCCATACCTGCTGAATCATTCAGCTCTTTTCTTATTTGAAGGGCTTTATTGTAGTAATCAAATGCTTTTACATAATCTCTCTTTTCCTTATAAACTATTCCAAGATTGTTGAACAATACTCCAAAATAAATCTGATTATTGAGCGGTTTTGACATTTCGAGGGCTTTTTCGAAATTCGCCTGTGCTTTGTCAAATGCTCTTCCGCTCAAATGTGCTGAGCCCATGTTAATGTACAAAACCAGCTGAGATTCAGATTCTTTGTATGCAGGATTAATGGTTGCCTTTTGCATTACTTTTTCAAGGCTTTTCTGATAATATTCCAATGATTTTGCAAGATTTTCCATAAAAAAGTAGCAAGTCCCCATCTGAACATACAATCCTGCATATTTATTATCCAGGCTCGTAGTATCATGCTCAGTTGATGATTCCGCATCAAGCATCGACAACATTTTGAAATAGTACTCTAGTGAAATGGAATAATTTCCGCTGGCAGTAAATAATAGTCCAAGTTGATTGTAAACTATGTATTTGAATTTGTTTGAGCTTTGATTTTCAGATAATTCCAGCGCTTTAGTATAGTAGAACAGCGCAGAGTCATGCTGTGCCATTTTGGTGAAACGATCTCCTATCTGGCTGTAAATCTTGAGAGCTGCTGTGTCAGTCTGCGACTGTTTGAGTACTGTTTTAAGGCTGTCGATGGATTGATTGGCATAAATATCTGAATCTGCAAAAAACAACAGAAAAACCATCACCAATGCAATGGTTAATCGTGAAATATGGAATGAAACTGCAGATTTCATTTTCTGTAAGGTTATAACTCAACAGGAAACAAATATACCTAAATATTTACTTAAGTTTTACAACAAGACCTGACAAGTTGGATGTAATGGTGCTTATGCCAGTTAATAATAATTTAATGAGTTGTATAGGTGTGAATTTTCTATTTTTGCAAATGGTGCTGAATGATAATTATTCCTGAAACTTCTCCTCCCTTTTTTAAAGAAAAACAGATGAGTCCTGAATCCCTTTATGAAAGTTTGCTCAGTTATTGCCGCGAAAATGCCAGCCCTGAGCTTGTAAAAAAATACTCCCGTTACTTTAAGGAAGGGGTTTATGATGCCTGGGGATTAAGCCAGGCATTGATGGATGCGAAAAAAATGGAATTAAAGAATTCGGGACAGATAACAGTTGATCTGGTTTTTGAAACTGCCCCTTTGTTATTCAAAAGCGGAAAATACGAAGAAACATCTTTTGCACTGATTATGCTGAGTATGGTTTCTGATCAGTTAAAAAGGTCTGATTTTGCGAGGCTGTCTTTATGGTTTGATTCAGGCATAAATAACTGGGCACATGCCGACCATCTGGGCATGTTTCTGCTGCCTGAGCTTATGAAACTTGGAGTGGCTGATCGTGAGGATTTCAGAAATTGGGTTACTTCTGCCCATAAATTTCAGCGGAGGTGTGTCCCGGTTACTTTTATTAAGCTATTAAAATCGGAAAACAGTTTTGCCGGATTATTTTCCTTTACAGAGCCATTGATGAAAGATGCAGATCGCGAAGTGCATCAGGGTATGGGCTGGTTTCTGCGGGAAGCCTGGAAAATAAGGCCTGAGGAAACAGAGGATTTTCTGCTCCAATGGAGGGATACTGCTCCAAGGCTCATTTTTCAGTATGCCTGTGAGAAAATGGACAAGGAACAGAAGCTGAAATTCAGGAAAAACAAATGAGTTCATCGCAATTGTAGGATAATGACAGAAACCAATCTGCCAGTTCAGGAAAATGAACAACCCCCAAAATTAATACGCAGAAAACGTAGGCGCGGGATATTGGGCTTTTTGAAGAAGCAGAAGCGATTATTTATCAATAACATAAAAGAAACACGGCGGATACTGAAACCGGTAATCCGTGAAAATGAATTGTCACTGACAGACCGGGTATATCTTTCCCCCAATTCATTGTTCAGGATAATGTTGTTTTCTGCACTCTGCTTTTTTACAGCCTGGATGTTGGTACTGATAGGTCAAAACGCTGTGCATGCTATGTTGCTCAATATCAATGGCATAAACTTTAATTACAGATTATTTGGTATTTCTTATTTACCTGGTGATTCAAATGCCTGGGAAGAAGGAACTATGTTATTAATGTATTCAGTTCCTTACCTGATTTATGTCTTTCTGGGTTTTTTGCTTGCGGTGCAAACCTCGCGCATGAAAAAGATAAGCTGGCGGTTCAGGTTGTTGCTCACCTGGTTTTCTCTTCATTTAATAGTTTTCTTTCTCAGCAGCCTGATCGAAGGTGTGTTGCTTTACAGAGGTCTGGGGATTGCTTTCCATTGGATAATCGGAAACTTTTATGTGAGGGTAATTGTAGCTGTCATTGTTATAACTTTGGTGGTGTGGTTGGTAAGGATGAATTTCGGGTTTTATTTTATCAAAACTTTGCCGGTAAGGGTTTTTCTGGGAAATGAGATGTACCGCAAAACATGGATAGCGTGGGTTGCAGGGGTTGCCGTGCTGCCAGGGGTAATTACTGCTTTTATCTACTGGTTTCCCGGTATGCGGCTTCAACTGGCTTCCGTTTTGTTTTTGATGGCATTAATTATACCGGCATTGGTATGGTCGTCGGTATATATTGCTGATGTGCGCATCCCGAAATCTGACAGAAAAGTGCCCGGATATACTTTTATTTTATCTGCTGGATCCTTGCTTTTTGTTGCACTTAAACTTTTAGAAAACTATATTTCCCGGGCTGGCTGAAGCCGAAACCTTTATTGATCGAGCCAGTCTTTAAAATCCTGCACTTTTTCGCGTGCAACTACCATTTCCTGGTCATCAAGTCCGCTTACCTTAATGCGAAGTCTGCTGTTCGACCATGCAACAATATTTTCGCATGCTTTTAGCGAAACAGTGTGTTTCCTGTTGATTCTGAAGAATTTTGCAGGATCTGTCATGGATTCGAGTTGCTCCAGCGTATAATCTATGGCATAGCTGCGGTTGGATGTGGTGTGCAGATAGGTGGCTTTATCCATTGCATAAAATGCAAGAACTTCTTCTGCCGGTATGGTCTTGATCTTGTCACCAATTCTTATCAGAAATCTTGATTTGTAAGTCTTTGCCGTTTCAGGCCTTATCATAGTCAGGATTTTATCCAAATAAGCTGAGTGTGAAAACTGTCTGGTTTTTTCAATGGCTTTTTTTAGTCGTTCTTCTTCTATCGGTTTCAGCAGATAATCAATACCATTGGTGGTGAAGGCTTCAATGGCATATTGATCCCAGGCTGTAGTGAAAATAATGGGACAACTGATTTTTACCTGTCTGTA
>JANJXJ010000151.1 GCA_024709105.1 Lentimicrobium sp. | reverse complement strand
TGTGAGACACTGTGGAACAAAAAAAGTTTAACATACTATATTGCATGACTGATGGTTTGGTGGAGACCTTCCATGATAAAAACAAACCTGGAAGGACATTACGATAAAACTAAATCAGGATTACTATAAACAAGAAGACCTAACAAGTCGGAAGAAGACTTGTTAGGTCACTTTTAACTGGTTTTGTTGAATTGTAACAGAACTTGTGGCGTTTCGCCCTCGGTTGGGCAGTGCTCAACGATTTCCAGCATCTGCATAAGCAGCCTTCTAAGGTTTACTTTCCAATAAAAAACCTGAGAAATATTGAATGTATAGTTAATGAGATAAATAACGGGTCAAGCTTAGGTAGCTGCGGTGCGGATGCGAGGCCATGCGGCCTGAGCATTGAGAAAATAGAATTTGGAAAATTGAATGTTGATTCAAGGTATAGAGAATGAAAAATGTTAATATTACGGTGCGCTGCACCTTAGGTGTCGGTTGGGGCTAATATTGCTACAAAGGTCACGGTGCTCTGCACCTGCTTTAGTGAATTATTTAAGAACTTGTGGCGTTTCGCCCTCGGTTGGGCAGTGCTCAACGATTTCCAGCATCTGCATTAGCAGCCTTCTAAGGTTGACTTTCTAATAAACACGCTGAGAAATATTGAATGTAAAGTCAATAAGATGAAAAACGGGTCAAGCTTAGGTAGCTGCGGTGCAGATGCGAGGCCATACGGCCTGAGCAATTGAGAGATAAAAAGGGGAAAATGAATGCATTGTTTGTGTTTAATAAATCAAAGAGGGTTTGTTTTATCACACAACGCCCCGTTGGGGCTCAAAATCTTCATTATTTAGATTTTCTACCAATATCGCGCCCCACCGCATTCTGCGGGGCACGCCGCTGGGGCTTGAATTTCATACTCCACAGCTAGATTTAGTTTATAACTGAAGAACTTGTGGCGTTTCGCCCTCAGCTGGGCAGTGCTCAAACATTACCAGCATCTGCATTAGCAGCCTTCTAAGGTTGACTTTGCAATCAGCTTATCGTGTTAATAATTTAAGATCGGGCTTAAATCCGAAATCGCAAATCGCAAATCCGCAATTGTTAGCCTTTCGTGTTGCTCTTTTCAAATTGGAAGATCAAAGCTGCAATCCGATACCGATAGCCATCGATGCCGAAATCCGAAATCCAAAATTGCCAGCCTTGCAAGCGCTTTCACTCCAACGCAAAGAAACCAATCTTAAATACCGGATTCCCGGTGCTCTGTTGCTCAGCAGACGTAGCAACAGGCACAAAACGAATTCTTTCGGGCGATATACCTACAGCAACCAAAGCAGCACGTATACTGTTGTTACGGTTATCGGGCAATTGCAAGGCCAAAGAAGAAAGTTTCTGCCTGCCAACAAGTTGTTCCGACTTTTCAAATACCGAAGTAAGGCTGCCGGCAATCCCGGGTTGTTTGTTGAGCCAGGCATTAAAAGTGGTATCGCGGTTGGGCAGCGCACTGATTTTTTCGGTAGCCGATAAACCAAAAAGAGCAGAATCGGCTATCTGAAGGAATTTTGCCTTGGCCAGATACACCGCCAGCAGTTCTTTTTCAGCCTCAGCATCAAACATCTGTGTCAATTCTATGCCAAGTTCGGGCTTCGATTTGAGCGCTTCGGCCAGCATAAGCAACTGAGTTTGATTTGTTTCGCTTACCTCTTGCTGAAGCATTCGCATATTCAGCTGCTGGTAATCCTCTTCCTTGCCTCCAAAAAGCCCCGACATCAACCGGTAAGGAGCTACGGCTGCCTTGATAATCAGATTTTTAAACACTCCCCAAAGCGCTTTTCCCCATTTGTAATCGGGGTCGTCCAAATCGCCTTCCACAGGTACCGAAAGCCTGATGTCGCCATTCAAATCGCGCAGTATGGCAATGGCAAGCCTTACCGGAATATTCATGGCCGTGTTGTTTTTTACTTTGGCCCCTGCCATTACCTTTTCAACCACCAATCTGTTTTCGCTTTTCAGCTGCCGGTCCCTGATGTAGATTTCGTTTTCGAAGGTAAACCTGCCATCAATAAAAGGAGTCGCTACATAATAAACAGAATAGGGATTGATGTCGGAAAGCATAATGCCCCGTATGCTGTAAAGAATTTCCATTTCGGAAAAGCCATCGGGGTTCACCGCCATGGTTCCGCTGAAACTGCCTTTGTTGTTCAGCCGCGATGAGAGTTTAACATTAATCCTGTCGCTGGCTGAGTTCAGGTTTTCCGAAATAATTTCAAGTGAATCAAGGCGGTAGGTAAACTTATCTTCCAGGGTATAATCGGTATAAATTATTTCGCCCTGTGTGAGGATCACCTTATTGGCTTTGTAATTGCTTATTTTGTATTCGCGGAAGTAATCCGACACGTAATCGGCCATCATCCTGAAGATATTGGCGTAGTCTTCCACAGCACCCACCTCGCCCAGCGAATCGGCGGAGGCTGAAGGCACCAGCAGGCGGTCGAAGTTGTAGCCATCGTCATACATGGCAAACCTTACAAAAGGCCTTTCTATGGCTATTTCGCTGAAATAATAGAAATCGCGCGGAGTATTGATGGTATCTGCTGCCACAGCAATTCTGCCGGCTGATGCAAGCAGTAGTCCGGTTGTATCTACCACGGCAAGGTTTTCCAGGGCAAGGTTTCCGGCTGCTGATATTTCTGAAGGCCGGTTGGCATTGCCACTCAGGCTGAGCGATGCCGAAAATGTACCATCCAACGAATTTACATAAATATAATCGTGCAAATAAGGATACAGCAGCGACAGGTTTAGCTGTTTCACCTCCCCGCTGGCGGTGTAGTCGCCGTTCATTGAGTTGTAAATAATACCAAGGTCAGCTTCACCACCCGAAGCCAGACTGAAACTGATAGCTGGCTGAAGCACAGGATCATGCGACGAAATAAGCGGAAGTGCAATTTTTATGCTGTCAACTTCCACCCGCAGCCGGGGCATGGCATTTTCATAGATAATTTTGCCTTTTTCTATGAGGATATTCTCAACCGAATACCTCAACTCCTCTGCTGAAGTAGTATCAGGATCAGGCACAGAGGCCGTATCGCTGAAGAAGGCAATCATATCGTCGAAATTGAACTTATAGCCATCCTGACTGATTCTGATAACCGGCTCACCAACATATACTTCAGTAACTTCATAGCTTCCGCGGATAATGGCCGGCACCGAAGTATTGAGCTGAAGGGAACCAATATCAACAAAATGGGTCTGATCATCGGCTTCGAACAAAACCACATTTCGCAACGAAACTTTTCCGTTGAGCAGATTGATTCTGAGATTCTCCACATATATTTTCCGCCCGATATAATCTTTTCCGTAATTGTTGATCATGTATCTTGCGATGGAAGAAACCGATAAAAGGACCACCGCCAGCAATGCTACCAGAAACAGCACAATTACTGCGGTTATCTTCTTCAACTTTTTAAAGCCCGGCATGAAAAAACGTTGTTTAAATGGTAGTTAAAGAACCTTTAAAATGCTGATTTTGTTCAGAAAACTGAGTTTGCAGCACTGATATTAAAAAACAAGTGCAAAACAGCCAGTTAAGTGTGAGAACCGCGCCAACCAAACATTCAGAACAGTGCTGATTAATATTTCAGGTTGCCGTATAATTGTAAACCCTCTGCTCTATTCCTTCACAACCAGCACCTTGCGGTAACAGATGCCGTTTTCTGTATGAATAACGGCAAAATACATACCGGTTGCCAGATGCTTAACATCCAGCATCAGAGATTCGGTGTGTTTTGAGTTGATGCTGGTTTCAAACAATTTCCCCTGTAAATCAAACAACTGCACCGAATTAACGCTGTTGAGCGGATCTGTTGACCTGATCATAATTACGTTTCCGGTGGGGTTAGGATAGAGCACAACATCATCGGCGCGATTATTTTCGGGCAAACCGTAAGAACAGTTTGAAAAAGTGAAATAAATCAGGAATCTCTGGAAAGACACACAGGAAGTGGTTTTGTCGGTAACCCTTACCCACAGATCTCTTAAATCAAATGAGATGCCCGAGGCAAGCTGAAATATACTGTCGGCAACCGATCCGTTTGACCAAAGCCAGTCTGCATTGCTGCTGCCGGTTCTTATTACCAATGTATCAAACACACAGGCATAAAATGCATCATTTACAAACTCATATCCCTCTGATTGCATTTGCAGATGTGGCAGCGGATTTACGGTAAGATTTACCTGCCGCTGAATGCTGCTGAATCCATCGCTTACATTCAGGGTATATTCTGTTGAAACATCAGGATAAACCATTGCCTGCAGCCCTTCAGCCACAAGTTCAGCGCCTTTGTGCCACTGGCAAACATAGGCAGTTGACAATCCCCCCGATGGCATGGCGAAAAGTGTGGCAGTGTCGCCGGCACAAATAACATCAGGCACCACCACCGGCGAAGCAAGCAGAATGCCTCCCTGCGTGTAAACAGTAACAGCGTCGGGCAAACTTACACATCCGTTGGCGTCGGAAACAGTAAGTGTAAAAAGATTGGCAGTAAACAGCGGAACTGTAAGCGGATTAGCCACTGTAGCATCAATCAGCGAATCGGCAGGCTGCCATGAATAGGAATAATTACCCGGTGGCGATGCACTTCCTGTTAACTGAGCCTGAAACCCCAGAAGAATATTCACATCGGTGCCGGCATCAGCCAGCGGCAGTTGATGTACCGTGATGTTTACATAAGCTGAAACCTGATCAATTCCATCAAACACCACCACCTCGTATTGTGTGCTTATTTCCGGTTCAACATACACCTCCTGCAACGAACTGAAAAGCTGACCGTTCAGGAACCAGGAGAACTGATAATTTCCGTTTCCGCCAAAAGCAAGTGCCCTTAAAAATGTACCACCGCCCCTGCAAAAAGCAACATCATCGGCACTGGCAGCAGCAGCCAGCGGACTGCCCTGTACCTCAACCCACAACTGATCAGAAGCGGCACATCCGGTTTGTGCATCTTCGGCAGTCATTGTAAAAGCAACAGTATATTCCAGTGGCAGTGTAAGTGGCTGAAGCACGTTGGCATTTTCGAGCAGGGCAGCTGGTTCCCACGAAATAAGTGCAGGTTGATTTATGCCCGAAACAGCACCCTTGAGCACAATCTGCGAGCCGTGCAGCACAGTAGTATCGTTTCCGGCGTTTACCAGCGGATTGGGGGCTATTTCAACCAACAGGGGAATTGAAAAAGCACCTTGTCCGCATGAGTTGACAGCACACACCGAAATGGCTGCCACACCTGCAAAACCAGGCGACCAGTTAACCTGCGCCGTATTAAGCGATGGCAGAATGTTTCCTGCTGAGGCAGGCTCAATTTTCCAGTTATAACTGCTGGCTCCACCCACCGGAAGCACCGTATAGCCTGAAGAAACCTCTCCGGCACATAACAAATCAGGGCCAAAGGGTTGTGATGCCTGCACTGGCAGTGGCTGCAGCTCAACCTGTAGAGCATCTGACCAAACTGAACTGCCACATTCATTCATCCCTCTCACCCTTAATCCGGCAGTTCCCGAGTATGAAGCAGACCAGGATACTGTAATCTGCTGACCCTGCCCGTTAGCGGCACCTGCAGTGGCAGGAATAATCTCCCACTGATAATACTCGGCAAAGGCCGATCCACTGGTATAATACTGGGTAAGTCCGGCTCCCTGACAAAGCAATGCGGGGCCAACGGGTGTACCTGTTTCCTTGGGCAAAGGGTTGATATTT
Organism: Lentimicrobium sp.; assembly: GCA_024709105.1. Classification (GTDB taxonomy): domain Bacteria; phylum Bacteroidota; class Bacteroidia; order Bacteroidales; family Lentimicrobiaceae; genus Lentimicrobium. Next base: position 12,157 of record JANJXJ010000151.1, on the reverse strand, counting down.
ACAGTAAACGGTGCTGAAGGCTGCCCTTGTCCGCAGGCATTTACACCCCTCACCTGTATATGTGCTGAACCAATGTAATTGTCGGCCCAGTTAACAGTAGCCGATGTTCCATTCCCCGAAATAGCGCCAGCAGCCGGCGGAGCAAGTCCCCACTGATAAGAAGTGGTAAATTGAACCGGGGTGATGGTGAACACCGAATTAAGCGGGTTCTCGCACAAACTTGATGGCCCGGTAATATTGCCGGGAGCAGGCGGCAGCGGATTTATGGTTAGCTGCACACTGTGGCTCGACTGCGGACATGCCGCTGAAGGCGGAATGGTATTGGTAACCATATATTCGCCCGGCTGTGATTGCTGAAGGTTTATTTCGCCGGTGAGGTTGCTCACAAATACCAATCCCGGAGGTACAGCAGTAAATGTACCAGCCGATGAGCCAGGAGGAAAAACCGGGGCAGGATTTCCCGAATTATTACAATAAGAAGATGCAGGATAACCAAATGCTGCCGAAGGTGAAGTAACCACAGTTACTGTGATGCTTGCAGTATCGGGACAAGCACCTGTGGTGTAATGGGTTATGGAATATGCCCCGGGGGCGCTGCTTCCCAGATTAATGTTGCCTGTGGAAGGATTGATTGACAATCCCGGAGGGGTTGAAACATACAATCCTCCGGGTGTGGGTGTTACCGGATTGCCTGAATAACCATTCTGACACAGGGTGGACGAACCATAACCAAAGGTAGCATCATCCTGTGGGTTCACGGTAATCAGCACATCATCGGTATGAACCTGACCGCCGCACAGGGTAACCACAGCAGTATAGACAGTGGTAACCTGCGGTGTTACAATAAGTTCCGGACCGTAACCAACTATAGTTCCATTTGGATAGCCATTCACATACCATTTAATACCGCTGGGAACAAAGCGGGTGCTCTCGTTGCTGGCTGTCCATTGGGTTGAGTTTCTGCCGGTAGCGGTAAATGCAACCGTTCCGTTGGCATTGTGCACCCCCTGGGTTGCAGTGCCACCGGCCCAGCTTACACAGGCAGGTTTGTTGGTAATGTGATTTTCGATGATGCTGCTCTGCTCATTCAATACAATCTGAAATGTGCCCCGGTTGGAGGTACAACTGAACATCGGGCACTCATACCAGTAAATCACCAATTTGCGGTTGGGGGCTGTGCCAATGGTTTTGTAAAATACATGCGGTGGCCCGAAGGCACTGCTAACTCCGGGATGCCAGTCCTGCCAGGGAGCCATAATACAGTTCTTGGGAACCGATGACGAAGTGCTCGGTATTGCAGCCGAGGTGTAGGTGGTCCAGGATGTATTACTGGTGAAACCAACCCAGCCGTTTGAACCAATATAAAACTGAGAATAAAACTGATTAAAAAAGCAGAAATCAAAACCAATGGTAAATGGCCCGGCTATCTGGTCGTCCTGATTACCACCAAAGGTAACCGGTGTTCCGCCCGTATATGTTTCGGGCTGAAAAGGAAATACCTCAAAACTATAACTGTCGGTGCCATAGCCACCGGTGGCCACAGCAAACAAATTCACCGTTTCGCCCTGACAGATTATATGATCGGGGCCGGCATTGATCTGTGCATTCATCTGCTGAAAAAACAGCAGAAATAAGATTGAGATAATAAGCAGTCGTTTCATAATTTCCCCCAACTGCCGGTTTCATTCTTCAGTTTATTCCTCTGCAGGTTGAGCCAGGTTCCCTTCAGGAAAAATTACTTCTGTTTCTAAAAACCGCAGCATTTTAAGTACATATGCTTTATCGGCAGGATGTTTAAATTTAAGCCTGCACCAATACCCTTTGCGCTTTTTTTTATATTCCAGGGTAAAAGTTTCGGGCATTTCATCTGCCTTTGCTACAAAGCGGCTGAATTCTTCGGGAGTTGCCTTGAGTAAAAATTCTGAGTACCAGGAAGTTTCTGTAGATATATATAGTTTTTCAGCACTTTTAAATACAGCAACCGGTTGAGCCTGTAAGCCAGAGCAGGAAAAAGTAAACAGGAATAAAAGCAGCATTCCTTTAAAAGAAAATACTCTGCAAATGCTTTTTGTCATAACAACCGGTTTCAAAAAATTCAATTGATAATCAATTTCTTTGACAATGCTCCTTTTTCGGAAACGATCTTAACAAAATAGCTTCCGGCACTGAGCGAAGATATGTAAATTTCCTTAATAAAAACACCCGGGCTGTTTTTTCTGAAATTGCTGTTTATCAACACCCTGCCACTTAAATCAGTAAGCTGAACCTCAAAATCACCAGCAGGACCATCGAGAGAAACCTTTATAAAGTCTTTGGCCGGATTCGGGAAAACCTTTACCATTTGATCAAAGGGTATTTCATCAATACCATAGCTGCACGAAGAGAAAGTAAATGCTATCTGCACCGAATCTGTACTCCGGCAGCCGCTCACCGGGTCGGTTACTCTAACCCAGTACTCCCTGAAATCGAAGCTTATGCCCGACGACAACACATCCAGGGTCTGTTGATCATGGCCGTTGCTCCAGAGATATTGAGCACCTGCATTGCCGGCATCAATGGTAATGGTATCAAAAACACAAACATTGATTATTCCGTTGATTACATTAAAATCGGGAGAAATCAGATTTATTTCGGGCAATGACTTTACTTCAACGGTTACCTGCCTTAAAACAGTATTGAACATATCTGATATCTCAACACTGTAAGTAGTGGTTGTTTCAGGTGCAACGGTCAGCTCCGGACCGGTGGATATTTCGTTGTTTCCTATTCGCCAGGAGTAAAAATAATTAGGATAATTACCTCCGCTGGCCAATGCTGATATGATGGAAGAATCACCCAGGCAGATGCTGGCCGGATTTGCAACCGGCTGAACCGCAAGCGGCCCGCCTGTAACAGTAACAGTAGTATAATCAGGAAGACTCACACAATCATTGCCATCAGTAACCACTAAGTTAAACTGATTGGTGGTATGCAATTTACGTGTAGTAGGGCTCTGAATGGAAGGATTCCACAACGAGTCAGCCGGCTGCCAGGCATAGGTATAGGGCGGGGTGCCGCTCAGCGTTGAACCCAGCAATTGAGTAAAGGTTCCGTGATTGATGGTTTGATCAGCTCCGGCATCCGGCACAGGCAATGGATTTACAGTTACTGTAACCTGCGATGTGGCAGGATTGTATCCATCGTTAACTATCACTGTATAAACTGTGGTAGCTTCGGGCTCAACCAGCGGATTCTGCAGATTCGAGGTCCATCCTCCTGGAGCTGACCACTCATAAGAATAGGGTTGCTGCACATTTCCACCGAAAGCATTTACTGTAAGCTGGGTTTGATCACCGAAGCAAATCACATCAGGGCTTGCTGAAGCCGACGCCGCCAGAGCATTCCCTACAAAAAGTGTTGCAGCCGGCGATTGTGCCGATGGGTTACAGTCGCCGCTCACCACACATCTGAATTGATATTGCCCCATATCGAAAGTGGCAGGACCCACTGAAAGTGTGTTGGTATTGGTGCCTGAATAAGGTGTTCCTTCGGTAAGATATTGCCAGAAAGCAGTGGAATTCTGCCTGAATTGCCAGCGGAAACTGGTATCACCTATTGTTTCTACCTGAAAAACAGCAGTACCTCCGATGGGGACCATCTGGTCGTCGGGGCCGCTCAATACTTCGGGAAGCGGATCGAGTTCTACATTAAAAAACTTGCTGTGCGGATTGGAACTGTTGGTGCACAGGTCAATCACCTCGCCGGTAAGCCGCAGCTCATACTGGCCGCTTTCGATCATGGGCGGGTAAAATCCAATGGTGAAGAATTTCTCCTGCTCGCCCCCGGCCTGGCAACCAGCACCGGTAACACTGCTTACTATATGTTCGGTGCCATCAGGTCCAACCAAAAGAAAATCAGATGGGGCAACCGATAAACAACGCAGGTTTTCGGTAAAACCAAAATAAAGTTCGGTAGCACCGGCACAGCCGATGTTGGTTTCCACAAATGATATGGTGGCAGGTACATCGTCGAAAATGTCGGCAGTTGATGCGCTGAAATCCAGGGTATAACCGCTCTGGGTCTGGGTCCAGTTGCTTACACACAGAACGTAGGTATCGCCTGCATTTACAGGAAGATCAGAATTCCATTTGGCTGTATTGCCTCCGTTGTTGCAACTTTTGGTACCGCCATTGGCTGAGCTGATACCGGTGGCGCCCTGAAAACCTGGTCCACCCGCAGCATTGCAGCTTGCCTGCATAAAAATGGCATTGTTGTATATATCGCTGCACTCCATGGCATTGAGATTGTAAACCGCCCAATCGTAATCATCGGCCGCTGAAACCGGAGTAATTACAAAACTGAGCATGCCTCCTGTTTTTACTGAAATCACATACCAAACCGAGTTCTTTTCGCCATCCATACAACTTCTGGGGCAGGTTTGTCCGGCATTAATTTCGTTGGGATAATTACCAGTGCCCTGAAATGAAAGCGGCTGCACATACTGATACGCACACACTGGAATTGCACCAAGACAGTCCTGAACTGTAGGAACCTGCGAACGGGCAGTTTGACCTGAAATGAAAATTATTGCAAACGCAATCGCTAAACCAGGAAAATTGTGTAGAAAACGAAACTTCATGAGATAATAGTTTTTTGAGGCCTGAAGCTTGAGTAATTGCTAAAACGGCCGGATGTACTAGGAGGTGTAAAAATAAATAAAAAATCATATCATGAAAAAATAATTACTGCTGAGAGGCAAAAAACATATCCCCGGAAATACTTCAATTGAAATTCAATTAACAATTAAAGATCGGCACAAAAACACTTCCAATTTTGCTTAAAATGCCAGTACTTCCGCAAGAATCTGAGCCTTGCCCAAATGCAGTATCGGTGAATAATTCCGGCCAATTCCTTCAGGAATTCGCAGCCAAACAGATTTTTAGGTATTTTTGCGTAATCAAACGCACAAATCTGCGTTATAACTTTGAAATGTAACCTGAATAAACTGCGATGAACAAAGTTTCCGGCCTTGCTGCCCTGCTTTTTCTACTCCTGTTTGCCGCATCCTGCAGCGAAAAGGAAGAAAACACCCAGAACCACGTTCCGGTGGCTGATTACAACATCAACATTTACCGGGGCGACGTAAGTACTGTTTTCCTTTTTGATGCAAACAACGTTTCAGATAAGGAAGACCCTACAGATTTACTGGAAGTAAGGTGGGATTTTCTGAACAATGGCACCTTCGACACTGATTTTTCCACGCAAAAAACCATTACACATCAGTTCTCGCAAAGCGGATTGTATTTCCCGCTGATGCAGGTGCGCGACACCAAAGGCATGTCAGATTCCATCAGGAAAATGGTGGTAATTGTTACCGATATCAACAATCAGCCGCCCGACAAACCGGTTTACCTTACCCCGCCCGACTGGCAAACCTGGATGGAACCCACCGTAATTTTTAAATGGACCTGCTCCGACCCCGAAAACGACAACCTTACTTTCGACCTATGGGTTGGGCGAAGCCCCGAGAGTCTGGCTCCTGCCATCACCGGCATCTCCGACTTTGAAATTATTGACCAGCAGACTGTTTACAATACAACAGTTTCAGGGTTTGCACTGAACAGAACTTTTTTCTGGCAGGTTTTTGCACGCGATGTTGCCGGCAACTACACCCCGGGCTACATCTGGAGGTTTACCACACGCCCCGAATAAATGCGGCAGCTTTTTCTGGCCCTTTTCCTTTGCACCTGCCTGCTCACTTTTGCATCTGCCAAAGACAATTCCTACATCCTGAATGGTAAAATCACAGGCCTGACCGACTCAAAAATTCTGCTTCAGGGTTTTTATGGCGACAAAAGTTTCAGATTAGATTCGGTATTTGCAGGTAAAAGTGGTGAATTTACTTTCAGGTTTGCCTCAACAGCTGCTCCGGGACAGTATAGGATCATTTTCAGCAAAAACCGGTTTCTCGACATCATCTTTAACCGCGAAAACATTGTTTTCGAAACACATGCAGCCACAGTAATTGACAGCATGAAGGTGCTGGCTTCGGCCGAAAACAGTGTGTATTACAGATATTTGAAATTCAGGGTTAAAAGCCAGATACGGATTGATCAGCTGAGGCGGCAAATGTACACCTCCGACAGCACACTGCCCGTATTCAGGGAAAGCAGAGAAGAATACCTGAGCCTGATCAGTCAGGAAGAGTCATTTACAGATATTTTGCTCAGGGATTATACCGGATTGCTGTGCACTTCATTTATAAAAATTGACCGGGAGCCCCGCCCCGACCCCATACTGAGCCGTGAGGAAGCCAACCGATTTACATTCAGCAACTACCCGGCGCACTTTGTTTTTGCCGACACCACCCTGCTGCGTTCCAATGCCGTTTCAGCCAAAATTATTGCCTATCTTTCAGTTGCGCTTTCGCTGAGCCACCATCCCGACACCCTGAGTATGCTGCTCGAAAATGCCTCGTGGCGAATACTGGCTGCGGCTTTGCCCTCAGAAACCATGACAAAATTTATACAGCAGTATTTGGTCAATGGTTTTAATAAGCTGGGCAACAAGGCCCTGGCTGAAAAAATAAGGGCACTTCCCCTCCCCTGCTGCGGGTGTACTCATCCGGCAAATAAAGGCAATCAAAAACAGAGGCAGCAGAAACCAGTTGAAAAGATTACGGTTAAATCAGCCTCAGGGAAAAGTCAAAGCATCAGCCTGAACGACAAAAACAACATGATTCTGCTGCTGGAGCCAGGCTGTGAATGGAACATTCTGTTTTGGGAGAAACTGCAGCAGTTTTCAGGCGGCACTGCCGGTTCTCAAAAAAAACTTGTTGTGCTGATGCCAGAAGGCAATCCGGCAGATGAATTGCCCGCCCATACCGAAAAGTATTTCATACCCGAAGAAACCTTCAACAGGCTGCTGAATCAAACCGGACACCACACCCTGCCATTGCTGCTGTATTATGACGAATCAACCGGGAAACAGGCCATGATCAGCTCCTGGCTGCAGCTGGTGAGGTAAGGATTTTTGAGGGGAAGATGGCAGGGTTAAAAAACTGTCAGTTTAAGGTTTGAACCGTCTGTAAAAACAAGATTTATTTTCAATCAAAAGAAAATAGACGCTGGCTGCACACGGAAACCAGGGCACGAAATGATTCTGTTTATTGTTATTCCTCCCAGCCGTGAGCCAGAATATCCACCAAATGAATGGTTTTAATGGGAAGATTCTGTTTCCTGATGTAGGCTTCCTGATGCATCAGGCATGATGAATCGGTAGAAACAATGTACTCAGCGCCGGTTTCCAAAGCTTTCCCTACTTTAAATTCAGCCATGGCAACTGAAATGGCTTCATTCTTTACCGAGAATGTTCCGCCAAAACCACAACAGGTATGTGTTTCCTCCATTTCCACCAACTGCAGTCCCCTCACAAAGCCAAGCAACTGACGGGCTTCGTCTTTCAGTCCGTATTCGCGCAAACCTGCACAGCTATCGTGAAAAGTAACTTTATGGTTAAAAACTGCTCCAAAGTCGCGCACCTTAATCACATTCACCAGAAAGTCAGAAATCTCAAAAATATTCTTTTTCAGCATTCTGTATTCGTTGTGCATGGCCGAATTGTAGAACATTTCGTCGTAATAATTCCTGACCATGCCCACACACGAAGCCGAGGGAGCAACCACGTACTTGCTGTCGGCAAAATCGCGGATAAACTTTTCGCCCAGGTGTTTGGCATGATCCCAGAATCCGCTGTTGAAAGCAATCTGCCCGCAGCAGGTCTGGTTTTTATTGTAACGCACATCAACCCCTGCCCTTTCCAGTATCTTAACCATGTTGAAACCGGTTTCAGGATAAAGCTGGTCAATAAAACAGGGAATAAATATATCAACAGTCATGAAATCGGAAAATTTGAACAAACCTACACTATATTTGCGGGATAAACAAGAGCTGCATTCAATTTTGCACCTCAGTGCCGTTAACTTTTAAGCCCCGCCAACATGCTGCAAAGGTCGTCATTCATTTCTGTTTTCTTGCTGATTACTTTATTAATCCGCACAGGTACCGGTATTTCGCAACCGGTGTTGCCAAAACCCGATGTAGCAGGCTGGAACAAAATATTCGAAAAACATGAGGCATCCGGCACCTTTGTTTTGTACCATCCCGGCAGCGGACAAATTTTCTCCAACGACTCACTCAGGGCAGCTGAAAGGTTTTTGCCGGCCTCCACCTTCAAAATCCCCAATTCACTCATAGGACTTGAAACAGGAGTTATTTCAGGGCCCGACGAGGTTTTCATCTGGAATGGAACAGATTACGGATATCAGGCCTGGAATACTGACCTCAGCCTGCAACAGGCTTTCCGGCTTTCGGCTGTTTGGGTTTACCAGGAGATTGCTATAAGAATCGGTCGCGAAAACATGGAATACTGGCTGAAACAATGTGCATATGGAAACATGCTCACCGGCCCGGCAATCAACACCTTCTGGCTGAATGGTGACATCAGGATTTCGCCGCTGGAACAGGTTCAATTTCTGGAGAAGCTGTATTTTGAACGCCTTCCGTTTCAGTCCAAAAACCAGGCAAAGGTAAAGGAGCTGATGTTGCTTGAAGAAAATGGCCATGCCCGGCTCTACGCCAAAACCGGCTGGGCAGCAAGAGTAGAAAACCAAATTGGCTGGTTTGTCGGTTTTGTAGAAAAACAGGACGAACTATGGATTTTTGCCCTGAATATAGACATGACAAAACCCGCGCACCAGGCCGCACGCATTGAAATATCGAAAGAAATTCTGAAAGAAGAAGGGATTTTTGAGTAAAAACCTCTTTAAAACTAATTTACAAGCTGTTTAAAACCAATTATTAATCAGCCAGCCTTCCAAAATCGGTAAATCTGAACAATGCTTCGCGCACCAGGGCTGTTTCGCATTTTTGCCCTTCAATGGAGTTACCGATGCCTTTGAGCAGAGTTAACATAAGCCGGCCTTTTTCATTTTTTTTGTCATAATTGGTTATTTCAACCAATTCGTCAATGGCTTCGGTAGGAATTTTATAGTGATTGAAGTTGAGCAGGATCTGCTTTACAATTTCGTCGCGCTGTTCATGACTCAGGCCAATGGTGCGGTAAGAGATATAGGCTTCACAAATCATACCCATGGCAATGGCTTCGCCGTGAGTAAGCGGATTTTCGTCGTTGCGCAGCGAATAGGTTTCAAAGGCATGGCCCATGGTGTGGCCAAAATTGAGTTTGCGGCGAACACCCAGCTCTTCGGGATCTTTATTTACAATATCGGCTTTGATCTGCACCGATTCCACTATCAGATCTTCCCAGTTGCTGATTACAGCCATGGGAATTTTCCTGAGTTTGTTCCACGATGAAGAGTCGGCAATAAGGGCATGTTTCATCATCTCAGCATATCCCGAAAGCAACTGACGGTGAGGAAGTGTGGTAAGAAATCCAGGATATACATACACCCCCCTGGGTGGAGAAAACAAACCTATCTGATTTTTAAGCGAATAAAGGTCAACCCCTGTTTTACCTCCCAGCGAGGCATCAATCATAGCCATGAGAGAGGTTGGCACGTTCACATATTCCATGCCCCGGTGAAAAACCGACGCAGCAAAGCCTCCCAGGTCGGTGATCATGCCCCCCCCGAGGTTAATCAGCAATGAGCGGCGGTTTCCGCCTGCCACTGCCAGTTCGTTCCAGATGCGTTCACAGGTTTGCAGGGTTTTGTTCTCTTCGCCTGGCTGCACTACAATTTTATAAGCCGACGATAGCTGAGGTACCTGTTCCACCAGAATCGGAAAACAATTTTCAATGGTATTTTCATCGGCCAGCACAAAAAGTGTCTCTTTGTTGGCAAAAGCTGCACCCAGGTTGTGTTTGAGCTCCTCAAGAGCAGTTTGGCCAATAAAAACCGGGCTTCCGGCAATCTTAAGTTTGTGAAGTTTCTTCGCCATAACTCAATTATATGAACATCTGCAAATTTAAACTTTTTTGGCGGGTAAAAAAACTCTGTCAAAAGATTTATCAGCAGTAAACCCGCCCATCCTGCATGCTGACTTAAACATAATTCGGTGAAAAAGGTTCTGAAAATGCAGTATATGATTCAATTATTACCCAATAACTCAATACAGCAAAGAAAGGAAGGAGGGAAAAGTCAGAGGTTCAGTTTTTGGCAGGTAACACTGTTGCACGTCGGCCTGCCGTCTCCTTGAGAAGAGGGCCGGGGTGAGGTGACTTAAAGCGGCAATTATTTTATTAATGGGTGATTATTTGTAAAACCAAAGCGGGAAGCTTGTGAAGAAGTTGAGTAGTGTGATAGTGTTGGAGTGGAAAGATCAATAAGCAGACCACTATCCGGGAACTCCAGACAGTTAAGCAAATAGAAAAAGAACAAAAAATTAAATGCAATGGGCCGCATATAATGGAACTGACTTTATGTTATTTTCAAATCCGAAGTTCTTTTTTGAAATACGAATCGCATAGGGTGATTTATATTTCTCAATAAATATCCCTAGACTTCTTGATCGGGTTCTGAAACCTTTTTTTATTTCTACAGGTATAACACCATCTTCCAATTGAAGAACGAAATCAACTTCTGCTTTCCCATCACTTTGCCAATAAAACAGATCATATCCTTTGGTCGCAAAAACCTGCGCCACATAATTTTCAGTCATGGCTCCAAGAAAAGTATTGTCAACTTCGACCGGTAACAATATAGTTTGTAATGGCAACTTCGACCGCAATGTAAGAATTCCGATATCGGCCATATACAATTTGAAATTTATGAGATCGGCATAGGCATTAATCGGAACAAAACCATGCTCCAGGCGCTGACATTTAAGCGCAATCCCTGCAAGAATGATCCATTCAATTGCTTCTCCGAAAATAGTGGCAGTTCCACCTCTCTGAACTACTTTGTATTGGAATTTTGCATTTTTTTTAGCTAATTGTGCCGGAATTGAATTGTAACATGCTCTAATTTTTATACTTGTTGACGAGTCAGCATATTTTGCCATATCGGCTACATATTCATTGAGAATATTATTTTGAATAGTTTGTATTTTGACAAAGCTTTCTGAATCAACAAAAGCTACAATTACAGCTGGCATACCGCCTGTAATAAAGTACTTATAGTACATCTCAAGCGCAACATTATGCAGGGCTTCAGGGAAAACTTCATTTCCGGAATAATGCAACCGAATCTCTTCTGCCAGTTTTCCCATATTCATTGCCCATAAAAACTCCTCAAAATCAAGTGGGTACATATTAATTTCATCAACTTTTCCTACAGGAAATGAATATTTTTCCCTGTTAATTGCAACACCAAGCAATGAACCGGCAGCAATTACATGGTGTTCGGGCATCTGTTCTGAAAAGTATTTTAAGGAAGTCAGTGCCCTTTCACATACCTGTATTTCATCGAAAAAAATCAGTGTTTTGCCAGGTTTAATCTCCATCATCTTTACCGCTTCAATGTATTGGATATTTTTTTTTGGAGACATTTCTGTTTCAATAAATTGACACAAGTTAGTTTCAATCTCCATATTCATGTACACAACATTTTCATAATGCTCTTTACCAAACTCTTCTATGATATATGTTTTACCAACCTGTCTGGCTCCATTGATTATTAAAGGCATTCTTCGCGGGCTGTTTTTCCAGTCAATCAAAGACTGGGTTACTTTTCTTTTCATAAAGACAAAATTTACTACAAATTTACCAATAAGTTCCAAAAAGTCAAATAAATTTGATTTTTTGGAACTTAACAACAATCAAGTGTCCAAAATCCTATATAACCCAGATACCAGTAACAGTGTAATTTTAATAACAATCAACACCTTTCTATAGGTTCTGCCAACGCCTTCACCCCCAACAACGACGGACTGAACGATACCTTCCGCCCTGTAGTTGATTACGAAAGGGTGCGCATGTTCAGCATGGTAATCTATAACCGCTGGGGGCAACTGTTCTTCGAAACCACCAACCCGGCTGAGGGCTGGGATGGTAAGGATGCACCGGCAGGGGTTTATAGCTGGGGGATCAGTTATTCAGTTATGGTGGGGAAGGTGGTGAAGATAAGGGGTGAGGTGACGCTGGTGAAGTAGCACCTAATCTTGTAGCACCTCACCCTGCCCTCTCCTCAAGGAGAGGGTTCTGGAATCCTACTTCAGTT
>JANJXJ010000057.1 GCA_024709105.1 Lentimicrobium sp. | reverse complement strand
TAGTGGGTGTGCGTTCAATAATTTCGCGGGTAACGCCCAAGAATTCAGCAAGCTGATAAACCTGAGTTTTATATAGATTGGCCTGCGGATAAAAATCCGCGCCTCCGTCTCCGAATTTTACAAAAAATCCCTGATCAATTTCATGTTTGTTGGCAGTGCCTATAACCATGTAATGCATCATTTCGGCATAGTAATAAACCATTGACATGCGCGCTCTCTGCTTGAAATTGGAAGCTGCTACAATTTGAAGGTATTCTTTTACCGGAATGATTTTGCTCTGCTGATTTCCATCTTTGTCAATGACTGTGAGGTAAAAAACAGGTGGCAGTTTCTGGTCGAGTCCGGTTTTGTTAATTCCGATTTTTGATTTGTCGGTGATTGGGTTGAAGTCAGGGAAAACTCTTTTAATGGCATCGTCGCGGCGTTCATAACATTTGAAGCCTTCGAGGGCCGGCCTGATGTTCTCCACAATATGCGGAACTCCGAATTTTTTGGCTAATTTTTCAGCCAGACTTTCGCTGTCGGGGCTTGAGTCTTTTTCGGGCATCATAACTCCAAAAACGCGCTCGGGGCCGATGTATCTGGCTGCCAAGGCCATAGAAACCGAAGAGTCAATACCACCGCTGATACCCACCACAGCACCGCGACGTTTGTATTTAACAAAGATTTCTTCTTTGAGGAGTGCGCCCAAATGGTCGGCCATAGCCTCTATGTCTTTAATTTTCAGGATGTCTTTTGAAAAAGGAGGTCTGCTCATGTGAATAAGTATTAATTTTTTTAGGGTTTAATAGCAAATATAACACACAGAAATGAAAAATTCTTTGACTTGAGATAAATAATTGTGAAGTTTAGGTGATTTTCTGTATAGATAAGTATCCTTTAGGGTTAGCAATGGATGAATCAATCTTTTTCTGGAAGGATTAGTCACCCAAATTTTCTTACAGGGCGATTGGAAAGCATTGTGGTTAAAGTAAAATAATAAATTATTTCCCTTCCCACTCCTTGTAAAACTGTTCAAGAAAACCATTCATATAATCATGTCTTTCTTTGGCCATTTTTTTCCCGGTTTCGGTATTCATGCGGTCTTTAAGTAACAGCAGCTTTTCGTAAAAATGGTTGATGGTGGGAGCAGTGCTGTTGCGATAGGTTTCTTTGTCCATGTGCATGTTTGGCTTTATCTCAGGATCGTACAGCAGCCTGTTTCTATGCCCTCCGTAATGAAAAGTACGGGCAATGCCAATAGCTCCCAGCGCATCTAAACGGTCGGCATCCTGCACTACCGCTAGTTCAAGGGAATGAACCTCTTTTGCTGTGTTGCCACCGGCAAAAGAAATATTCCGGATAATGTTTACAACCTGTTCAATAATTTCCTCTTCCGCGTTTTGATCAGTAAGGAATTTCCGTGCCATGGCAGGGCCTTTTTCCTCGTCCCCGTTATGGAATTTGGCATCAGCTATGTCGTGGAGTAAGGCTGCCAGCTCAGCTACCAATACATGGCAACTTTCCTTTTGGGCGATGGCTCTTGTGTTTTTCCACACCCGCTCTGCATGAAACCAGTCGTGGCCGGCTTCAGCACCAGAAAGGGTTTGCTTTACAAAGTTTATGGTGTTACTGATCAGTGTGTTGTGATGCTCCATTGCTTTACCTGAATCGGATATGTTGTGGATGCTAAGGTAAGGAATTATTTGTGTAAGACTGTCTGACTGAAATTACGCCATGTGTAACCAGGTAAAGAATTCAACAAGGTTATGTAATGAGGAGAGATGTTGAAGTTATTTCAATCGCGATAAATTCAGTGCAGAGCCAGGAGACTGCACTATCCTCTTCTAATGAACCAATTGATTATGATGCTTTTACGAAAATGTGTCCAAGTCGAAATTCTATAATATTTTGTTATCCGGAATTCGAAATCTTTCAAGTTGTATGCCTTGTCATCTGCTGCTTCCTGATTCAAGCCAATAGTTTCTGTCAACCATGGTGTGACTTTCAAATTCCTTATTTGCATTATAGCTGTTTCACTTATGCCAGTTATTTAATCAGGGATTTTAACAATCCGTTTATATGATTTGCCCGGGCGGTTTCAATTTTGTTACTTTGCCGGATAACTAAACTATCTCCTGATGAAACTGCTTTTTATTGGATTTCTATGTTCTTTATCCTTAAGTCTTGCTGCACAGATCAGTCTTGATCACAATTATTCGGGACAGGTAAATATTGCTCATCTTGAGTTTCAGGATGATAAATACGCCGCCCTGGATTCTCCCAACCGGCAATGCCGTTTGTACAATGAAGATCACAGCTTGTATAAAACTGTAAATATTCCGGTTCAGTCGGGGGTTACCATTACCAGCCTGCAATATGTTACCGATGGATTGTTTGATACCGATCAACTTATTGAAATGGCCTGCACGTATTACATTATCTCCGGAAGTTCAGTTTTGTACGAAAGTATAATTCTAAATGAAAACGGACAAACCTTGCTTACCATCAGCGGTGCAGGTGCAGGTTTTGTAGACTATATCAACGATTCCTGGAAGTACATTGCCTGGGTTTATGGAAGCTCCTCGCAGGGAATTTCATCCAGTAAGGTTTACAATCTTCCGGGGCATCCGGCCATTACAAGCCTGATTTCAAAACCGGGCTATGCACTGGCAAAGCCCAACCCAAATCCTGCCAGAGAGTTCATCAACCTGCATTATAAGTTAAACCCCGGCAATAACGGAGTGATGAAGATCTTTAATTCTGCAGGATCATTAATGAAAGAAAATCAGCTGGGCCCTGATTTTGATTACATCAGGGTGAATGTGGCTGATTTAAGCCCGGGGGCTTATTTTTATCATGTCGAAGGCGGTAATGGCAGCGGTAGTTTTATTGTAAACTAACTTTAGCTGCAGGGCTGAATGTTGAATGTTTGTTTTCTGGCAGCACTCCGGTCGCAGTGTAAATAAAAGAGGCTCCTTCTCTGAAGAGAGAAAGAGCCCTTAGATGAAAAATTTCTCTGGTTTTATCAGTTGCCGTGCAAGCGCGAGCCGATGAGGTGTATAAATTCAGCTCTGGTTTTATCAACCAGAAAAGCTCCGGTAAAATCAGAGGTTGTTGTCACTGAATTTTGTTTCTGTATGCCTCTCATACTCATGCACATATGCTGGGCTTCAATTACAACGGCCACTCCCAGAGGTTTCAGCGTATTCTGAATGGCTTCTTTGATCTGGGTGGTAAGTCTTTCCTGTACCTGAAGTCTGCGTGCAAAAGCATCCACCACACGGGGGATTTTACTGAGGCCGACAATATGCCCGTTTGGAATATAGGCAACATGGGCTCTTCCGAAAAACGGAATCATATGGTGTTCGCACATGGAATATACTTCTATGTCCTTAACCAGAACCATTTGCTTGTAGTCTTCCTTGAACATTGCTGAACGCAAAATGTCTTCGGGATTAAGATCGTAGCCATGGGTAAGGAACTGCATGGCTTTGGCCACGCGTTCAGGCGTTTTCTCAAGGCCTTCGCGTGTGGGGTCTTCGCCAATCAGTTTAAGGATTTCGTAGTAGTGCGTGGCAAGTTTTTTTATTGTCCGCTGGTTGTAGAGGTCGCGTTTTTCGTAACCGTCTTTTACCTGATAATCATCCATCATGTTTTCGATGATCATATCTTTTACAATTTCGCTGCTCATTTCTTAGTTGGTTTGAGGTCCGTAATATTCAACAAAGTTGCGCTCAGTTTCAAATAGTTTTATGCAGTGCAGCAAAGCGCCTGCTTCTTTAACCGGGTTTTCGAGTTGTTCCCAGATGGCGATGGCAAGGTTTTCGCTCGATGCCAGTTTGCCAGCCATAAAATCAACTTCAAGGTTTACATTTTTGTGATCCAGTTTATCAACAACAAACTGATTGATGATTTTACTCAGTTCCTTGAGGTTGATCAGGAACCCGGTTTCCGGATTCACCGGCCCTTTGATGGTTACAAAGAGTTCATAGTTGTGGCCATGCCAGTTGGGATTGGAACACTTGCCGAATACTTCCATATTTCTGGCATCGTCATAATCAGCCCTGAATAATCTGTGCGCGGCATTAAAATGCTCTTTGCGGGTAATGTAAATCATGATTGGGTTCTCAAAAGTTCAAAGGTAATGTTTTTGATTCTGAACCAAAGGAAAAAATATTGTTTAAGCCTTTGTTGAAAATATTAAACAAGAATCAGAGCCTAATGTTTCTGATTCCGTCCTTTTTTATTAAATAAACCAAGGGTTAAGTTAAATCAGCTTATTGATGATTTATATCTTTTTTGCGTGTAAGTTTAAGAAACTGTGAAACTTCAAAGAAGGTAAAAATCATATAATAAATAAAAAAGCCGATAATAAAGTTGACAGCATCGTGCCGGTAAATAAATGCATATGAGAGGATAACTACCAGATATACAGCCATTCTGATCACAGTATGAGCAAGAAAGCCAGTAATAAATTTACCGGGGTTGCTTCCTGCTTTTTTTAATAGCAGATAAAACGACAATACCGAAACTCCAAGAAAGAAAGCCAGCAGAAACGGCATAACCGGGCTGATGGGATAGGGCAAAAAAGCATATGCCATCGCCAGAAATGCTCCTGTTATGAACGTGAGGATAAGAAGTTTCTTCAGGTAATTGGTAAAGACTGGATTCATTGCTTTTTATCTTTTTTAATGACTTCCCTCACCAGCAGCCATATGGCAGAAAATACCGATACCAGGGAAAGAATTACTGTAAAAACCGGAAAACGCAGATTGAGATACTGGTCGAGTTTTAAGCCACCAAAAGTGCCTGCAAATATTATAACACCTGCCTGAATGGCAAGTGCTGAATACCTGGCATAGGCGCCAAATCCCCGGGTTGAGTTATCTGAATCAGGCGAGGGTTTCATTGCCTGCGGACTCGGCCTGTCTTTGATCCATGGTGCAGGTTCCTGTGAAACGGGCTCCGGGTTCAATGGCAAGTTTATCGGTATATATTTCGCCGGTTATCGCTGCAGTGGATTTCAGTGAAAGCAAATCCTTTACTTTGATGGTACCGTTTACCCGCCCTTCAATGTCGGCATTCACACAAATTATGTCTCCGTCAATAGATCCGGTGGAGCCTAAAATTATCTTGCCTCCTGTGGAGATGGTGCCCTTTAGGTTGCCATCTATACGCATGTTGCCGTTCGATTCAATATCACCGGTAATAAATGTTCCGGCCTGAATGAGGTTGGCCGACTGAGGAGGTTCAGGAATGGTATTTTTTCCCATGAGCAAAGGTTTTTTGATGACCTATTTTTTTATGTAATGCTTTTCAAAAAAGAGTTTGTAAGCATCAATATTCTTCTCTTTGAACAAAACCGGGTAATTTTCGGCCGAAATCAGGAACTGCTCGTACGCACTGCTGCTGAATCCCGAGAAAACATAGGTATCTTCCTTGATCCCATTAAAAAATCGCAGTGCTTTGTCGAGTTCATTAAAACTGCTAACTGTAATCAATTGCCGGTTATTGTCCAAAAGTACACTGTTCACCTGCAGGTTTTCAACGCTGTAGTTTTTGGTATTAAAGTCGGTAATTCTCACTTTGGTACCGTAAACATTTACAGATGTGCCGTCAACAATGAGTGCATAAAAATGTGTTGCAGCCGGGTTGAATTTAAACATGGAGTAGTCCAGCGAATTGCTGCCAGCAGAAGCCTCGCCCTTTTCGGGATTGGCAGAAGTGGCAACAGCTGTATTTGAAGCACTTTCGCCAAGAAGAACTCTGGCAAATGCAACAACATCGCTGCCCGGATAATCAGTAATGATTTTGTTCAGCTCCACCTTCATGGTGTCCTGATTTTCGGTTTTACCCAGCGAAACAGCCCTGAGATAAGCAAAGCGTGGAATGAAGTTTTCGTCGGAATAGCTGGCTAAGGCTTCGTTGCTGTAAATGATTGCTGTGCGGTACTGCCCTCTGTTAAAGGCCAGATAGGTTTCTTCGTACAATGATTTCACCCTGTTTTTGGCTGCTTCCAGCTCAATTTTGTAATCGGGGTCGGCAAGTATTTTAGCATAATCGCTGTCGGGCCAGGTGGCAATGATGTAATCTTTGTACTGATTCATGGCCAATTCGTTGCCCAGGTCGCGGTTGATGCGGTAAAGGTGATAGTTGGCCTGAATTGCATTTTCATTTTCGGGGAAACGGGCAATCAACGAGCTGAACATTTCAGCAGCTTTAGGCTTCTCAAGGAGTTCTTCAAGGTAAATCATACCACCATTGAACATAGCTGTGCTGATTTGTCCGTTACTGCTTTCAATTGCTTCGGGGGTAAAGGGCAGATTTTTGAGGTAGGTTTCCCTGCTGCGCATGTCGGCACCACCTTTTCCTCCGTCTTTTCCATCAGCACTTAAACTGTCCTGGGTAATCGGGCTCCCATCTTCGGCAATAAGGTCAAAATTCACTTCGCGTTTGTTGCTCAGCCTCCAGTTGTCTTCGAGTTTGCGACGGCCCCATTTGCGCGTAAATTCGCTGAAACCCATGCTTATGGCGCTAGGATTGTAGAAATACCAGCCTCCTCCGCCAATGGAAGTTGTTCCACGGGTGGGGTCAACCATTTGCCGGGTATTGATGGCAGGCATTGACATTTCAGCCAGCCGGGCTTCTTCTTCGCGGCGTTTGGCTTCTTCTTCCTTTTTTATAAATTCTGCTATGGCTTTGTCAATAATGGCGTTGCGCTCTGCTTCAGGCATGGCAGCCATTTGCTGAAGGCTATCCTGCTCATGAATCACCTGTAGATTATCAACCAGCCGGGTGAGAATTTCGGTGCGCTCTTCAATTTTTTCGGCATTTGGAAAATCTTTGGGCAGCGACATAAGTGCGCTGTCGTAATACATACCTGCAAACCGGTACTCTCTTTTTGAATAATACAAATCAGCAAGTCTTAACGCAGAGGTGGAGCGCTGATAATCGTTGGAAAGACTGGTTGCTACAGATTGCTTTAAATAATTGATTCCCAGGGTATCGTTCTTGTCTTTGAGGGCAATGTCAGCCAATGCGAAATAAATCTGGTCCTGAAAATCTTTGTTTTTCATGTCTTTGAGCATTTTTTGCAGCTCTTTGACAATCAGTTTTTTGTCGCCGGTTCTTGCATCATAAACCCGTGCCAGGTTAATACGTGCATTAAATGCCATTTCGAAGGAAGCCGGGCTCTTCAGCACTTTGGTGAAATACTCGGTTGAACGGCTGCTTTTCCCTTCGTTTTGATAAATCTGGGCAAGAATGTAATTGAGGCGGGTTTTGAGTTTTGCATTGCTGTTGAGCGGAAGCCCTTTCTCAATCTGTTCACGGGCAAGGCCATACCTTTCCTGTATAATAAACATGTTGGCGGTAGCAAGCGGAAGCTCTTTTCTGACTTTCCAGGGCAGCAGAGTGGTTTTTCCCTCTTCGGCAAGGGACTCAAACTGAGTAATGGCTTTTTCAAACTGCTTTTGCTGAACATATGTTTTGGCCAGCCACAACTGAGCCTCATACCTGATGGGATCGGTGGCATATTGCCTGTTTACATATTCAAATGCACGGCGGGCAGCACTGTAATCCTGTTTGTAGAAATTGGCTTTGCCAATAAGCATGTAACTCTCAATCACCCACCTTACATGTTCTTTTTTGTCGAAGTACATGGAGTGGCGCTGAATTACCTTCGATGCTTTTTCGATGGCGCGATCCATATTTCCGTTAACTGCCTGTGCATTCGAAGCTGTGCCGTAGTTTTCTATGAGCAACACCGCGTTGTAGTTGTCTTTTGCATTGCGGCGCAGGTCGGCAACACCCTCTTTCAGGCTTTCATTTCCATTCCAGTAAGCATTGTAATGGGCTGTAAGATTGTGGTAAACCCTGCGTGTAAAAGTGTTCTTCTTTGTAGAACATGCAGAAGCCGTCAGAGCCAGCAAAAGGGCTCCGATAAAAATCTTTCGGTAGTGTATGTGATTTGCAGTCAAATGTTATGCCGGTTTGCAGTTTTACTATTAACTGATAATCTGCAAAATTATTTTATTTTTTTGACTATTTGGGCTAAAAATAGTGATTTGTTGCAGTTGTATTGGATTGATTCTGTTAAATTGCAGATAAACAACAGATTACGAGTTGACAGAGTAAATTTTTAAGACTGTTTAAGCCACCCTTTAATCTGATTTCCAAGGTGCCTTTAATTGTGGTAAGTTACAAACATTCAGCGAGCCAGACCTGAGATTTCCCAATAAACGTTAATTTCCCGGGCTTAATTTTCCTCTTACATGGCTTTTTTTGCGATATTTGCACCCTCACTTATCTGATTTACCGCAATAATGGCCTTTAAAAAGCGTACTACCGAGCCTGCAGGCGAATCTGAAGTTCGCTGGTATCATAAGCTCAGGAACAAATACCGCTTGATTATCCTCGATGAAGCCTCTTTCGAAGAAAAGATATCTTTCAGGCTGTCGCGGTTAAATGTTTTTGTGGTTACCGGTTCTTTGGCTATTATCCTTATTTTTCTTACCACATATATTATTGCTTTTACTCCGCTTCGCGAATTTATCCCCGGCTACAGCGATACCGGGCTTCAGCGCGATCTTTACGAATTGCAATTGAGGGCAGATTCCATCGAAACCGCCCTTATGCAAAAAGACCTGTTTATCAGCAATATGAGAATGGTGATCAGTGGCGAGTTGCACGATTCTGTTTATCAGCCGCTTCCGCAAAGCGATTCTGCAACCCGCGAAGCATATGCACGCATTGCCCTCAAACGCTCTCCGGAAGATTCAATGCTCAGGGCAGAGTACGAAAAAGAAAATTTGTACAACATCAAAGCAGGTGATGATGGCAGATCGGGGAAAAAGGCATCTTTAAGCACCATCAGATTATTCACTCCGGTTAAAGGAATCCTCACCAACAAATTTAATGCCTCGGAAAATCATTACGGAATTGATATTGCCTCTGCCCGCAATGAGGCTGTAAAAGCCGCTTATGATGGTGTTGTTGTTTTTTCAGAATATACTGCTGAAACAGGCAATGTAATTATGATTCAGCACAGCGGAAATATGGTTACGGTTTACAAGCACAATGCTGTTTTATTGCGCAAGCAGGGAGCGTTTGTCAGAGCCGGTGAGTCCATTGCCATTGTCGGGGACTCCGGAGCATTAACCACAGGGCCGCACCTGCATTTCGAACTTTGGATCAACAACACACCGGTTGATCCCGAACTTTATCTCACTTTCTGATATTTATGGAAAAGCCTGTTTCCAAACGGTTGGCTATTTTGGGTTCTACGGGTTCCATTGGTACTCAGGCGCTGGACGTAGTAAGGCAACAACCTGATTTGTTTGCCGTTGAGGTACTTACGGCATACAACAATTCCAGTTTGCTGATAGAACAGGCCATAGAGTTCAGGCCAAATGTGGTGGTGATCGGATCCGAACCTCTTTATCAAAAAGTGGCTTCTGCACTTGAACCCTTTGATATTAAAGTGTATTCTGGCGAAGAATCGCTGGAGCAGGTGCTTGAAATGGACAGTATTGACATGGTATTGATGGCTTTGGTTGGCTTTGCAGGCCTCAAACCTACCCTGAAAGCTATTGAATGCGGAAAACCTGTTGCCATTGCCAACAAAGAAACTTTTGTGGTGGCCGGTGAGCTGGTTACCCGAATGGCGAAGGCAAAAGCAGTAAATCTTTATCCGGTGGATTCGGAGCACTCTGCAATTTTTCAATGCCTTGCCGGAGAATTTCACAATCCGGTTGAGAAAATATATCTTACAGCTTCAGGAGGCCCTTTCCGGGGAAAAGACAAGGAATACCTTTCGCAGGTAACCAAAGAAGCAGCTCTGAAACATCCCAACTGGAATATGGGCTGTAAAATCAGTATTGATTCCGCTACATTGATGAATAAAGGGCTTGAGGTAATTGAAGCCAAATGGTTGTTCGGTCTGAAAACCTCGCAGATTGATGTGATTGTGCATCCGCAGTCCATCATTCACAGCCTGGTTCAGTTTGAAGACGGCTCAATCAAAGCTCAGCTGGGTTTGCCTGACATGCGCCTGCCCATTCAGTATGCACTTGCATATCCGCAAAGGCTGAAATCGGAATTCCCCCGTTTCGACTTTATGCAATACCCTTCTTTTACTTTTGAAAAACCAGACCGGGAGACCTTCCGCTGTCTCGATCTGGCATATTTTGCCCTCGAAAAAGGTGGAAATATGCCATGCATACTGAATGCAGCCAACGAAATCGCAGTCAACCTTTTCCTTCATGACAAAATCAGATTTATTGATATTCCTGAACTGATTGAAAATTGTATGGCAAAATCGGTGTATGTTGCCAGTCCATCGCTTGACGACTATTTGTCTACCGACAAAGAAACCCGTCAATTGGCGGCAAGACATATGCATAGTGCAAAAACTTAAACGCATAAGCGTTGTTATTAATCAAAAATTTAACGAATTGTTGTAAATGGAAATTCTTGTAAAAGCGGCCCAGCTACTATTGAGTTTGTCAATCCTCGTAATTTTTCACGAATTAGGTCATTTTCTGGCGGCCAAAGTGTTTAAAACCAGAGTTGAGAAGTTTTATTTGTTTTTTAATCCCTGGTTTTCCCTGTTTAAATTCAAAAAGGGAGAAACAGAATATGGTATGGGCTGGCTTCCTTTGGGCGGTTATGTCAAAATATCGGGGATGATTGACGAATCTATGGACAAGGAGGCCATGCAGCAACCTCCCCAGCCATATGAATTCAGGAGCAAACCCTCGTGGCAGAGGCTCATCATTATGCTGGGAGGAGTTACAGTAAATATTCTGCTGGCTTTTGCCATTTATATTGGAATGATGTGGATTTGGGGAGAACAGTACCTGCCCACCTCTGAGGTAAAATACGGAATAGTTGCTGATTCGGTTGCCCAGGAAATGGGCCTGCAAAATGGTGACAAAATTCTGAGTGTTGACAATCAGCCTGTTGAGGATTTTTTCAAAATTCCGGGACGCATCATACTCGATAAAGCCCAAACCATTCAGGTAGAGCGCAACGGACAGAAAATGGATGTGAATATTCCTGAAGGTTTTGTTGCCCGTTTGCTGAAACATCAGAGTCCCGATTTTATCAATGCCCGCATGCCATTTGTAATTGCTGGCTTTTCGGATGAATCGGTGGCAAAACAAAGCGGAGTTCAGGAAGGAGATAAGGTAATTGGCATCAACGATTCGCTGGTGGAGTATTTTGATCAGTTCAGGGCTCTGATTCCTGATTATAAAGGTCAGGAAATCAGCCTTAAAGTGTTGCGCGGAGCCGACACAATTTCCTATTCCATGACATTACCTGAAACCGGAGTAATCGGCGCATACACCAACCCGGCCAGCCATTTTAATTTCAAGGTAAAAGAATATACCTTTCTGGCTGCCATACCTGCCGGTTTTAACCGGACCATCAAAGGAGTTGCCGATTACCTGAAACAACTCAGGCTGATCTTTTCGCCCGAAGTAAAAGCCTACGAATCTGTAGGAGGGTTTATTACCATAGGCAAGATATTTCCGGGAACCTGGGATTGGGCTGCTTTCTGGGGACTAACGGCTTTCCTCTCCATTATGCTGGCCATTCTGAATGTATTGCCTATTCCGGCGCTCGATGGCGGCCATGTGATGTTTCTGATGTATGAAATGATCACCGGCCGGAAACCTTCTGATAAATTTATGGAATACGCCCAGATTGTGGGCATGGTGCTGCTGTTTGGCCTTCTTATTTTTGCCAATGGAAACGATATTGTGAAATTGTTCAGGTAGTTGTACTTTTGACTCTGGATTTAAAATCCCCCTTTGGCAAATGTTTTGCTGAAGGGGGTTTTTAATTCAATTGTATATCTGTACTTTACAATTATGGGTAAGAAGTAAAAAAGGCTGAAAATAAGAATTTGAAGTTTATTTAGACCGGGCTCATTGATGCTTAGATTTTCCTTGTAATAGTTTCAACTTCTGCATTTTCCCCTTCTGTCACTTTTTCGTACCTTTGCAGTGATTAAAGAATCAGACTTAAGTTAAAACAAACCCCATCATGAAAAAATTAGTATTGCTTCGCCATGGCGAGAGCGAATGGAACAAGGAAAACCGTTTCACTGGCTGGACCGATGTTGATTTATCGGAACGCGGAATCAATGAAGCCCGTGAAGCTGGTAAAGTGCTCAGGGAGAATGGTTTCTTTTTTGATCTGGCCTATACTTCATTTTTGAAGCGGGCGATTAAAACCCTGAATCTGGCATTGGAAGAAATGGATCAGCTGTGGATTCCGGTTAAAAAAAGCTGGAGGCTGAACGAAAAACACTATGGCAATCTGCAGGGCCTGAATAAAGCTGAAACCGCCGAACGTTACGGCGACGAGCAGGTTCTTGTATGGCGCCGCAGCTACGATGTGCCACCTGCACCATTGGCTGATACCGATGAGCGTAACCCCCGCCTCGATCCGCGCTACAAAAATGAAAATCCTGAACTTATTCCGCTCACCGAGTCACTCAAGGAAACCGTTGATCGTATGGTTCCTTACTGGGAAGGTGAAATCAGGGAGTCGCTGAAGAGCAACAGTCAGGTGCTTGTGGCTGCCCACGGAAACAGCCTGAGAGCAGTGATCAAGTATCTGAAAGGAATAAGTGATGCCGACATCGTTAGCCTGAACCTGCCCACTGGTATTCCCTACGTTTTTGAATTCGACGACAATCTTAACCTTATGAAGGATTATTTCCTGGGCGATGAGGAAACCATCAAAAAACTGATGGAAGAAGTGGCCAATCAGGGAAAAGCCAAAAAATAAATTATGGGCAAACAATGGGTGATTCCCGATATTCATGGATGTGCGCGTAGCCTTAGGGCGCTGATTGAGAATCAGATAGTCCCGGCAAAAGACGACCGCCTGCTTTTTTTGGGCGATTTTGTTGACCGGGGGCCTGATTCAAAAGGAGTGCTGGACTATGTGATGAATCTGGAACAAAAGGGATTTGACATTGTAGCCTTAAAAGGAAACCACGAGGAATTTTTTGTAAAATCGTGGGACGAAGAACAGAACCTCAGGAGCTTCCTTGGTTGGCGACAGGCGAATCAGTCGAAAAATATGTGGCTGAAACACGGAGGCAAGGAAGCTCTTGAAAGTTTTGAAACTGATAATCTTAAAGATATCCCCGGACATTACATTGAATGGATGCGCAATTTGAAAATGTACCACGAAACAGGCAATTTTATTCTGGTACATGCCGGGCTGAACTTTAATATAAATGACCCTTTTCAGGATGAATGGGCCATGCTGTGGGTTAAAGATTACAAAATCAAGCCCGAAAAAATAGGCCATCGCCGGCTGATTCATGGCCATGTGCCTGTAAATCTTGAGTTTATTGATATTTCATTGCACAATCCCAAATATCCGTTTATTGATCTGGATAATGGATGTTACATGATAAACCGTCCGGGATTTGGAAATCTGCTTGCCCTTGAACTCGGAAGCTTTGAATTAAAGGTGCAACCTAATCTGGATATGGATTAATCAGAGTTTTTCAATTTTTCTATAGGAAGTACACCTTAGCCCATTGATTTTTCAGGAAAGAGAAGATTCCAATAGAATAATTAAGGATATTTACTTCCATATTTAAATTAACCATTCGTTTTCTTTATACCCGGGAAACAAAACGCCGGCTGTTGGTCCGGCGTTCGTATAATCTGAACTTTTATTTTCAGAATTACTTTTTACTGAAACCGATAGGGCTTCTTGATCCGCCTCCTCCGGGGCCATGACCGCTCATGCTGGTCATCATTGAGATGGCTTTCTGGGCATCTTCATTGGTAAAGGTAATCATTTCGTCTTTCAGAAGATTATCAATCAATGCCACCCGGTTGCTGTGGGCCTTAATGATTTTTTCATAGAAATTCCTTACCATCCGGCCATTTCCAAAGCTTTCGGTTTTTTCGCTGTAGAGCCGGGCAAAGAAATTATGCACCATTTCGAGGGTTTCAGGGGAAATCCTGAATTTTCGTTTCTCCACCTTTCTTCTGAAGATTTCAGTCAGCTCTTCGGGGGTGTAATCGCTGAAATAGAAGTAATTGTTAAACCTTGACTCCAAACCGGAGTTGGTGGCAATCAATCGCTGCATATCTGCAGTATATCCTGCAACTATAACCGCAAGTTTGTCGCGGTCGTCGTCCATTCGTTTGAGTATGGTGTCAATGGCTTCCTGCCCGAAATCGTTGCCTCCTTTTTCCGATGCCAGAGTGTAAGCTTCATCAATAAATAAAATCCCATACATGGCCGAATCGAGCACTGCCACAGTTTTTGGAGCGGTTTGCCCGACATATTCTCCCACCAGCTGAGCCCTTGCAACTTCTACCACATGGCCTTTGGGTAACAAGCCGAGCGATTTGTAAATTCTTCCCATAAGCCTTGCCACTGTTGTTTTTCCGGTTCCCGGAGGGCCGAAAAATACACTGTGAAGACTAATTTCATCAGCTTCATACCCTCCGGCCTTTAGTTTTTGCTGTGCTTTGATGAAATTTACCAGGGTTACCACATTCTGTTTTATGTCTTCAAGGCCAACCATACCTTTGAGTTCGCCCAGAATATCGTCGAGGGTTTCTTCGCGCTTGTCTTCGAATTCATCCTGGACAGCAGCTGTGATGTCTTCGATGGTTATGGTTTGCATTTGCTCATCTGTCAGCCTGTTGATGTCGAGGGTGGCCAGCCTGGCCGACTGCAGGTGTACTGCCTCCTCAAAAAGGTTTCGCGCAGTGCGGGCATTTCCAAAATTTTTGTCCTTGGAGTTATACAAAAACTCGAAGTAACGGGTCATCTTTTCTTCGGCATCGCGGGTGATATGGAACTTTTTCTCGCGGCAGATGGATTTGAAGATTTCGGTAAGTTGAGCAGGTTTATAATCGCTGAATTTAAAATATCGTGCAAAACGGTGCTGAAGCCCCGGATTTGATGAAATAAACCGCCGCATTTCGTCTTCATAGCCGGCCACAATCACAATCAGGTCGTTTTTATGGTCTTCCATGCGTTTTACAAGTGTGTTGATGGCTTCCTGCCCATAGTCGCGGCCGGCATCTTCGGGTGCGAGGGAGTAGGCTTCATCAATGAAGAGAATTCCTCCCAGTGCCGAGTCAATTACTTTATTGGTTTTTATAGCAGTAGACCCGATGAATTCTCCTACGAGTGCCGCACGGTCAACCTCTACCACATGGCCTTTGCTTAGCAACCCCATAGATTTGAACAGTTTGCCCATGAGCCGGGCAACTGTGGTTTTTCCGGTTCCGGGAGGGCCGGTAAATACTGTGTGCAAAGTGGTTTTGCCAACAGCATAACCACGCTGTTCGCGCATTTTTTCAATCGTAATAAATTTGAGCAATGCATCTACATCGGTTTTGATGTTATCGAGGCCGGTAAGCTTATTCAACTTTTGAAGCAGTACTTCTGTTGTCTCTTCTTCCTCAGGAATTGCAGCCGGGCTTTCTGTGGAAGGGGTGCTGCGATCGGGCATCCCGGTGGTTTCATCAAGCAAACGGCGCGCTTCTTCATCTTCAGGATCGGCATTCAATGCTTTTTTGAAATATTCAATGGCTTTGGAATTCTGCCCGGCATTGCGGTAAGCAAGTCCGATGTTGCGCAAGGGCATGGCTCCTGAAATGCCATTGAGAGTAGCTGAAGGTGCCTTTTTTATGATTTCAAGAATCATGTTCAGGTCTTCTTCATTGTCCACCACCTGACTGATCAGATTTCCCATTATCACCGGGTTGGAGGGGTCAAGCTGATGAGCTTTTCTGAAGCATTCCAGTGCTTCGGGCAATTCACCCGTATTGTCAAGAGCTACTCCAAGCGAATTGTAAGCCGAATGATAGTCAGGTTCCAGCTTAATCGCTTTCCTGAAACAATTTATGGCTTTATCGTACTGCTCTTTTTCAGAGAATGCCCTTCCGGCATCAAAAAGTTCAACAGCTTCTTTTGAAAAATTATTGCCGGATGATGATGGTGCTGAAGCAGATGATGATTCTGCAAGCCCGGTACCATGATTTCCGTAATTGGTAAATACATAGTTCCACATTCCACCGGCATAGGTAAGCACACCGATGTCGTTTCCGGCAGCGGCTTTTTCTTTTACCAAAGCCTGCTCAAAGTTGTTGCGTGTTGCCCAGCTTTGTGTTTCATAGCCTGAGTTTGCCGACATTACCAGTACCCATTCGCCATTGCCTTCGGCCAAAGAAGTAACGTCCATTCCGGCATCCCAGCCTTCCTTGATTTCATTTTCGGGAAAGGCAGATGTTATACGAACTGATTGCTCTGTGAAACGCGGCCCTTTCGACATCACCACAGCCCAGCGGTCAACACCATAAGAAACGGATGTGATTTTATAACCTTCGCTCAACCCTTTCTTTACTTCTTTATCAGGAAATTTGCTGCTGGTTCGCCAGATCTGGTCAACAAAACCCGATTCTTTGCAAAGTAAGACTACCCAGCGGTCATTCACATACGAAAGAAAAACAATGTCAAATCCTTCGTCCCAGCCTTCCTTGATCTCGTCGGCCGGAAAATTGCCGTTGGTAGCCCAGCGTTGCAGGCCGTATTTGGTTTTGGTAGAGGAAAGCAGCACCCATTTGCCTTGTCCGTAGGCCATGCCCACAATATGTTGCCCATTGTCCCAGGCATTTGAAATTTCTTTTTCAGGGAATTCGTTGCTGAAAACGTATCTGTCGGCTTGCATTGGTCAGTGTATTTATAGGAAAAAATTTCAGGTGAAGTTGTTAATTGTAATAGCGGCGGTCGTTGTAGCGGCGGTTGTTGCTGAAAAGGGCTGCTATCAGGAAAAACAGAAGAAGCAGACCAAATATCACAACTACAAAACCTATAAGCAAATAAAGGCTTACCACTACAGCCATGGCATTGAGTAAACAAAGCATAACGAACCTGAGTAACCCTGCCCATGGCCCGGCAATGGTGAGGCTTTCGAGGAAAAGAGTTATAATGAGCAAAATAATCAAAAGCGAAAGCGACCACAGCACCCAATGCAGCGGGTGAGTAAAACCTGATGGTATAATATTGGCTCCTTCACTGAAATACCACTCCAGCTCATAAGAATCCCAGAGTGAACCTCCCATAATCATTATACCAAAGAGCAATCCCGGCAAAATCATCCACAATGCGGGGCGTTGTACAGGAAAGTTACGGGTAAATATGCCGGGCATGCGAATTCTTTGTCTGCCGGAAGATCCCTTTGAGGCAAAGGCTTCGGTTTCTGAAATGCCTCCAAACCCGGAAAACCAGTCGTTGAGGCGATTACGGAACTTTACAGCAAAATAGAGTATGAGCAGGAATATGGCTGCCGCAATCCAGTTGCCTATGCGATTGATCATAAAAATGTGCGACAACCAGTTAAGAAATCTGAATATCAGTTTAAAATCTCCGGTTTGGTAAGCACTGGATTTTATGGTTTTGCCCGATGCAAATCCCTCTTCTCCTTTGTGATTTTTAACTTTAAACCAATCGTCTTTTGCGGTTCCGGTGATGAATATTGTGTCGCCTTCGCTGAAAATATGCAATGTGTTGGGGCTTCCTGCGCTATCCCGCACCGCCATTTCGCTCTTTGCCAGAATGTATACATCGCCTTCCTGAATTCCCGATAAACGCGACAACCGCCTTTTTTCACGATATTTGCTGCGATCGCTGATGCTGTATTCTTCACGATTTTTTGCAACAGCAATTCCGCTTATGCTTTCTATTTCTTCCAGGCTGAGAATCCGACCAAAGATGAGCAAGTCATCCATTGCCCCTTCGAAATTGCCTAATGAGATATGCTGAACATTGGTTCCTGTGCTGGCGCTGCCTGCTGAAACTTCATCGTTAACAACCAGCCTGGCCTGGCGGTTGGGAAAATCGTACACCAGGGCAACAAAAGTCCATTTGTCTTTGAGGACAGCCGGGCCGATGATGTTGTCTTCCTTTCCTCCTGAAGCGCACCAATGCTGCATTCCCCCGCTGCTTCGGGTAAGCAGGCTGCGCCCCTCGCTGCCGCCTGCCATAAATGGCTGCAGGTTTTTATAGGTTTCTGAAGCTTTTATCCAGAAGGTGATGGTAATCTCAGGAAATTTGTCTGCAGAAATATCTAACGGAATATCAATTTTACTGAAATCCATGCCTGTGCCCGGGCTGAACTGCATGGCTGTACCTGGTTTGCCGGTGTAGCCGGAAGTTTTCTTAACTTTTACTGATTTACCGTGCGGCCCGTTTGAGTTTAGGTTTTTTGAGGTTCCATCGAGGAGGAAGCCCCCGACAAATGCCGAATCCTGAGCCGGCTGGAATACTGATGCTGCCTTATTATCATCCGCAATCAGCGGCAATGCCTGTAAAAAAGCCAGCAGCAAACCCGGAAAAAATATGCGGAATTTCATTTCCTGAATGATATGGGAGAACAGAAAAAAATTGCAAACCTGAAGCATGGCAAATATAGAATTAAAAAATGCCAGACCCAAAGGTTTTCGGGGAAAATATTTGCCGGGAATCATTCATTTGAAATTCTATAAGGCAAAATCGGTGATACCATCATGTTAAGATACTTGCTGACTATGAAGCCGCAATTTAAGACTTGCTCTATATGGAAATTGCTCAAAAAGCTCAAAATAAAAAAATGCAACCCCGTTTTCTCAGGATTGCACTTCTTTTTCATCATTAAACTCTGATTAACGTTTCATCAGTTCTTCAATTTCTGCAACAGTTTTGGGAATAGGTTTGCCCAGTACCCGGTTTCCGGTTTCGGTAACAAGTACATCGTCTTCTATTCTTATGCCTCCAAAATCCTTGTAGGTTTCCACTTTTTCATAATTAATGAATTCAGTGTATTTGCCTTCTGCTTTCCATTGGTCAATCAGTGCCGGAATAAAATAAATGCCGGGTTCAACAGTGAGCACAAATCCTGGCTGAAGTGTGCGGCCAAGGCGAAGGAATGCTGTACCAAACTGTGTGGCACGAAAGGTTTCCTCATCATAACCCACATAGTTCTCGCCAAGGTTTTCCATATCATGAACATCCATACCCATCATATGTCCGAGGCCGTGGGGGAAGAACAAGGCATGAGCTCCGGCGGCAACTGCATCAGCCGGGTTGCCTTTCATCAGGCCGAGTTTGGTCAGTTCTTCGGCAATGGTTCTGGCTGCCAGCATGTGCACCTCGCGGTATTTGATGCCGGGTTTTATGGCTTCAATGGCGCTGAGATTGGCCTTGAGCACAATTTCGTAAATTTCTTTCTGCCGCTGACTGAACCTGCCGCCCACAGGCACGGTGCGGGTTATGTCGCTGGAGTAAAGTGTTTCTTCTGATTCACAACCACAGTCAACCACCATCATACGTCCTTCGGTAAGTGTGTTGCCATGGTAGTGGTTATGAAGAGTTTGTCCATTAATGCTCAGAATTACAGGAAAAGAAACAGGGCCGGCATTGGCCAGTGCAATTCCTTCAACAGTACCTGCGATCTCCTGCTCAACAATGCCCGGATGTGCCATTTTCATTGCCGTGGTGTGCATCAGATAGGCTACATCTACCATTTTTTCGATTTCTGCAATTTCTTCTTCCGATTTAATGCTCCGCAGTTTCACTACACCCTTGATCAGTTCAACCGATGCCGATGCCTTCAGGTCTTTTACTGCAATGCCCAGCAATTCAGAAAGCTGAATTTTGGTTTCTCCCCGGTAAGGAGGCAAAAAGTGGACTTTCCGGCCATTGGATAAGGCATCTTTTACATATTCATCAAAGGCAGCCAGTTGTTGGGTGTGTGAAATACCGGCCAGACTTCCGCGATCGGCGATGGAAGGCTGAGGTCCCATCCAGATGATGTCGTCCATGTCAACATCGTTGCCGAAAAGTATGTCCTGGCCTTTATCAATGTCAATGATGCCCGCCAGATCGGGTTGATTCAACCCGAAAAAATAGCTGAATGTGCTGTCCTGCCTGAAATGGTAAGTGTTTGCAGGATAATTGAATGATGCTTCGGTGTTGCCGGGGAATATGGCAATTCCCGAACTGAGCTCAGCACGCAATGCATTGCGGCGCGAGGTGTAGGTTTCTGGTTTAAACATATGGCGGTTTTGTTTTTGCAAAAATGAATGTACAAACCTACATGAAAAAGTTTGTTTGCACAACGAAATATTGTTTAAAAAAGTTAAATGAAACCTGCAATTGCCCGGGTAATTATTCTCAGGCAATGGTAAGCTTCCTGCTGATTGCAAACATCAGAACAACAATAATTATTCTGTCAGTGCATGAGCTATTCAAGTCATGACTTACTTTGTTTACCGATGCTCTGCCATTAAAGCCTCAATTTCGTCGGGTTCAATGGGGATGTGTGCCATCAGGTCAACGGGTTCTTCGTCTACAAGAATATCATTCTCGAGGCGAATTCCAAAACCTTCTTCAGGAATGTAAATGGCCGGTTCGCAGGTCAGCACCATTCCTTTACGCAATGGGTGCTGTTTGCTTCCTACATCGTGTACATCCAATCCGAGGAAGTGAGAAGTGCCATGCATATAGTATTTGAAGAATAGTGGATTTTCGGGGTCCTGATTTTTTACGTCTTCAGCAGTGAATAAGCCCAGTCCAATCAATTCTTTTTCAACTATTTTGCAAACTTCGTTGTGATATTTTTCAATAGTTGTACCCGGTACAAGCATTCTGGAAGCCTTTCGCAGGACCCTCAGCACCGCTTCGTACACCTGCCGCTGCCGGGGCGAAAATTTTCCGTTTACCGGAATGGTGCGCGAGCAATCGGCAGCATAGTTTGCATATTCTGCTCCAAAATCCAGCAGCAGCAGATCGCCATCGGCACAAGCCTGATCGTTTTGGTTGTAATGGAGTATACAATTGTTTTCGCCCGATGCAATGATGGGCGGATAAGCATGCCCTGAAGCTCCGTTCCGGATATACTCATGGGTGATTTCTGCTTCCACTTCGTATTCCATCACACCTGGTTTTAGAAAATGTAATACCCGGTCGAAGGCTGTTTTGGTGATGTCGCAGGCTTTTCTTATTTGCCTGATTTCTTCGGCATCTTTTATCAGCCTGAGGTCAGTGAGCAGGGGTGCCACCCGCTCAAAGTTGTGAAGCGGATACTCGCTCCGCAGTTTCTGGCTGAATCTGAGGTCGCGGGAAGGAACATCAGTAGTGAAACGCGGATTCTCATTCAGGTTCAGATAAACATGTTCTGCACGGGCCATCAAATCGCGGAAAACGTTTTCAAAATCGTCGAGCCATTTTACGGTTTTTACTCCTGAAATTTCAGTCACCTGCTCAAGTGTGTATTTATGCCCGTACCAGGTAACCATGTGGTCATTGGTTTTAACGGTAAACACAATTTCGCGCATGGCTTCAACCGGATGGTTGGGGAACAGGGTCAGTATACATTTTTCCTGATCAAGGCCGGTGAGATAAAACATATCGCTGTGCTGCCTGAAGGGGAAACACTGATCTCCGTTGCGGGGCATTTCGTCGTTGGAGTGAATGACTGCCAGCGCATTGGGCTTCAATTTTTTTTCGAGGCGTTCCCTGTGCTTACTGAAAAGCTGGGGGTTGATGGGTTGGTAACGCATGGTATGTTATTTAGAAAGATTCTATTTTGGCATGAAAATTTGCTTTGTGCCTGTTTATGGCTACATTTGTTTGCCATTATATCGAGAGTTCTCAATATATGGAAAGGGAACAAAGTTAGCAACTTAATCGTTGCGGCTTTCATAAAATAGCTTAATTTTCTGTTAACAATAACCCATAAAACCCTATGGCATTGAAGTACTCATCCATCACCAAAAAGGTAATTATGGCACTGGCGGGTTTGTTCCTGATCAGTTTCCTGATTGTCCACCTGGGCATTAATTTGCTCATCCTGAAGAACGACGGGAGGGAATCGTTCAACATGGCAGCACACTTTATGGTTACCAATCCTGTGATTCAAACCATGCAGTGGGTGCTGTTCGGCGGGTTTATCCTGCATATTCTACTCGGCATTGTGCTGCAGTTGCAAAACTGGATGGCACGCCCGCAGCGTTACAAAGTGGAAGGTTATTCCCACACTTCGTTCTTCTCAAAGTTTATGATCCACACCGGAGCAGTAATCTTTGCTTTTCTGATTATTCACCTGGTAAATTTCTTTTTCAGGGCGAAATTCGGAGAAATGCCGCACATTATGATTAATGGTGAGCAATATGAAGATATGGGGTTATTGGTAATTGAAAAATTCCGCGATCTGCCCTATGTACTCATGTACGTTGTATGGCTGTTGTTCCTGGGTTTCCACTTAGACCATGCTTTTCATTCAGCGCTGCAATCGCTTGGGCTGAATCACAGCAAATACACTCCGGTGGCTTTTGGTGTAAGCAGGGCATTGGCAATTCTTATTGCCGGTGGTTTTATCCTTATTCCCGTGCTGATTTTCATTAGTTAGTTTTCAAAGTTCAAAAAACGATTTCAGATATGGCCGAATTAAATTCAAAAATACCCAAAGGGCAACTGGCTGAAAAATGGACACATTACAAGGCGCATACCAACCTTGTTAACCCGGCCAACAAGCGCCGGCTTGAGGTAATTGTGGTAGGTACCGGTCTTGCCGGTGCTTCAGCA
Source organism: Lentimicrobium sp. (assembly GCA_024709105.1). Lineage (GTDB taxonomy): Bacteria > Bacteroidota > Bacteroidia > Bacteroidales > Lentimicrobiaceae > Lentimicrobium. The sequence goes on along the minus strand of JANJXJ010000057.1, from coordinate 3,584 downwards.
GCTGCCAGTCTCGCCGAAATGGGCTTCAAAGTAAAAAACTATTGTTATCAGGATAGTCCCCGCCGTGCACACAGTATTGCAGCACAGGGAGGGATTAATGCCGCCAAGAACTATCAGAACGACGGCGACAGTGTTTACCGTCTGTTTTACGATACCATCAAGGGAGGCGACTACCGTGCCCGCGAAGCCAATGTTTATCGCCTGGCCGAAGTCAGCAACTCCATCATTGACCAGTGTGTGGCACAGGGAGTGCCCTTTGCCCGCGAATATGGCGGATTGCTCGACAACCGTTCGTTCGGAGGTGCTCAGGTTTCCCGTACTTTCTATGCACGGGGTCAGACCGGTCAGCAGCTGCTGCTGGGCGCCTACAGTGCCCTTAGCCGTCAGGTGAAAAAAGGCAACGTTGAAATGTACGCCCGCCACGAAATGCTTGATGTAGTGCTGGTTGAAGGACGCGCCAGGGGAATCATCGTAAGGAATCTGGTAACCGGTGCCATTGAGCGCCATGCCGCACATGCCGTGGTGCTGGCTACAGGAGGCTACGGAAATGTATTTTTCCTCTCCACCAATGCCATGGGTTCAAATGCTACTGCTGTATGGAAGGCATACAAACGGGGTGCATTTTTCGGAAATCCGAGCTTTACACAGATTCACCCCACCTGTATTCCTGTTCACGGCGATTTTCAGTCGAAGCTTACGCTGATGAGTGAAAGTTTGCGAAACGATGGCAGAATCTGGGTGCCAAAACTGAAAGAAGATGCTGAAAAAATCAGGCATGGCAAGCTAAAGCCTACCGAAATAGCTGAAGAGAACCGCGATTACTATCTGGAACGCAGGTATCCGGCATTCGGGAATCTGGTTCCGCGTGATGTGGCCTCGCGCGCTGCCAAAGAAAGGTGCGATGCAGGATTTGGAGTAGGCGAAACCGGACTGGCCGTTTATCTCGACTTCAGCGATGCCATCAACAGACTGGGCAAGAGTGTGATCGAAGCCCGCTACGGCAATCTTTTCCAGATGTATGAAAAGATTGTGGATGAAGATCCATACAAAACTCCTATGATGATTTATCCGGCGGTGCATTACACCATGGGTGGATTGTGGGTAGATTATGAATTGATGACTTCCATACCCGGACTGTTTGCAATTGGTGAAGCCAACTTCAGCGACCACGGAGCCAACCGCCTGGGTGCTTCGGCGCTGATGCAGGGTTTGGCCGACGGCTATTTTGTGTTGCCTTATACCATTCAGAATTACCTTTCTGACCAGATCAGGGTGCCTAAGTTCTCGCCCGACCTGCCTGAGTTTAAGCGCACAGAAGCCGAAGCCACTGAAAGACTGCACAAGCTGATGAATGTAAAAGGCAATCAGACTGTTGACAGTTTCCATAAACGCCTCGGACACATTATGTGGGAATATGTAGGCATGGCCCGCAACGAAGCAGGACTTAAAAAAGCCATTACCGATATTCAGGTATTGCGCGCAGAATTCTGGAAAGATGTAAAAATAACCGGAGAGCTCAACGAAATCAATCCCGAACTCGAAAAAGCCGGACGTGTTGCCGATTTTCTGGAACTGGGTGAGTTGATGGCCCGCGATGCACTCGACAGAAATGAGTCCTGTGGAGGCCATTTCCGCGAAGAATATCAGACTCCCGAAGGCGAAGCATTGCGCGACGATCAGAATCTGATGTATGTTTCAGCATGGGAATTCAGCGGCGAAAACCAGGAGCCGGTGCTGAACAAAGAGCCACTCAATTATGAGTTTGTGGAAGTTAAACAGAGGAATTACAAGTAAAAACCACAGAGCATGAATCTTACACTCAAAATATGGCGTCAGAAAAACGCCACCAGCAAAGGCAAATTTGTTACCTATAAGGTAAATGACATTTCGCCCAACAGTTCGTTCCTCGAAATGATGGACATACTGAATGAGTCGTTGGTTACCCGGGGAGAAGACCCTGTGGCTTTTGATCACGATTGCCGCGAAGGAATCTGCGGAGCCTGCAGCATGTACATCAATGGCAGGCCGCATGGTCCCGATAAAGCCATTACCACTTGTCAGCTGCATATGCGCAGGTTTAAAGATGGAGATACCATTGTAATTGAACCCTGGCGTGCAAGACCATTTCCGGTGTTAAAGGATTTGATAGTTGACCGTACCGCATTCGATAAAATCATTCAGGCAGGAGGTTATATTTCTGTAAATACAGGAGGAATTCCCGATGCCAATGCCATTCCCATTCCTAAGGTTGATGCCGACCTTTCGATGGATGCAGCGGCTTGTATCGGATGTGGCGCCTGTGTGGCAGCCTGTAAGAATGCTTCGGCCATGCTGTTTGTTTCGGCCAAGGTTTCTCAGTTTGCATTGTTGCCTCAGGGCAGGGTAGAAGCTGCAGAACGGGTGAATAATATGGTAGCCGAAATGGACCGCCTCGGATTCGGAAACTGTACCAACACCGGTGCCTGCGAAGCTGAGTGTCCCAAGGAAATCAGCATCAGCAACATAGCCAGAATGAACCGAGAGTTTCTTGTTGCCAAACTTGCTGCACCCAAACCACGCGTTGATTCAGGCGGAGGTATTTAAATTTTTCGAAAAAACGCCGGTTGCCAGACAAGAATTGTAACGAGAAGATATTTGCAAAAAGTAAATGTCTGTTGTTCAGTTGCTTTCTATTTTGCATCCGGCGTTTTCATTTTTATGCCGCATATAGATTTATTGTATTATCTTTATGGCACTACTAATTCTACAAAAAATAGACTTAAAAACCGCTGAAAAATGAGATTCTTATTTGTATTTCTGATCATCTCAGCTCAGGTGGTGAGCAGTTTCGGACAGGCAGCGCATGTTTACCAGAAAAAAAATGATCATTATAAAAACCATTCAACTGCCAGAGTAAAACAAGAAGGGCAGCAGTTTGCTGATTTCAGGCAGATTACAGCAAATGCGGTAGATCGCAGTATTGTACTTCCTCCGGTAGTTGATAATTCAGTCCATCCTTACATGCGCAGTATTTTCAGCCAGCAGGGCGCTTGCTGCGGACAATCGGCTTCGGTAGGGTACAATTTTACTTACGAAATTAACAGACTCCGGCATCTGCCCTCCGATACCATTATTAATACCTACCCCGATCATTTTACATGGAATTTTATGAACGGCACTTATCCCTATTACGGGGATGGGGTCAGCTATTTTCATACTTTCGATATACTGTATGCGGCCGGAAATCCTACCGAGGCGGTTTATGGTCCTATTGAACTTGATGATCAGTACTACTGGATGAGCGGATATGAAAAATACCTTTCAGCCATGAGCAACCGCATCAGCGGGGCTGCTTCCATTTACGTAGGTACACCCGAAGGCCTTGAGATTCTGAAACATTGGCTGCACAACCATCTGGAAGGTTCAGAAGTGGGAGGGGTTGCAAACTTTTATGCAGGAGTAGAATTTGAATCGCATCTGCCTCCAGGTTCTCCCGAAGCCGGAAAGCAGGTAATTGTGAGCTGGAGAGATATTGCCTCTCATGCCATGACCATTGTTGGATACAACGATTCCATAAGATTTGACCGGAATGCTGACGGGCAATT
>JANJXJ010000147.1 GCA_024709105.1 Lentimicrobium sp. | reverse complement strand
TGCCACCGCAATACTCGCATTCAGCTCAAAGCCAAGCAGTATGATCAGCGCATTGAAGTTTATCCAAAGCATAAATATAATCAACGTGCCGATTGAACCATACACAGTGTTGTATTGAGCAAAATTATTGACATAAAAATTAAAGCCCACTGATGCAGCAATAAACAATAAAGTGGTAATGGTAGAGCCGGCCGAAATAAAGCGAAACCTCAGCTTACGGCTGGGGCCGAAATAAAACAATAGCGAGAAGGCAAAAAATAGCAAGGCAAGTGTTATGAGCCACTTTCCGGCGCTAAGCATATACAGGGTAAGTTTATCTGTAAGTAAATCATGCGATTGCAACCAGTTTAAAGCCACAGGGCCAAAAGTAATCAATGCAATGGCCACAACTACCAGGGTTGACAATAAAAACACCAGCCCTATGGCTACCAGCCTTTGCCTGAATGCCGACCGGGTTTCAATGGAGTGGTAGGTTTGATTAAATGCCTCCATCATGCTTGTTACACTGTTGGTTGCAAAGTACATAGCCATAAGAAATCCTATGGAGAGAAGGTTCCCGCGCGGGCGGGTCACAATATCAAACAAGGTATCTTCAACAGCCGCATAGGCTTGCTGAGGAATAAATTCTTCCATCAGATCGAGCAGGCTATCCTGGAAATTCTCAATCGGGATGTACGGTATCAGTGAGAAGAAAAAGATAATTGCCGGGAATATTGCCAGAAAGAAATTAAATGATAAAGCAGCAGCCCTGTTTGTGATGGCCCCTTTCTGGAGTCCTTTGATAAAAAAAACAGCAACATCATAAAGAGGTACCCCGTCAAAACCTGGCAAGACCAATTTTTTTGACCAAATGAGTACCCTCCTGACCATTCTGCTGTTGAGCAGGCCTTTGTAAAAGGCCAGTGCCCGGGCAATCAAACGGTCTGAGAATTTCTTCATGTGTAAAGAATTAATAAGCTTTCAGGCTAAGGTCGAGGCTTTTGATGTGGTGGGTCAGCGCTCCTACAGAAATAAAATCTACCCCGGTTTCAGCATATTTTCTGATGCTTTCCAAAGTAATACCTCCTGAAGCTTCAGTTTCAAACTGCTTATTTATTTTCTCTACCGCAAGTTTCAGGTCTGCGGGGGTAAAATTATCAAGCATAATTCGATCAATACCGCCATGCTCAAGAACCTGATCCAGTTCATTGAAATTTCTGACTTCGATTTCAATCTTCAGGTTCAGGCCTCTTTCGCTGATGTAATGGTTGGCTGCATCAATGGCCTGCACAATGCCTCCGGCAAAATCAACATGATTGTCTTTAATCATGATCATGTCATACAACCCGAATCTGTGATTAAAACCTCCGCCGTGTCTGACAGCCATTTTTTCGAGTTCCCGGAGAAGTGGAGTGGTTTTGCGGGTGTCGAGTACCTTGCATTCAAGTCCGGCCAATTCTTTGGTATAACGTGCAGTTGAGGTTGCTATTCCGCTCATTCGCTGCATAAAGTTGAGGACAAGTCGTTCAGCCTGCAAAATGGAAGCAGAGTGCCCTTCTGCAGTAAAAGCGATGTCTCCCTTTTTTATGATATCACCATCAGTCAAGATTGGAGAGAAAACTATCTCAGGATCAACTTTTCTGAAAACCATGGCTGCAATTTCCATCCCTGACAGCACGCCATCTTCTTTTACTATCAGCCTTGCTTTGCCGCGGGCTGATGAAGGTATGGTTGAAAGAGATGTATGGTCGCCGCTGCCGATGTCCTCACTCAGCGCTTTTTCAATGATTTCTACTATGGTCATTGCCGAAAAAGTACTTAAATTAATCGTCTTCCGATTCAAATTTCAACTGGTGAATAAGAGGTTTTCCTCCGATATTTCTTAAGAGGAAATAGGTTCTGAAGTTAGTATTGCCTGATTTGTAAACCCCGATAGCATACTGAGATCCATCATTGGATTTGCCCTGATGATTCTGGGAATATGAAGAAGGCGGGTACTTTACGAAAAAGTTTTTTATGATCATTTCAGCCTGAGCTTTACTGAAAGTGCCTTCGGAGCCCGGTGCACTTAAATCGAGAGTCTGATTAAAGTAGTTGCTTAGTTCTTTTGCGTTGCCCGACCTGATGCTCGCGGCGATTTTTGATGTTACTTCCTGAGCATATGTATTGCCAGCGGCCAGAAAAATTCCGGCGAGGAACAGGATGGTCAGGAAAATGTTTTTTCTAGTTGTCATTGTTTTATTTTTTTTACTGCCAATATGGTTGAAAGGATCAGCAGTTATTAAAATTAATCAAAAACCGAACCAAAGGTAATCTTTTTCTGGTATAACTTCATTTCTTAACTTGTGATTGCTGAGAGGTTATTTCTGACAGAGATTATCCTTCTTCAAAATTACTCTATTTTTGCATAAAAGCACTTGATTTGAAAATAACATTATTACAAGTAGGAAAGACAGAGGCCGGCTGGCTCAAAAGCGGTATTGACGAATATAATGCCCGGCTGGGTCACTATATTCGTTTCAATATCACAGAAGTTACGCTGCCCCGTAATTTAAAGCAGTTGAGCCCACTTGCTCTGAAGGAAGCAGAAGGGAAGTTGATTCTCAAACATTTGCAGGAAGCCGATCAGGTATTCCTGCTTGATGAAAAAGGGCGTCAACTTTCATCAGAAGATTTTGCTTTGTGGTTGCAAAAAATGATGAATGCCGGAACACGCCATCTGATGTTTGTAATTGGCGGTGCTTTTGGTTTTTCGGATGAAGTTTATTCTGCTGCAAAAGGCAAGCTGTCATTGTCAGCTATGACATTTTCACATCAGATGGTGCGATTGTTTTTTACTGAGCAATTGTACCGTGCATTTACTATACTTAAAAATGAACCCTATCACAATTCCTGATATGAGAAACGAGCTTCAATCCATTGTTTTTGCTTCCAACAACAAACATAAACTCGAAGAGGTTACAGATATTTTAAAGAGCAGGTACAAGGTAGTTTCTCTTGCTGAAATCGGTTGCTTTGACGATATTCCTGAGACCAGTGATACACTTGAAGGAAATGCTTTACTCAAGGCAAGGCATGTTTTTGAGAAGTACCAGATGGACTGTTTTGCAGATGATACAGGTCTGGAAGTAGAAGCTTTATCCGGCAGGCCGGGCGTTTATTCAGCCAGATATGCCGGAGAAGGATGCAGCTACGAAGACAATGTAAAAAAGCTGCTTGCTGAAATGGAAGGTATTACAAACCGCAGGGCAAGATTCAGGACAGTAATTGCCTTAATTGCCGGCAACCAGGTGAGATATTTTGAAGGAGTGATCAATGGTTTCATTTCAACTGAGAAAAAAGGTTCTTCAGGTTTTGGATACGACCCTGTTTTTGTACCGGAAGGGTATAACCAGACATTTGCAGAAATGACCGCCGGACTAAAAAATACTATAAGCCACAGGGCTCTGGCAGTCAGTAATCTTGCCAAAGCCCTGCTTGATGTTGAATAGAACGGCTATAAGTGGAGGTCGCCTGCTGCTTCCGGTTGGTAAATAATTTCTGAGATTCGCAGCAAAGCCTCTCCCGATGGAACTTTCCAGGAAACAACATCTCCATGTTTGCAACCCAGTATGGCCGTTGCTACAGGCGCAAATACAGATATTTTGTTTTGCCCTGAGTCAGAACTTTCAGGATATACCAATTGTATTTTGAGACTTTTCTGATTGTTCAGGTATTCAAGCTTTACAATAGAATTCATGGTAACTCTGTCTTTTGGCATTTTTTCAGGAGTTAAAACTTTTGCCCGGTCGAGTTCGCGCGTTAGCGGGGTCAGGTCAACCGGAGCATTCAGGCTGCCACTTCGTGCCTTGCTGATGCAGGTGCGCAGGCGTGCCATGTCGAGTGTGCTGATGATGATTTCATTCATGACAGTTAAGGTTTAAAAATAAAAAAGCCGGGCAAAACCCGGCTATGAAAATAGGTTCAGGTTGATCAATTCCAGGGAGGAACTAAGCCGAAATATTTGTTTTGGTTTTTCACTTTTGACAAATTTGAATGGCAAAGGTACAAATTGTTTAAACATATCCTGCAATTAATCAGGAATTTAATACGTCGGGGAGGTGTAATTGATCCGGAAAAGTTAAGTTCTGAAATTCTAACTGATATCTGCAAAAAAAAAGTGGCAATCAATGGACTGCCACTTTTTAAAGATATGCCAGGCTTATTTTTCTGTTTTTACCTTGGTAACAGTTTTGCTTTCGTAAACATATACAAAACTGCCATCTGTTGTAAGTGAAGTGGTTGCGCCTTTGCGTGCCTTAAATTCCAGGAACTTGCATGTATTTAAATCGAAGGCTGCAATATCAGCTCCGTCAGTTTTCATTATAACGATATTGTCAAAACGGTCTTCAAGCATCGAAGATTTATATTTTCCATTTGCAACCAGATCGCCATTGTTCATCTTAAATGTAGAAACACCTTTTTCTCCAATAACAGCCACCATGTCTTTAAATGGGAAAATCATTTGTGCATTGCCAACTCCGCCTTTGGCAACAGGTACTTCATACAGTTCTTTACCTGTATTAACATCCATTTTGTATAAGGATTTGCCACTGGAAACTATAACTTCGTTACCTGCTTCAATCATGTTGGTGATTCCTTTTCTGAATCTTTCAGAATCCCATACCAGTTTACCATCTGTTGTGCTGAAGGTTTGCACTCCATTGGGCTTTACGTTTGGGTACCAGATTCTCCACTCTTCGTAGGTTGTGTAAGATCCATCTGCATTACGTGTGCGGCGGTAAATGTAAGCCTGTGCTTCTACATTACCACCAATCTGAAGCACAATTTTATCTCCCATAATGTACATATTGGGTATTGCACGTGCATCTTTTATTTCGGGAGAAGTCCAGATCAGTTTGCCTGAGTTGGCATCATATTTCTTGATGTACTGATTACGTTTATTTGACATATCAAGAATGTAAATATCGTTTCCAACCCTCACAGGATCAGCAACAGCTCCATAGATACCGAATTTTTTGGCATCTGCCGGACGATTTGCCACACCATCGGGAGTATAATCAAATGCAGCCGACCATATACTGGCGCCGGTTTTCATGTCATATACCTGATATCCATTTAATGCCAGCACAACTTTGTCATTATCAACAAAAAGGTCGTACATAAACTCGCGGGAGATAACCTTCCTTTCTGCGCGGCCTATGTATGTGTTTTCCCAAACAATATCACCATTTTTTACATTGATCTTCACAATCTGGTTTTTAAATCCGGTAAACAACGCGCCAAGAGAGCTGGGTACAAAGTTTACCATAACAAGATGTCCATCACCGGTAACAACATATTTTCCGACCACGCCTTTAAATTTGGCAGTTGACCAGCGCTCCTCTCCGGTTTTGGCTTTGATGAAAACAAGTTCTTTTTTCAGCGAAATGGCAAAACTTTCTTCCTCGGGGATGTAAATTACATTTTCTTCTGCAACATCCTGATATTTATCAGTAGACCAAAGGAAATTACCATTTTCCATCTCTACAACTGCTATGAGATCTTTGCCTAACTTTCTGTCGAAAAGGAAAATAATATCTGATTCCCAGAAAGGAATCAATTCGTCAATTTTTGACAATTTCGGAGCAATCTCCTTAAACTTTTTATTCCATTTTACTTTACCTGTGGCATTGTCGAAAACAGTAATTTCCTTGTCGGATGCTGCATAGCTGAAGCCACGTTCTTCGGTTCCTGTTCCTGTATGCTCAATTTTGTGGTCCATGCGCGATTCCCATACTATGGGCATGTCGTCCTGTGCCAAAGAGAAGAGGGCACTCATGATGAATGCGATTGAAAAAAAGAGTTGCTTTTTCATGTGTTGACTTGTTTTGGGGTTGTTTAAAAATTGAAAGTATATTGAAACTTGTAACTTTTTCCTTTGGGAACTTTAAAGCTGAATTTAAAGTTCTTAACAATGTCTTTTAGTTTGTTTTGCATTTGAATGGGATTTTCGCCATCATTAACCACGAAGACGGTTGCAGTCATTCCCTTTTCACGAATCGTAATGTCGAACACATATTTGCCGGAAATGCCTGCAGACTGCTTGAAGATCGCACCTTCGGGTGATGAACAGGCAATGTCAAGCTCAGCTACTGCAGCAGCAATAATGTCTTCTTTGTATTCAATCAACTGCTTTTTTTGTGAATAACCGGAAAAGGCTAAAAGCATTAAAACTAAAATCAAAAGTTGTTTTTTCATAGGTGCGGGTGTTTTAGTATTATTCTTCAGGTAAGTTCCACAACAGCATCTGGTTTCCAAAAGTGGCCAGCAATGATTTATCTCCGGGCATAAATTCAATGAAAATTCTTCCGTCGCTTGGCATCTCAAGCTTGCTGATGCCCTCCATGACGCGGGTGCCCATTTCGAGTCTGTGCACAACTGCCCCGGTTTCAAAATCGTGAATCCTTAATTCAGCAAACTTGCCCCAGCTTACTATGGCCATCAGTTTTTTATTATGACTCTGTTTAAAATCAGGCTCATACAACGAGTTTGACGGAAAAATGATTCTGGTTGATTCGAATTTCACAGCATCAACAACGCTGATAAAATTTTGACGGCCGCTGGTGGCGGTAGTTGCTTTTGCATGTGGAATATTAAGGCAGAAAATATATTTTCCGTCATGGGTCCAGTCAAGCCTGTAGATGTTATCGTAATATTCGTTTACTGAGGTTATATAACTGAGATCGCTCAGGTTATAAATTGAGATCAGTTGTTTGTATTTCAGTACAAATTTCATCCCTTTTTTATTCTTTTTGAATTGGGGGTCGTTTTTAAGTGCTGATTCACTGGCTCTTTCCGAAATTGCCATAAATCTCCCATCCGGACTAATACTTATGCTGTTGGTTGCATAACCGAAGGTTCTGGTTTTTAATACTTTGGCAGAACTTAGATCCCAGATTTCCAGAGTATTTCCGGTAAGTGCATATGCCAGTTTATCATCAGGGGATATTTTAACATCATGATATTTTTCGAATCTTACGACTCTTCCGCCTGTATTTGCATCAATAATTTCAAAATTTACTTCACGATCTTTATTTTTAGCAAAGTCGAGATAAAATAATTGCTGCAAAAGCAGATACTTTCCTCCTGACGACCAAGAAACGCGACTACCGGCATACCAGTTGCCTACATCGAACTGATTAAGCAGAGCCCTGCTTTTGTAATCGTAAATATAAAGTGGAAAACCCTGTGTACAAGCTATTGCTACTTTTGATAAATCGGGCGACATCGCCATGCCGGAATGTATGTATTTGCTGGCAGCTACACTAAATCTTTCGTATTCAGCATTTATCTTTTGAGCATAGCTGCCATGACTTATAAAAATTGCCAAAAGTGTAAGTGCAAATACAAGTCGAAATTGTGAAATCTTTCTCATGACAATAGCTTTTTTTTGTTTGCTAAATTAACACCTAATCATGCGATCTGTTACCTGCCCTATTTTTGACAAGTGTGTTTTGTGTATCCGTTACATGCTTCTTTTTACGTGGTAATACGGATTCCTTGATTTGTTAAGTGTGTTGTAAAGTATTGTAAAACAGATAAATATATAATCAGGGTGCATAGATTTCTATCACCTTGAATTTTAGAACTGACTTAGCTTAATGAATAAGTGTTATAAAAAAATCCGTATCGTTAGGTATAAAAATCCCTAACAATACGGACAGTTTTTCAAATGAGCTGAACTTCTGTTATTTAGTAAAAAACTCAGAAGGAAGCTTTGATTGAAATGATGAAATTGCGTCCGGGAGCGCTGATTCCGGATGCAAAAGGACGGTAAAGCTGATCGGTGATATTTTCTACACCTGCATATAAAGTTACACTTTTGTCAACAAACCAGGCTGCTTTAAAATTCAGAGTAGTCCAGGCGGGAACAAATGGATCTCCATTTTCGTCTTTGGCATAAGGTGCGGCATCGGTTCTTTCTGATAGTGGCAGATCTTCAAAATCCATACCGGCATTATATTCTGCATACAGGTCAAAACGAAGCTTTTTTGTTTCATATGTCAGATGAGTCTGCCCATAAAAAGGAGCCGCATGCCGTAACGGATAATATTTCAGACTGTCTTCGCTCTGTTCTTCACCTTTAAGATAGTTAAACGTGGATCGAAGTCCCAGGCCGTATCCGAAATTTACTGTTACGCCAGCCTGAATGCCGGCAATGCGCGCCTGTGTAATGTTCTGAATGGCCTGCACCCGACTGTAAACGCCATCATAATCAATGCTGTCTTGTCCGTTGTAACTGAAATCGCGGCGGGCAAGTGCATTGTTCAGGAGTGTATAGAATATGCTTGCGTCAACTTTAAGAAATTCACGCACAGTAAAAGCCGTACCAGCTTCAAGGTTCCACGCGTATTCCGGTTTCAGATCAGGGTTAGGCACTACCACAGAACCAGGCTCTGAATCAAAAACTTTTCCAAGATCATCAATGTTGGGAGAGCGGAATCCGGTTGAAAGACTAAGGTAATATTTCTGCTTTTCTGTGGGGCTGAAGGTAATGCCTGCACTTCCGTTAAGTGCTCCATTGCTGACTTCGGCCTCAGTAAATGGAAACGGGAACGCGCTTGTGTCGAAGCTGGCCTGCATGTTTACCTGGCTGAATCTCAGGCCGGTATTTACTACAAC
>JANJXJ010000137.1 GCA_024709105.1 Lentimicrobium sp. | reverse complement strand
GAAGGCATTTCGGAGATTTGAATTCCGGATGGAACCTCAAACTTTTCTGCAGGGATGCTGACGTTTTCTTCAAACTTAACGGCTTCCATAGTTGTAAATGAATTCTGCATCTTTAGCATAATTCCCTTGTAATACCACATTTTTGTGAGAAGAGGCTCCCCGCTGTCATCTGCCTGGGTCAATTCCACTACAATACAATCTCTTCCAAGGAATTTTTCATTCCCCAGAATTTTACCACCTTCAGCTTCAATCATCTGCCTGAAAGTTACATCATCTTCAGGCATAATATCGGCGGTTGGATCTTCTTCGAGTTCTCCATCCTTGGTTTTAAAACCTGTTTTATCTTTGAGGTTAATAATGTAGCTATAACCATCTTTCATAATCATCAGCGAGTTGTCGGACTGTTTTTGTCCCATATAATTGCTTTCAGATTCTGAGAAAAAAGCATAACGGTCGTTTTCGGTGTCAACCCACTGCACAGTTTTGGTTACACTATTTATTTCATTAGAACTGAGTGTGCTTTTGTATTCAATCATATAGGTTTTCATACCTGCCATTTCGCCGGCTACTTCACTCATTTTTGAGTCGGGATTGATGTTAGAGCCACCTCCACCACAGGATGTGAGGAATAAGGCAGCAGCTGCCATTAGTACAACTCCGGTTTTTCTGATTGTTTTCATTGTGTTTGGATTAAAGGGTTAAATGCAAAGTTATCTCAAACTATTTGGGATCAAATGTTATGGTAAGTGTAGCTCCGGCTCTGTTGCTGAGTTTCTTTTCGGCAAATTGTCCGGCTTGTAGTTTTTCTAGTATTTCCGGCTCTATACTTTTCCAGGGAAAAGTATAAGCGTTTGGGAACTCCGAATCAGTACCCACTGCAATTTGTTCGCCATCGCCTTCATTCTCACCGATATAAAGATCAAACTGTAATACCAGGTGTACTAAAGGATTTTCAGGAGTTTTTTCGACCGAGCATTTATTCAGCGCATCTTCTCCTTTTTCGATCCAGAGTATTGCTCCAGGCTGGCCAGCCCTCAGACTAATAATCTCGGGAATTTCAAGTTCATCCATACACTCACTCAGATAATATTCCAGGCCATAGCCCGGGATATTTATGGCATAGGGTACAATTAATTCCGGAGCTTCATCATTTTCGAAATCTTCGGCCTGATAAACCGGAATTTTCGAGAAATCATCAGGAATGAGAACACTTACATTTTTCCACACCACTTTGGCATCGGCAAATCCTGGGGCTGAATAATGCGCTGTAATGTTGTATGACCCGCAATTAAACTCAATGGTTTCTTCCTGCACAATCTTCTCGTCAATTCGGCCTGCAAAACGGCTTATCTGAACCAGCGTGAACTTTTCTTCAGTTTTATCATCTTCAAAATCAGCACAATTGTACGTTTCGTAATCAAAGCTTATCGAATTGGGCCCTCCGTGAAAGTATTCATTGCCTTCGAAGCGAACAAAACGGGCATTGGTTTTTTTAAACTTTCCTTTTTCGCACCTGAGTTCAAACGCCGATATGGGGTTACTCTTTGCCTCCCCGATTACATTACTCCTGATGCCGGAAACCGTTACCTTTCCGGTATTTTTGCCGTTGGCAGTACCTGTTCCCGCATAGCGGATTTTTGCAGAGTGATAATCGGCTTTTGCTGTAATATCGGCTTCAATCTGATCAATGGTTGGAATACCCGGCTCATCCAGCAATTTTAAAGCGAGTTCGTCTTGTTCATGAGCACTCAGTCGGGTGGCAGAGGTAAATTTTCCATCAACTTTATACATTCCAATAATTACATTAGTATGCGGATCGCTGAGCTCGAAGTGGAAAACAAAGTAATAAGATGCCTTAATTCCCGGGCTGTCTTCATTTTCAACCCCATCAGGTAATTCGTCAGGAATACAATGAAATGATGCCGAAAGAATAAAATTCTTCATTGTATTGGCGGCATTCTGATCAACTTCAAGATTCTGATTGTTGCCAATTTTGTACGCTATATCCTGAATCCGTGATAAATAACCAGCTTCCACCAGGTCAACCATCTGATTGTGCCTGATCCATTTGTCAGCCACCTCCGCTTTCATCTTATCCGGAGGGGCTTTTTCAGTTTTGAGTTCTTCCAAAATTCTGATCTTTCCCCGGTTTGCCAGGCTCACATCAGGCAAAAGAATCAGCGATAATGCCAGTACAATCAAGTATTTTCCAACGCGCATCTTTTGCCGATTTATGGTATTTGAAATGAAATGACAAGCTTTTCATCATCCCGGCAACAGGTGTCAAGATCATCGAGATGGCCAAACTGCGAAGTCAAAACAGATTTATCAGAAAAAACAATGTAATGCCCATTGTCTTCGTACTGACTGCGAAGCCTTTTTACCGATTTTTTCAGCTCCTCGCTCATCAAAACTGTAAGAAAGTATTCGGTAGTATAACCTTCAGTAGAAGATTCAACACGCTCAACATCAACAATTACACATTCAGGACGAAATGCTTCAGGAATTTCATCGGGCCAGCGAAGTGCTGCAAAGTCCCGGTCAAGCAGTCCTGTTTGCCTGGCAATCGCTTCAAGGTCGGCCTGATCGGTAAATTTGTTGCTGGAAATCATTAGGATGGCTTCAATAGCAGGCAAATCTATTGCCAAAGTAGCCTGAGTTCGCAAAAATGCATATTCTGCATCCCATTTGCCTAATTTATATGGGGTATCCTGCCATACCACTCCGCCTTTGCGGGGATCAAGCTTTACATAAACAAAATCTTTGGTATTCAGGAATGTAGCTGCATAGCGATTAAATTCATCCTCTTCTTCAGTAATTTCAATTGGGGAGGAGAAACCTTGTATCTGCATTGAACCAGCAATCTCAGAAAAATCGCTGAAGCTTATGGCAATGGGTTGGGCAAGAACAGAAAAACCAAAACCAAAGGCCAAAACAGCCAAACCTATTCTTTTCATAATCAAAGGTTTATAAGTTTAGAACTTAACAAATTCTACCCTGCGGTTTTGTGCTTTACCTTCGAAAGCTCGCTAACCATGCTGCCAAGAAAAACCTGGCCGGCGAAAATGGCGTCTGCGATTTTCTGTCCATGCTGCCAGAGGATTTGACCTGCCTGCTGGGAAGTATTCCGGTCGGCGAGGTTTGGGGCATTGGCCGAAAAATTACGGCCCGACTGGAGACAATGGGCGTCACTACAGCCCTGCAACTACGTGAAGCCAATGCTGAGACCATTCGGTTACGATTCTCGGTTGTTGTTGAGCGCACCATCCGAGAGCTGCGCGGGATTTCCTGCCTGGAACTTGAAGAGGTAGTCCCCGACAAACAGCAAATCATGTGCAGTCGCTCTTTCGGCACGCTGGTCTACGACCGCACAGACTTGGAGGAGGCCGTGGCCAGCTACATCGGACGGGCTGCGGAAAAGCTGCGTGGCCAGGATGCGCTTGCTGGCGC
>JANJXJ010000228.1 GCA_024709105.1 Lentimicrobium sp. | reverse complement strand
TAATCATTAAGATAGAAATAAGTAATGGCAAACAAAATATCAAACTGCTGTTGCTGATGATCTGAAATATTGCCCTGATAGGACATCAAATCCATCAGAGATTCATTATAATCCCCTGAATATAAGCGGCATGAAGCCTTCAACAAAGTAAATTCAGCCTTCAGTGAATCGTTGCCGGAAACAATGGAGGCATGATCATAAAAGTTCCAGGCATTTTCAAAATCGCTTTGTCTGAAATACAGATCGGCCAACATGCCAAAGGTTTCAGGGTATTGAACCCCATTATCAAAAAACAAAACCCGCGAAAGAGCTTTTTTAGCTTCATTATAGTTGCCATAAGAAATCTGCTCCCTGGCAAAAGCCATGGTTTGATCAGCATTCTGCCCGCCCGCAAGCAAAAAGCCAAGACTAAAAACTATTGATAAAAGCGTCCTCGGCACGTTTGTGAATATTTTGTTTTTGTTTGTTGTTGAATCTCCTGGCCGATTTAAGTGTGCCATAAAGATTGCTCAGGTAAAAAGTAGCAGCCAGACTGGTATATGCAATAAAAAAGGCGCTTTTTTCACCATAAATTTTATATCCTCTTACCGACTGAAATACCGAACCACCCACGAACAACAGCGAAACCAGCCCATCCTTCCATTCGCCCGTATATATTTTTCCCGTGCCAGGAACCAAAGCCGACATGCCCACTGCCAGCGCAGGACTCTTTTCTCTCAGGTTTTCAATGTCGTTGATAATTTTCTGGTAACTCACAGGTATCTGGTCTCCGGATTCTTTGAGTTCGGTATATGCCGATTTTGCAGGCTCCCAGTTGAAGGACAATAAATAATTGTTGAGTTGAAGAAAGCGCTTTTCGCTTGCTTTTAAAGTGTTGTTCTGCTGCAGAAAAAAACGGGCATTGGTAAAATTACCATCCATTATTAAAGCACTTGTATACATAAATGCTGCATTTCCGTTCAAGGAATCAGTGGAATAAAAGAGTTCCCGGGTTCTCTGCGTCACTTTGCCATATTCAGCATTAAGCAGATATGAGTGTATCAGTTCGAGTTTAAGTGTATCGTTTCCCGGGCTCAAAAATAAAAGTCTCTCAAACTCCTCCGAAGCCAGCTCATATTGCCGGGTGTGTTTCAGATGTTTGGCGTATTTACAGGAATGCTGGTAGTCATACAGGTTCTGCGCCTGTGTGAACAGCGAAAAAAACAACAGATAAAGTACTAAATATCTGCCATTTGCACATCCAATCTTATCTGGTAAAAACTTCATCAATTAAAAATTATCTGCCCGTCCGTTACATTTGATTTAAGCGAGAACCTCACAGGGTCGAATGAGAATGAGATTATGGCTCATCAAGCATCAGGCGTTTTTCAGGGTCAATATCATAGTTTTCTGGTGATAGTCCGTTGCAGCGGGTGAGCCTGTCAACCGAATCGAGAAAACCTTTAATTATACCGTTTTTCCTGATGGTTTCAATGGCATACACCGAGCAACTGGGCTCAAAGGTGCAACTGCGGCTATCCTGTGAAGAGAAAAAGTTCTTGTATCCCAGAAAGAAAATGGTAAAAATGACTTCAGCCTCGTTGGAGCATTGATTCAGGTAATGACTGAAATCGTGGTGGTGCTCGCGGGTATTCTGACTTTCAACAATATTGCCGGCCATTTCAAGAAAACCAGTGCTGCTTTGCTGAGCAAAAACGGCACTAAGGCTCAGTAACATTATAATTGTAAAAATAATCTTCATCCCAGTTGTTTACTTTAACATTTGAGTAGGTAGTGATTTGTGTTACTTCCTCTCCGTTTTCGAGGTAGGTGATGTTGATAATCTCTGTCGGGAACTCAAAACTCCCTATTTTGGTGTACTCGGAGAAAACCTGCCTGCCAATCAGTTTATTACTGGCATCATACACCAAAACACCATACAATCGGTTGTCCTTTACTGCAACCCTGATGTTGCCTACCAGTTTTGCATATTCTTTATGCGGTTCCCACAAGGATATCACCATATCTTCGTCGCGGGTAACTTCTTTTAAAGAATATATAGAATTTTTCAGGCCATAATCCTTCAACTTGTTATTTAATGACAGATTAAAAACCGAGAAGTCAATATATCCCGCAACAATGGGCTTTTTCTCGCGATTATTACCTTTAATGACATACATCACCGAATCGGTAAACAGCCACATCTCCTTTTCCGGGAATAGTACGTTATAAACAATCCTTTTTCTGGCTTTGTCATAATACACTTTGCCCATTGTTAAACTGTTTCTTCCGTCAGAACTTTTCTCCTTTACCGAAAAATCAGCTCTCACTCTGTAGTAGAAATCTTTCTGACCAAAAGATTGAAAAAACAGGCCAAAAAAGAGAAGAAATAAGACAACCTTAATTTTTTGCATTGATATTTAAGTGTTTATTTCCCGGATGCCGGAATATTGATGTTTTTGCCGGCTTTCGGTCAGACATGGCCACTTTAACTCAAAGCAGCAACTGCCTATTGAAAAATCAACTGATATTGTTCAGCTGGATTCATGTTTCTGTGGTATGCTATGCACCCGGGAAGCAATTTTGCCCGTATATACAACAAACCTACAAAAACTGCAGCAGAATTATCTGTTAGAAAATTCTGCTGCAGCAATAATTTTTTTGTCAGGTGCAATAAGGATTTATTGTTCCTTCGCTTAAATGGTAGAAGTAATTGCGAGGGCATAAATCAGATAGAATACTGCACTTACAGCAGTTCCTACTATACAGCCTGTGAAAGCGCTCCTCACCTCATCGCGGTCATTGTCGGTAACCAGATAAACTACAAGAATACCGAGAGGGCCAAAGATACAACCCCACCAGAAGCCGGGGATTCCCAATGCAGATTCCATCATCATACTGCTGCTCAGATTCATGGATGCAAATTCGGCTGAAAGCAGATTGTTGTCCTTCATTTCGGATAATGTAAGATAATCGTTAACAACAACCGTTTGCTCAAGTCTGCTCAAGTCAGCAAATTCATCCTGAACTTTCTGCCGGTCAATTTTAAAATCATCGGCTTGTCCTGCTATTAATGCAGTAACACTAAAAAATACTGCAAACAATGTGAGAAGTAAACTTTTCATTTTCATAAGTTAAGTGTTAGAGTTAAAAAAATCAATTCATGAAATAATTTTGACTAATCACGGCAAATGTATGTCAGAAAGTTTGGAAATACAAAAAAAACTTCAACACATTGTGTTAACAAAGGCTTCGATAAAAATTTCAGGTTTATTAATCAAATATTTCCGCACAATTGTGCGGTTTTATGTGTGCTTTTGAGGTGCAAAATTATGCTACTGCAAAAAAAGCTAAATTTTACTATACACTTACAAGATTTATAATTTGCTATTTTACTGATTTAATGCTATTTGCATAAGTGTGCAATACTATGTATTACACTAACTATTTCTCCCCCCCCATCCGGGAACACCAATTGCCTATAGGAGTGTGCGCAAGGTTGCTGCAGGCAAAATACGCACACTATGAAAAAATTAATTACCCTCTTACTCCTTGTTTCAGCTGTTTCGCTCAACGGACAGACCTGGATGCCATTGGGAAGCAACTCCCCGAAACCGGCCGGTATAACAGTTTCTTCCAATGCCGAAGGAAACATTACAACCCGCGTTCAGGTTGAAGGATTCTTTTTGACAGAGGTAAATGCTGCTTCTGAAAAAATGTTTCAAATCTCTACCCCGGATGATGCCAGACCTTCAGTTGCCGGAATCCCTGATGCCGGTTATCTTACCATCAGCCTTCTGATTCCTCCTGCAGGGAATTATTCCATTTCTGTCCTCAACAGCAAGTATATTGAGTATAACAATATCCTGATCGCCCCTTCGCAAGGTGATCCTGCTTTCTCAGACCCATATAAAGCTACTGATTTTCAATACAGTGAAGAGCTATTAGAGTCGGGTAATTTTTCCCCTGCTCAGATTGCAGAAGCAGGTCAACCCTACATCTGGGGCGACAACCGTGGAATAGCTATTCAGGTTTCACCATTTTTTTACAATCCGTCAACAGGAGTTTTGCGGGTTTACACCGAAATTTCACTGGAGCTGAAACCGATTTCCGGAAAGGGCATCAATGAAATTACCCGCTACAGTGGCTCTTATGGTATAGCCTCGGGTATGGCTCTGCTGAGTGAAAGTCATTTCGCAAATTTTACCCGCAATGAACGCTATTCTCCGGTTGAAGAATCAGGAAACATGCTGATTGTGGCCCCGGCAGACTATTTTGAAGCCCTGAAACCATTTACCGACTGGAAAATCCGTTGCGGAATAACCTGCGAGGTGGTTGATGCTGCTATGTTTCAAACGGCTGAACAGCTTAAAAGTTATGTTTCGGATAAATATTACAACCACGGGCTCACCTATCTTTTGCTTGCCGGAGATGCACAGCAGGTGCCTGTAATACAAAACGAAAACGGATACGGCGACAATATTTACGGATACCTTGCCGGTGATGATCATTATCCCGAAATAATTGTTGGCCGTTTCCCGGCTGCAAGCGTAAGCCAACTGTCTATCATGGTAAAACGTACCATTGATTATGAACTTTATGGAAATGGCGGCGCTAACTATAGCTCCTTTCTGGGAATTGGCAGCGAGTTAGGCCCTGGCGATGACGGAGAACTGGATTATGAACATATCCGAAAAATAGGGAATCAGCTGAAAGAGTATAATTACAGCAAGTTCACGGAGTTGTATGATGGTACCCAGGGTGGAAATGATGCTCCCGGTAACCCTTCGGCAAACATGATTGAATCGGCCATCAATGCCGGACATGGGGCTGTAATGTATATCGGCCATGGTACACCGGTGAGCTGGTCAACCGGTGCATTTTCTAACGACAATGTAAGCCGGTTATCAAACACCGGCACTCATCCTTTTATCTGGGCAGCCGGCTGCAGCAGCGGTGATTTTGCTTCAGCAACCAGCCTTGCCGAATACTGGCTGAGAGCCGAGCACAAAGGAAATCCCGCAGGAGCAGTAGCCGCAATGATGTCAACCGGAAAACAAAGCTGGTATCCGCCAATGGAGGCACAGGATGAAATGGCGCTGATCCTTTCAGGAAAAAAGTCAACTGTTACCACCCGCACATTTGGAGGCATCTCCATGAGCGGATGTATGAAAATGAATGACAAATATCAGATTGGTGGCTACAAAACCACCGACACATGGAATATTTTCGGCGACCCTTCGGTGATGCTCAGAACAGCCGCTCCCGAAGTAATTTCAGCTCATCATGCTTCAATTACCGGAGCAGATGCGCGGGAGTTTGTGGTTAAGCTGCCTGTTCCTGAAGCCATGGCCTGCATCACTTACAACGGAAAGTTGTATGGTGCAGGCAGGGCACAGGAAGGCACTGCTGTCATTACCTTATCAGATCTTCCCCAGGAGGGAACTCTTCAGCTTACCATAACTGCTTACAATCACCTTCCCTACTCTGCCGAAATCGAAATTACCAAACTGCCCGCTACTGCCTGCAACCCGCTCCCGGTTAATTTCGCCGGAAAAGTTTCGCCATACACTTCATTAAGCTGGGAAGCAGCGGGTGGCGCTGTGCCGGCATTTTACGAAATTATAATTTCTGAAAACGCTGATCTTTCCAACCCGGTTCAGAGTCTGATGTCGTTCACAACAAACGTATTACCTGAATTTGCGCTGAAGTATTCCACTACTTATTTCTGGAAAGTTGTTTCGCACAATTCAAACGGAGATACACACAGCAGGGTTTTCAGATTCACAACATCAAGGCAACCCGACGAGGACTTTGAAAGCCAGGGATTCCCGCGCAGCAATTGGATCAATAATGATGAGCCCTCATGGTTTATTGACGGAAACAACTCATTTGAAGGAAAATATTCACTCCGTTCAGGACAGACAGCCGATAACGGAAGCAGCCGCCTGGCTTACTCCTGCTATTCAGAAACATGCGACATGCTGGGCTTCAGAATAAAGGTTTCTTCACAAGAAAATGCCGACAAACTTACCCTGATTATAGATGGAGAAGTCGCAGCCGTTTACAGCGGGAATATTGACTGGCGCGAGGAATCATTTGCTGTTGAAGCCGGAGAACACCTGATAGAATGGATTTACACAAAAGATGGTGCTGTGGCCGATGGTTCAGATGCTGCATGGATTGACAACATTTACCTGCCCGGTAATGAAATGGCTGAAGTAAATCTTCAGGACTTTACCACCTGCCGTAATCCATTAATTGATTTATATATCGGCCTGGAGAATGTAGAAAAAGTAGTATGGTCATCGGCTGGCAGCGGAATTTTGGATGATGTGAACAGTCATCGCCCTGTTTACACAGCTTCTCAGGAAGATTACAGCAACGGTGGCATATTGTTTTATGCCGATGTGTTCTACAACAACAACTGTGGTGCTGTAAGGCATGAGCTCAGGGTGACATTCTGGGAAGAGCCGCAATTACCTTCAGTAAACGATACAACATTATATCAGGGTGAAGAACTTGAAATTCTGCTTCCGGTTTCGGCATCGGTGGGATACAAATTGCTGCCGGCCGGCACCGAAGGTACCCGGTTTGTGGTTAAAGCAGATGAACTGCCCGAAGGCGAAAACATCTTAACCATTTCCTGCGAGAATGAAGGTGGCTGTTCGGCTGAAAAAAGTTTTACCGTAAATGTTGTCAAAGCTCCCAGACCACAGGCTGGAAAGGAAATACTTGCTTATCCTAACCCTGCAAAAGAAAAAGTATCCTTTGTAACAACTATAAAAAATAAAGAAAATGCTGTGGTAAGTATTTTCAATATATCAGGACAGGAAATT
The DNA here is from genome assembly GCA_024709105.1 of Lentimicrobium sp. GTDB lineage: Bacteria > Bacteroidota > Bacteroidia > Bacteroidales > Lentimicrobiaceae > Lentimicrobium. The sequence continues at coordinate 39,282 of JANJXJ010000228.1, read as the reverse complement.
ATGCAGAGTCCGCTGAATCAATTTTCTGACAATTCAGTTGATGTTTCGGCTCTGCCCCATGGAGTTTACATGGTTAGAATAGAAAACGGCGAAGAGGTTCAAAATGGCAGGTTTATAAAAACATTGTAAACCGCTGTTTTAAACCGCCGGAAACAAGGGGAAATCAGGGGCTTGCTGTTTGGCAGGCCCCGATTTGTTTTGTGAGGAAAGAGGCTCTATTGTTTAGACTGAATCTTTTGCCCGTAATTGTTTTTTTTACTGAAAAAGAGAACTCAAAGCAGATATTCATTAATTTCACTTCGTTAAACTTCAGCACTTATGAGGAAATATTTACTCCCTCTTCTTTTGCTGCCAATCATGGTAGCCGCACAAACCAATACAAAACCAGGGCAGGGCATTAATTATCCCTACCCGGAATTGCAGTCTATGAGCAGTTACGACTCGCTCATGCTTTCGCAGCTGCCCGCCTATCAGTCACCCCCGGAAGCTCTCAGAAGACTGATTCCGTATGCCATTGATAATTCGGCTTATCCATGGTTCAGGCCATTGGTAGCTCAGGTTGGGTTAGAATGCGGACAAGCCAGCAGCATAGGTTTGGTTTTTACTTACGAAATGGCTTATCTGAGGCAGGTTCCGGCAAATGTACCGGAGAATCAGTACACTACCCATTTTACCTATAATTTCATAAACGGAGGCTCAAATGCCGGCATCAACTTTTATGAGTCGTATGAAATTATTAAAAAAGCCGGAAATCCTACCATTGCCGATTACGGCGGAATGGCGCCAGGTGGTGCAACTATGTGGATGACTGGTTACAACAAATATTACAATGCCATGCACAACCGCATCAATGGTGTGTATTCAATTAAAGTCAATACTGAAGAGGGTATACAAACCCTCAAAAACTGGATATTTGACCATGCCAACGGTTCCACAGCCGGAGGTGTGGGTTGCTTTTATGCCGAATATACAAATCCTCCTGTAATATTTCCGCAGGGTGTGCCCGAAGCCGGCAAACACGTTATTACCGCCTGGGGAAATTCGGCCAATCACGCCATGACTATATGTGGCTACAACGATTCCATAAGGTGGGATTACAACAACGATGGCCGCTATACCAATAATATTGATCTTAACGGAGATGGTATACTGGATGTACGCGACTGGGAAATTGGCGGTTTTAAGATGGCCAACACCTATGGAAGTATAAACGGATGGGGCGATCAGGGCTTTGCTTACATGATGTATAAATCCGTTGCAGACCAGTTTCAGCAAGGTGGCATCTGGAATAACACTGTGGTAATTATAGATGCAAATCCCGATTATGAGCCTTTGCTTACTGCTAAAATTTCATTGGCTCATACCTGCCGCAGTAAACTTAAAATAACTGCAGGTGTTGCCAGCAACCCAGCTGCCACTGAACCCGATTATATTCTTCACTTCCCTGTTTTCGATTTTCAGGGAGGCTGTAATCCCATGCAGGGAAGCGGATATCCTGATAATATTGAATTCGGGCTTGATTTGAATCCACTGCTCACCATGGTTGAACCCGGAAGCGAAAACAAGTATTTCCTGATGATTCAGGAAAATGATCCGCTCAACGGCGATTCAGGGACTCTGATGTCGTTTTCACTTATGAATTACACCCAGGGAATTCAGGAAATAAACAGTCAGGTTAATGAACTGCCGCTGGTTTCAAACGGAGTTACAAAAGTTGGAGTAAATGCAACCATTAACTTTGACAGGGCTGAAATAACTACTGAGAATCTGCCACCCTTACAATTATACAGCAATTATTCTGCGCAGCTTCAGGCAAACGGAGGAACCCCGCCCTATCGCTGGCAACTGGCCGAAGAGTATGTTCAGTTCGACTCTGCAGCTGTAATGCAGAACATAGCCGGGCTCAAACTCACCCTTTCAAACAACAGCAATGGCACAGCATTGGTAGAATTGCCATTTTCATTCCCGTATTTCGGCAAATCCTTCAATGAGGTGTATGCCACATCTGACGGGTATCTTATCTTTGAAAACACACTAATTCCCTGGCCATTTTATATTGAAGGGAAAACTTATTTTATTGATAAGCCCATGATTGCGCCCAGCATGTCGAACCCATACATCATCAACAATGCTGAAGGAGATGGGGTTTGGTATGAAGAAAATGATAATTATGTGACTTTCAGATGGAAAATGTCCATTTATCAGACCACTGGAACTGTTAACGCTACGGTTCGACTGTATGATGATGGTCGCATTGAGATGAATTTCGGAGAGTTTAGTGTGCCTTCCTTTGTAAGAAGATATACGGGCATCTCGGCAGGTGACGGATCAAACTATTACCTGATGTCTCATAATCCCGATTATTCTCCGCAGCCTGATCAGTTTATCAGATATACTCCGGTACAGCTGCATCCGGGGATTACATTGTCAGAATCAGGACTATTATCAGGCACAGCTGTTGAAATGTCGGAAGCAATTCCATTGAAATTCTGTGTAACTGACAACAACAACATCAGCTCCTTTAAAACCTTAATTCTCAATACCGAAGGACTGCAGCTGGAGTATGAAACAAGCTCGGGCGACGATGACCTGATTGAGTTTGGTGAAACCTTTTCATTAAAACTTACTGTTACCAACCACAATAGTTTTGCTTTGGGGCAAACCAACTTTTCAATCACTACCTTAGATCCGCGATTTAGTATTATTGATGCTTCGAGCCAGATTTCCGGACTTCAGCCCGGCGAAACAGTGGTAATTGACACTGCCTTTTTAATAAAAGCCGGGAATAATGTACCCGACAATCATCAGGCGCCTTTTACCATCAACGCCAGTTCGGCCGAAGGAAACTGGGCAAGAAACATACGGCTTAATGCCTACAGACCGGTTATTACCATCAGCAGCATTGAAATTATTGACGGAGGAAACGGCATACTTGATCCGGGAGAAATGGCTTTAATGAGAATTACATTCCTTAATTCAGGCGGAGCCAAACTGGCCAATGCTTCGGCATTCGTTCAAAGCTGGGATCCATACCTTACTTTAGGCGGGTTGCCACAAAACATTGATACCCTGGCGCAGGATCAAACCTGGGTAACAACATACTCTGCTGCACTGGCCGCTGAAACCCCGCTTAATCATCAAACACTGATCAATGTTCATGTAAATGGCCACAATCAGTTCAGCTTCCTGCAAACCGTTCCTCTGCTTACCGGCTTTATTGTTGATGATTTCGAAAGTGGCAATTTCTCATCGTTTGAATGGCAAACCGGTGGACATGCCAATTGGTATGTAGAAGAAGGCCAGGCATGGGAAGGAAATAACAATGCAAGATCGGGAGTAATTGCCGATAATCAAACCTCCAGCCTTTGGCTGAACTGGAATGTTGCCTTTGCTGATTCTGTATCTTTCTGGTTCAGGGTTTCATCTGAAGCTTCCTATGATTTTCTGCACTTTTTTGTTGATGACGAAGAAATGGGCAAATGGGCCGGAGAAACCGAATGGTCTTACCGCAGGTATCCTGTGAATGCCGGCGAACAGACTTTTGCCTGGAGGTACATCAAAGATTACAGCGTTTCTACAGGCGACGACTGTGCCCGAATAGACTATGTGATGCTGCCCGTTTTTGCGGTTGCTACGGATCCGGTATATGAAACCATCTCAGTTTCTGGTTTCTCGGTTTATCCAAACCCTTTTAATGAAAATATCACCATCACATATAAACTGGATCTGCCAACAAATGTAGTTTTATCAGTTGCTGATGCTTTCGGAAGAATCCTCTGGCAGGAACCACAGGGAAACAAGACACCGGGCGAATACACGTTGCGGCCATCTGTAAACCTCAGCAACAGTGGCTACTACCTGTTCATTTTACAGACTAATGAAGCCAGATACATTAAAAAACTGGTAAGAACCAGCCATTAGCAATGGGTGAGGCTTAATTTCATGTAAGTCTGATGGTTCCTGAATTGCTGCATTTTGAACTGTAATTGTTTTGGTGTTGTTAAACGCTGCAAACAATTATTCCAGTATTTTTGCCAAAATTAAGCCTGGCATATGGGAATGAATTCTGAAAAATACAAGGAATCACTTAAGCAATGGATGTTTGCCTTGCTTATGGTTCTGCTTGTCCTGCCCATGATTCAGGCCAGATATGGAATTTTTAGTGAAAAACCACTTTTCGGGGCTTTCACTACTCCTGATACTCCTGATTTAAAGGCATTTAAAAGGACTGACTGGCTCAACGGCACTTTTCAGGAGAAATTCAACACACAAATTGAAAACAACATAGGGTTTCGCAATTTTCTGGTACGGGTTAACAATCAGGTTGACTACACATTTTTTAATCAGGCTAATGCCGAAGGAGTAATCAGCGGCAAAAACCGGCAATTGTTTGAAAAAGATTATATCCGTGAATATTTTGGTGAGTATTTTATTGGCGACAGCACCTGGAAAATGAAAGCCAGGCAGCTTAAAATGGTTCAGGATACGCTGAAATCCCTCGGAAAAACCTTTGCTGTGATCATAGAGCCCGACAAAGCTAATTTTTTCAGTGATCAGCTACCCCGCAAATACAGGAATACGCCTGAAAATCCATCCAATTATCAAAGATTATTGCATCATTTTTCAGAGGCTGGAATTAACCTGCTTGATCTGAATGCGTTTTTTATTCAGGAAAAGGGTAATCATGAGCATCCCCTGTTTCCCCGCACCGGTACACACTGGAGTTATTACGGAGCCGCAATTGCTGCCGATACTACGCTGGAATTTCTTGAAAAAATCAGTCAACGCCCGTTAAATCAAATGGATATCCGGGGTGTTAAAGTGCTTGACACCATCCGCCATCCCGATGCCGATATTGCCCTGGCCATGAACACGCTGTTTCCTTTACGGCAAAAACCTTCGGCAAATCCGGTATACAGTTACAAAGATTCCCGTTATCCCAAGCCAAAAGCCATTATTGCCGGTGATAGCTTTTATTTTAACTGGCTGAACGATGGTATACCCTCCTCGGTTTTTGAATCATGCGATTTTTGGTATTACAACAACCGCATTACCCGCGCCGATTATTCGGAAGGCGGGCTTGCTTCCGACAAAAATTTCATGGAAGAGATTCTTAATCAGGACTTTGTTATCATTATGATTACCGGCCGGTTTCTTCATGCATTTGCCTGGGGTTTTGATGAAAATCTGTTTGAAACCTTTTTTCCGGAACAGGCAAATCCGATTGCAAAATTTGCTGATGCCATTCGTCGTTACGATGGCTCTTTTATTCAACTATTGAATGATAATGAAAACCCCGGGCTTACACTCGAGGAAAAGATATGGCAACACGCCGGCTTCCTTTTTTATGATGATTACAAGAAAAATCCGGGAAAATACACCAAACTGAGCGACCTTACCATATTGATGGAAATGGCCATAAGAGGTACGCCGGAATGGGTGGAAAGCCTGAAGGAAAAAGCTGTAAAGAACAGCATCAGCCTGGATGAACAGATAAAAATGGACGCAGCCTGGATGGCCAATGAAAAGGTAAAAGAGTTGAATACCTCCCGATGAATCTGTAAATCGGGCATTCTGAATGCAAAATGGCTGAACATCGGTTCAGAAAGTTTGTTTAATCCGCTGTAAAATATTTAAAATGAAGCTTTACCACTTTTTATTTCTTCTGTTTCTGATTTCGGCCAGAGCAACCAGTCAGAATGCCGACAATAACCGCGTTCCCGGCCAGGTGCTTGTACAATTCAGGGAAATGCCCGGCGAAATTGAATCGGAAGGGTTTATTCATGACTTTCGCTATGCTTCCTTGTCATTCAACAGGAAGTTATCTTCAGCAATGAAAATCTGGCTGGTTCAGTTTGATGAGCAACTGGCAAATCCCGAAAAATTACTTGCTGAAATCCGCAGACATCCTCTGGTTTCCATTGCCCAATTTAATCATTTGGTTTCAGATCGTGAGCTTATTCCCAACGATCCTTCTTTTTCGGCACTCTGGAATCTCAAAAACACGGGGCAAATGAGTGGAACTCCCGGTGCTGATATCAAGGCATCCTACGCCTGGGATATCACAACATCGGGCATCACAGCTTTGGGCGATACCATAGTTATTGCTATGGTTGATGGTGGGGTTGACCTGGGCCACAGCGACCTCAAACTCTGGAAAAACCGCGATGAAATCCCATATAATGGTATTGATGACGACGGAAACGGTTATATAGATGACTATAATGGCTGGAATGCTTACATGAACAACGGCAATATGCAGCAAAGCGATCATGGAACCCATGTAGCCGGAACTGCAGCCGCAAAAGGCAACAACAGCCTTGGGGTTACTGGTGTCGCTTTTAACACATATCTGATGCCCATTGCAGGGTCAGGGTCAAATGAAGCGATTGCAGTGGCTTCGTATGATTATATTTTCACCATGCGCAAGATTTACAACCAAACCGCTGGTACTTCCGGAGCATTTGTTGTGGTCACCAATTCTTCTTTTGGAATTGATGCAGGAAATCCGGTCAATTATCCGCTCTGGAGCGCTATTTATGATTCTCTGGGATCGGTGGGCATACTTAATGTGGCATCTACTGCAAACCGGGGCTGGGATGTGGATTTGATGGGCGATATTCCCACAGCCATGACCAACAATTCCATTGTAGCAGCAACAAATTCAACCAACACCGACGGGCTCAACACACAGGCAGCCTGGGGACTAAACAGCATTGATCTGGCTGCACCCGGTACAAACGTTTATTCAACCCGGCAAGGCGATACGTATGGGTATAAAACCGGTACCTCCATGTCGTCACCCCATGTTTCCGGAGCAATTGCCCTGATGTATGCAGCAGCAAGCGAATCTGTTATTAATTCGTATTATTCTGATCCTGAGCATATTTCGCTCAAATTCAAACAATATCTTATTGCCGGTGTGGATACACTTGACTCTTTTACAGGGAAAACCGTGAGCGGCGGCAGACTGAATGTTTATAAAGCACTGAACATGGTTCAGAATCCGCCTGATTTTCAGTTTAACCCGGGCACATTATCGCTCATGATTGCCCCCGATAACTCCAAAACTGTAACACTTGAGCTAATTCCGGTAAATGCTTCCAATAATCCGTTCGAAGTGTCTATCCCTGACACAGCTAACTGGCTCACTACAGATACTCTGCGGGGAAATATGAGTAATAATGCTCCCTATGAATTAAATGTTACTGTTAATTCAGCAGGATTGCAGGAAGGTACTTACCGCTCGTCCATTACTGTAAAGGATTTTTTCCTGAACGAGCACAGCATCGAAGTGGATATGAAAGTTCGCATCGGAGTAAATTCCGCTTTTGTTTCCGGTTCTGAGCCTTCTATGGTAGTTTATCCCAATCCGTTCAGACAAGAGACAAAACTTTCGTTTTCGTTACCAGTAAGTTCGGTGGTAAAATTTTCTGTATTTGGAATGAACGGAAAACTCATTACAGAGCGGGACGGTCAGGAATTTACAGCAGGATCACATACCATTACAACATCATTTCCTGAACTGTCGCCTGGCATGTATTACCTTCGTATGTCAACTCCCGGCTTTGTGAGAACTGCCAAACTGATTAAATTTTAGGCTTAGGATCAATTCCACCGGAACAGCTTATTTTTCATCTTCAGAAGATGCGGGCGGATTCATCACATGGGTTTGAATCTGAATGGATTGTTCGTGAACCAACTGCAGCAATGAAGCCAGAAAACGGGTATCGAGCCCAGCTTTGCTTCCTTTTTTGATGCGATCGGCAAATAGCTCTTTCCACCGCTGAAGCTGCAGAATTGTTATGTTGTGGGCATATTTGTACCTGCCCATGTCTTTGGCAACTTCCATGCGTTTTGCGAGTAACCGGATCATTTCGTAGTCAATCAGGTCAATTTCATGCCTGAGTTCTTCCAGACTTTTTTCAAACTCACGGCTGCCTGTGGTTTCGCGTAAGACGAGATTTTTGAGCAAGTCAGCCAGCTGTTCCGGAGTAATTTGCTGTGCAGCATCGCTCCATGCCTTATCCGGGTCGGGATGGGTTTCAATCATCAGGCCGTCAGCCTCTAAATCCATAGCCTGCTGCGAAACCGGCAGAATCAGGCTGCGGTTTCCGCCAATGTGGCTCGGATCACACAACAAGGGTAAACCCGGCATACGCCGCTTCAGTTCAATAGGAATTTCCCACTGCGGAGGGTTGCGAAAACTCGTCTTTTCAAACTGATAGAAACCCCTGTGCACGGCGGCAATGCGGTGAATGCCATTTTTCTGCAAGCGCTCAATCGCTCCAATCCATAATGACAGGTCGGGATTTACCGGATTTTTGACCATAACCGGCACATCCACACCGCTCAGACTTTCGGCCAGCTCCTGCATGGAGAATGGGTTGACCACAGTACGTGCACCAATCCATAAAATATCAATTCCATGTGCAAGTGCCTGTTCAACATGTCCGGGATTGGCTACTTCAACCGTGGTGAGCAAACCTGTCTCCCTTTTTACCCGCATCATCCAGCTCAAACCTGCACTTCCGACTCCTTCAAAGGTTCCGGGACGGGTTCTCGGTTTCCAGATTCCTGCCCTGAAAACTTTCACACAAGGAATACGACTGAGAGCCAAGGCCGTTTGCATTACCTGCGTTTCGGTTTCGGCACTGCAAGGCCCGGCTATTACCAATGGCCGTTTGTCACAGGGTATCCATGTGTGAATGGGAGGAAATTCCATTTAGTAAAAAGGCGTTTTATGACTTAACCCACTCCTGAATTTCTTCAAGCTTAAGGGCGGGAATATCGAGTTTCATCTTTTTCCGCAATCCGCCAAGATCATTCAGCATCTTGTTCGGATTTGCAGCTTTAAGGTCGGCAACAGTTTTGAATCCGTACTTTCTGAGCACCGGCACCCAGACCTCGGGAACCCCGGCAGCAATAAAGGCTTCATCGCCATCGCCTTGCGGAACCGCCTTTTTCTCGGGCCTCATCTGCGGGAAGAAAAGAACATCCTGAATGGAAGGCTGATTGGTCATAAACATCGTTAAACGGTCTATGCCGATTCCCATACCTGAGCAGGTAGGCATGCCATATTCAAGTGCACGAACAAAGTCCATATCAATAAACATGGCTTCATCGTCGCCTTTTTGCGAAAGTTTAAGCTGTTCCTGAAAACGATCGAGCTGATCAATAGGGTCGTTGAGCTCAGAATAGGCATTGCAAAGCTCCTTCCCGTTTACAAATAGTTCGAACCTCTCAGTAAGATCAGAATTGCTGCGGTGGCGCTTGCATAGTGGCGACATCTCAATTGGATAATCCATAATGAATGTCGGCTGAATCAGATGCTCTTCGCATTTTTCCCCGAAAATGGCATCTATCAGTTTTCCTGTACCCATACTCGGGGTAGTTTCTATTCCCAATTGCCTGCAGATGGTGCGAAGTTCATCTTCTGACTTTCCGGTAATATCAACGCCTGCATACTCTTTTATGGCATCGGTCATGGTAAGCCTGCGGAAAGGACGTTTAAAATCAATTACCCGGTCGGCAACCTGAACATCGGTTCGTTTGTGCAACGCTAATGCTACGCGCTCAAGCATTTCTTCGGTGAAATCCATCATCCAGAAATAATCCTTGTACGCGACATAGATTTCCATTACCGTAAACTCGGGATTATGGGTACGGTCCATGCCTTCGTTGCGAAAATCCTTGGCAAATTCATAAACACCATCGAACCCTCCAACAATAAGCTTTTTCAGGTACAACTCATTGGCAATACGCAGATACAGCGGCATGTCGAGCGCGTTGTGATGGGTAATGAAGGGCCGGGCGGCTGCACCTCCGGGTATGGGCTGCAAAATGGGAGTTTCCACTTCAAGGTAACCCTGCTCGTTGAAAAACGAACGCATGGTATTGATGATCTGGCTGCGCTTTACAAAAATATCCCTGATTTCGGGATTTACAATCAGGTCAACATAACGCTGGCGGTACCGCTGCTCTGGATCACTGAAAGCATCAAAAACCTGATCGTCTTTTTCCTTAACTACCGGCAAAACACGCAGCGATTTGCTGAGGAGTTTGAGCGATTGAACATGGATGGAGGTTTCTCCCATCTGGGTAATAAAAACGAACCCGGTTACACCTATGATGTCGCCAATATCCAGAAGACGCTTAAAAACAGTATTATACAGTGACTTATCTTCGCCGGGGCAAATGTCGTCGCGTTTGATGTACAACTGAATTCGTCCGGTTGAATCCTGCAGGTCAACAAATGAGGCAGCACCCATGATCCGGCGGGTCATTATTCTGCCGGCTATGCTCACCTGCTGATATAGTTGCTGGTTTCCGGGGAAATTACTGAGAATTTCGGCCGTGCTTACATTTACATCGAAAGCCTCGGCCGGATAAGGATTGATGCCTGCTTTCTCCAGTTCTTTGAGCGATTCTCTTCTGATAAGTTCCTGTTCGCTGAGTTCCTGATACATGAATTAAAAATTTTTTGCAAAGATAGGAATAAATGACAATGCAGCTTTATAGGCAGAACTGCGATGTATAACTGTCTGCTCTGAAATTCAATGAACTGTAATACTATGTAAAAGTCATCAAAAAAATGAAAAAAATGAAAAAAAATGACTATTGGCGTAATAAAAACGACAAAAAGCATTATCTTTGTGGAAAATTAAAAATTATGCAAGAGTTGGCACTTCATGAACCAGCTATAAGCTATGGCTCAACCGATGATCATAACCTGCTGTCAATCATAGAATTGGTCAGGCAGGGCATTTCCTACTCCGCCTTCGAAAAGTTTGCTTCCGGGTTTAAGTTTTCGTTGGGTGAGTGGGCCAGGTTTCTGCATGTATCTGAGCGCAGTATTCAGCGCTATAAAAAAGAGCAAAAACGATTTGATTCTCCCCAAAGCGAAAAGCTTATCGAAATTGTAATGCTCTTTAAAAAAGGCGAAGATGTGTTTGGTTCGCGTGCCGGTTTTATTTCATGGCTCGAATCCTCAAATCCTGCACTGGGAGGTGGTGCACCTGTTGGCTTTATTGATAATACCTTTGGTATAGGCCTGGTAAAGGATGAGCTTACCCGCATTGAACACGGGGTAATGGCATGATGGTGTTCAGGCTGAGCCGTGCAAAATTTGCCGGCGATTTAAGTGGCAAAGGCGCCGAAATGGCCGGTGGCCGATGGAACAGCAAAGGAGTTGCGATGCTTTACACCTCGGGATCTGTGGCGCTTTGCGTTGTGGAACTTGCTGTTCACCTGCCGCTGGGATTGCTTCCGGCCGATTTTTACCTCACTACTCTATTTATACCCGAAAGGATTAATATTGAAGAAATTCAATATAAGGAATTGCCTTCCGACTGGAAAAAACTTCCTCATTCTTCGTCAACACAAAAGGCCGGAGATTTATTTGTAACCCGCAAAAGCAGTCCGGTTCTTAAAGTTCCTTCGGCCATTGTGCCTGCTGAGTATAATTATCTCATCAATCCACTTCACCCTGAGAGCAAAAAGATTGAAATTTTATCCATGGAACCTTTTGAGTTTGACCAACGGTTATTTGTGAGGTAAGAGAATGTTCCGGAAAGACTTGCGTCTTTTTTTTAATCATAGAAAGAAATCGGTTCACTTTCCCTCCTGCTTCCCCGCTTCCACCATCTCTTCAAGCGGCAGCAGCGCCTGAATGGCCTGTGATACCGACAACACTTCCCTGAAGCTGAGACTCAGCTTGTTGTTGTTTTCTTTCATACGCACCTTGCGATGATCGGTTTGTATAAATTGCAAAACCGTTGAGAAAATATTGCTTTGGTAAAACGGCGACTCCTGATTGGAGATAAAAGTTGCCGATAAAAATCCGTTTCGCAGACTAATTTTCTCAAATCCAAGTTTACGTGCCATGCGGCGGAGCCTGATGGTATTAAGCAATTCCTGTGTTTGCGGCGGCACCGGGCCAAATCTGTCAATAAGATTCTCCTGAAATTTCAGCAGGTCTTCCTCTGCTTCGAGTCCGTCTAGTTCTTTATACAAACTCAGCCTTTCTGTGATATTGGTTATGTAACTGTCGGGCAGCATGATTTCGAGGTCAGTTTCAATAACACATTCCTTAACATAATCTTTATGTGCCGGTGCTTCGTCCTGATATAAATCCTTAAAATCAGACTCCTTGAGCTCAAATAAGGCTTCGTCGAGGATACGCTGATACATTTCGAACCCAATTTCAGAAATAAAGCCGCTCTGTTCGGCTCCCAGTATATTTCCTGCGCCGCGAATATCCAGATCGCGCATGGCTATGTTGAAACCACTGCCCAATTCAGAAAACTCTTCGATGGCCTTGAGCCTTTTGCGGGCTTCATCGGTAAGTACCGACAAGGGAGGCGCAAGCAGAAAACAAAAAGCCTTTTTATTGGTTCGCCCAACTCTGCCCCTGAGCTGGTGCAGGTCGCTGAGTCCGTAATTCTGAGCTTCGTTGATAATGATGGTATTCACGTTGGGAATATCAAGGCCCGATTCTATAATGGTGGTGGCGATAAGAATATCGTAGTACCCTTCCACAAAATCGAGCATGATTTTCTCAAGTTTGGAGCCTTCCATCTGTCCGTGTCCGATGGCAATTTTTGCATCGGGAACCAGGCGTTGAATCATGCCCGAAACTTCGAGAATATTGTTTACCCTGTTGTGTACAAAAAACACCTGGCCACCGCGCGAAAGTTCAAAGTGTATTGCATCTCTGATTACTTCCTCATTAAAGGCATGTAATTCGGTTTGCACCGGATAGCGATTGGGCGGCGGAGTATTGATTACGCTCAGGTCGCGGGCACCCATCAGCGAAAACTGCAAAGTGCGGGGAATAGGCGTTGCTGTAAGTGTAAGTGTATCAACATTCACTCTGAGTTTCTTCAGCTTTTCCTTGGTAGCCACTCCAAACTTTTGCTCCTCATCAATGATCATCAGACCGAGGTCTTTAAACTTCACATCCTGACTCACCAGCCTGTGCGTGCCAATAAGTACATCAATTTTGCCTGCTTCCAGGTCTTTGAGGGTTTGGGTTTGCTCTTTGGCTGTTTTAAAGCGGTTGATATAATCTACCCGGCACGGAAATTCTTTTAGTCTTTCGCTGAAAGTACGATAATGCTGAAGAGCAAGAATAGTGGTGGGCACAAGTACTGCCACCTGTTTGCTGTCGGCTACTGCTTTAAAAGCTGCTCTAACTGCAATCTCGGTTTTACCAAAACCAACATCACCGCATACCAGTCTGTCCATCGGATAGGCTTTTTCCATGTCCCGCTTAACATCGGCGGTGGTTTTTACCTGATCGGGAGTGTCTTCGTAAATAAACGATGCTTCAAGTTCGTGCTGCATGTAGGTGTCGGGGTTAAACCTGAATCCGTCGGCAGCTTTTCGCTCGGCATAAAGTTTTATCAGATCTTTGGCTATGTCCTTAACCCGTTGTTTGGTTTTGCTTTTCAGCTTATTCCAGGCATTTGACCCCAGCTTGTTGAGCGAAGGAACCGTGCCGTCCTTGCCCACATATTTTGAGATGCGATGCAGTGAGTGTATGCTCACATACAATATGTCGTTGTTCTGATAAATGAGGCGGATTGCTTCCTGCTGCCTTCCGTTATTTTCTATTTTCTCAAGTCCGTCGAACCGGCCAACGCCATGGTCAATGTGTGTTACATAATCACCCGGCTGCAGATCGTAAATCTCCTTCATGGTGATGGCTTGCCGGCCGGCAAAACCATCGCGGATCCGGTATTTGTGGTAACGTTCAAAAATCTGGTGGTCAGTGTAGCAGGCCAGCTTGTTTGTTTCGTCAACAAACCCTTCGTGCAGTGACAGGTTCAGCAGTTCAAAATTCAGGTCTTTGTCGCTCAGCCCCCGGTTGGCTTTCAGATCGCTGAAAATAGTTCTGATGCGCTCGGTTTGTTTGGGATTATCTGAAAGTATATAATTTGAAATGCCTGAACGGGAATTGTTGTCGAGGTTCTGAAGCAGCAGATCAAAATTCTTATTAAAAGATGGCTGGGGCTTCATCCTGAAATCGAAGCTGTTGCTATCTCTCAGCACAAAATGACTTCCGAATTCAATAAGCGGATGGGCCAGTACATCGCTTTTAAACCCTTCGGCTGTTGAGAAAAGTTCATCAGGAGGCAGATGTTTGATGTCTGAAGACAACTCAGAAAATGCTTTTTCAGCTTTTTCAAATTCTTTGCCTATTCGGTCTGTGGCAAATGCCAGATCGCGCACCCATACAACTGCATTTCGGCCGATGTATGATAAAAAGGCCTCCCTTTTTTCGGTGAGTGCCCGGTCCTGAATATTTGGGGTTATGGTAACATGGTCTAAACGATCAATGGAAAGCTGACTGCCCGGGTCGAAGGTGCGGATGGATTCTATATCATCGCCAAAAAACTCTACCCTGTAGGGACGGTCATTGGTATATGAGAAAACATCTATAATTCCGCCACGCAGTGAATATTGCCCCGGTTCCACAACAAAATCAACGCGGTCGAAACCGTACTCGGCCAAAAGGTCAAGCACAAAGTCTATAGAGAGGCTTTCGCCCAGCCCCATTCTGAGTGTGTTCTTTTTGAGATAGGCTTTGCTTACTACCTTTTCGGCGAGGGCTTCGGGATAGGTAACCACTAAACTGCCACCTTCGCGGGTGCCAATCCGTTTCATTACCTCGGTGCGCGACAGCACATTGGTATTGTCGGTTTTTTCAATTTCGTAAGGCCGGCGGTAAGTTGTCGGAAAAAACAGCACCTTTTTCCGGTGAAAAGGGGTTTCCTGCTCCCCGAGCAGATTTTCGAGGTCGTTAAAAAAGTATGCCGCTTCTTCCTTTTCGGGAAGAATAAAAATATGCAGCGGGCCCGAATTGGCAAAAACAGAAGCAGCCACCATAGCAGCCGACGAACCGGCCAGCCCTTTTAGCTGAAGCCTGAATCTGTCCTTTGAATTGCATAAATCAACAATAGCCGCAATAGCATCGCTTTTGCGGTAAAAATCGGTAAGTTGGGAAGCTTTCACGGCTTGCCTGTTTAGAAATGAGCTGCAAAGTTAGTTAAAATGATGGTGGTGGCGGTGATTAAGGGGAACTTCTAATCTGCGAAATATCAAACCTTATGAATTATGCCCGTTGCAAAAAAAACTACCTTTGCCCCATGCAAACACCTGATAAACGCCCTGTAACCGATTGGCTGCCTGTAAGCCGGGAGGAACTCGACCGTCGTGGCTGGGACGAGGTGGACATCATCATTGTCACCGGAGACGCTTACGTTGATCACCCTTCGTTTGGCCATGCCGTTATGGGGAGAATAGCAGAAAAGGAAGGATTCAGGGTGGCCATTCTACCGCAACCCAACTGGCGAGACGACCTCCGCGATTTTAAAAAGCTGGGCAAACCCAGACTGTTTTTCGGAGTTACCGCCGGCTGTATGGACAGCATGGTAAACCATTACACAGCCAACAAGCGCCTGCGCAGCGACGATGCCTACACCCCCGGTGGTGTTGCGGGATTCAGGCCCGACTATGCATCGGTAGTTTATACTCAAATACTTAAAAAATTGTACCCCGGGGTGCCGGTAGTGCTCGGCGGAATTGAAGCTTCCATGAGGCGGCTGACCCACTACGATTACTGGAGCGACAGCCTGAAACCCGGCATACTGGAATGGAGCGGTGCCGATATGCTGGTATTTGGCATGGGCGAAAAAGCAATGAAATTGCTGATACGCAGACTGGCTAGCGGCGAAAACATTAGCACCATCCATAATCTGGAACAAACCGCTTTTATTACTTCAGCCGAAACCCTATTGCCCGACTCCGGCCATATACCCACCATCGAGCTGCCAACTCATGCCCGGTGTCTCGCTGACAAAAAGGAATTTGCCCGGCATTTCAGGATTTTTGAAGAAGAATCAAACCGTTGGCAGGGAGCCAGGCTTATTGAAAGAAACGGAAACAGAGTCACTGTGGTAAATCCGCCATTTCCACCGATGAGCCAGCCCGAAATGGACGAAGCTTTTGATTTGCCCTACACCCGCGAACCTCATCCCCGGTATAACAAACGCGGAGCCATACCGGCATTTGAGATGATAAGAAATTCGGTAAACATGCACCGGGGTTGCTTTGGCGGATGTGCCTTCTGTGCCATATCGGCTCATCAGGGCAAGTTTGTGGTGAGCCGCTCCGAAGATTCGATTATGAAGGAGGTGGAGCAGATTGCAACATCTCCCGGTTTTAAAGGCCATATCACCGACATGGGAGGGCCTTCGGCCAATATGTATCTGATTCAGGGCCGCGATACTTCACAATGTATGAAATGCCGGAGGCCATCGTGTATTTTTCCTTCCATTTGCCGCAACCTGAACACCGACCACCGCCCGATGACGGAGCTTTATCGCAAGGCCCTTAAAGTAAATGGTGTAAAACGCATTACCATAGGAAGCGGCATTCGATACGATATGATTATTGGCCGCAGCGATGCCGATACCAAAGCCAACGGGCTGAATGAATACCTGGAACAGTTGATTACCCGGCATGTTTCGGGGAGGCTGAAAGTAGCTCCCGAGCACAGCTCGGCTCAGGTACTGCAGATTATGCGCAAGCCTCATTACCGCACTTTTGTGCAATTTCAGCAAAAGTTTAACGAAATAAACCAGCGGCACGGACTCAGGCAACAGCTGATCCCTTATTTTATTTCGAGTCATCCGGGAAGCAAACCCGAAGATATGGCCGAACTCGCCTGCGAAACCATGCAGCAGGGCTTCAGGCTTGAGCAGGTTCAGGATTTTACACCCACTCCCATGACCCTGGCCACCGCCATCTACTACAGCGGCATTGACCCCTACACACTAAAACCTGTATTTACCGCCAAAACCAAAGACGAAAAACTAAATCAGCAGAGATTTTTCTTCTGGTACAAACCCGAAAATAAAAGATGGCTAACCGATACGCTAAGAAAAATAGGGAGAAATGATTTGGTGGAGAAGTTTTCAGTTAATAAAGGAAGTCATGAATCCCATGGCGGCTTCAAAAGAAACTCCGGCAAGAAGTAAATCCCTGCCGGAGTTAAATTTTATAAATCAGTAATTTCCTGACACTTCCCCCTATTCCATCACAACTTTCCGGTTATATCTGGCACTGCCATCGCTCAGGCTTACCATGTAAATGCCTTTCGGCAGAAAGCTCAGGTCAATATTCACACGGGTCAGGCTTCCGGGATAGCTTCGGGCATACACCCTGCTGCCCCGCATATCGTAAACTTCTAGGTTCATGGTTTGCAGGCTTTTGCGGGTGGTAATATTTATAATTCCATTAGAAGGATTTGGGCTGATCTGCACCACATCGTCGTTGGGCTCGTCTATTCCAACCACTTTGCATACAATGGGATGCAGCAGAAATGAAATTTCCATTTCAGATTGCCATACTTCGGGATCGCCTACGGCATACCAACTTCCATCAGACCATTGGTCCCATGCAGTTCCATCGTATCCACTCTCATGCTTGCGGCACCACAAGGCAAGGGTATCACCGGCTGCAACAGGCAAAATTACACCTGCATAAAACGGAGTGGTGGGTTCAAAAGGCGTATTCAGCATCACCGTGGTAATTTGCTCGTTTTGAACATCGTTTACAATAGATGCCAGCGATTTGGTAGCTGAAGCTACTATTGCCCCGGGCTTTCCGTTTGTGCCGGTATTGTCCCAGATGGCAAAGGTTACATCAGGGTTGGTGGCGCTGGTAGCAATGGCAAATTCGGCAATTATACCAGTAATGGTGCTTCCCTGCTCAGCCGCAGTAAAATATTCAGCTTTGACCTTGTCCTTATAGCTGTTATTCCCGGTAAGATAACCCGAAGCATTGGGGCCTTCGAAGTAATAATAGGTAATCTCGCCCGGCATGGGAAAACGAATGGTGTCGCAAATTACATCACTACGCTCATTAAGGTTTCCTGTTGCCGGATGGTTTACCCTGATTTTTCCTGATTTGGCCGAAGTGGCATCCTTAACAATCTGAGCCTCAGAAATACCGGACAACAGAAACAGTGAAACGGCAATTAAATAATACTTCTTCATGGAAATCGGTGGATTGATTTGAAGTTGAAAATTTTTGGTTTGATTCAGATGCTATTCCTTCACTTAAGAAAAACATAGCATGGTTGTAGTTCAGTTATTTAAGTCTGTTTTTTAAAAATATTTTCAATTGGTTTGCTTGTGTTTCCGGTGAATAATATGTAGGTTTGACACCTTTTGGGAATTACTTGAAGAGGCAGCATATTTTTTCGGAAACTATCTGTTTAACCTAAACACCAAACTCCATGACACCAAAAACACCCGACACGCAAACCACTGATCACAAAACAAAAGTTTTGCCGCGCGAAATTAAAACAATAATCATGCCTGTAACCATGATTGCTGTTATCATTTTTATGATTTTCAGCAATTTCTTTCCGGCAGAAGTTTTTGCACAGAAGAAAAAAGCGGCCGCAGTAAAAGATACACTGAGGGAAGGCTCCTTTTCGGGACTGGCTTTCAGGGCAATAGGCCCGGCTTATTGTTCGGGAAGAATTGCCGATTTTGCTGTTAATCCGAAAAACAACGCTGAATATTATGTAGCAGTTGCATCGGGGAATGTCTGGAAAACCACTAATTCCGGAACCACCTGGGAACCAATTTTTGATAATCATGGCTCATATTCCATTGGTTGCCTGGCATTAGATCCTGAAAATACCAGCGTAATCTGGCTTGGAACCGGCGAGAACAACCATCAGCGGGCACTTGGGTATGGCGATGGTGTTTATAAATCGGCAGATGGCGGCAAATCGTGGAAACACATGGGCCTGAAAGAGAGCCGGCAGATTGGAATGATTGCCATTGACCCCCGCAACACCAATGTGGTGTATGTTGCTGCCGAAGGGTCGGTTTGGGGGCCTGGCGGAGAAAGAGGGCTTTACAAAACCACCGATGGCGGAAAAACCTGGAATAAGGTGCTGAATATCAGCGAAAATACCGGGGTTAACAATGTGCTGCTCGATCCCCGCAATCCCGATATGGTTTATGCAACTTCTGAGCAGCGCCGCAGGCATGTATTTACCAAGATAGGTGGTGGCCCTGAATCTGCAATCTGGAAATCAACCGATGCCGGAGCAAGCTGGGAAAAACTAACCAACGGCTTACCTTCGGGACATGTAGGAGGAATTGGAATTGCCATTTCACCAGTTAATCCCGATGTGGTGTATGCCATAATTGAAGCCGAAGGAGAATCGGGAGGTTTTTTCAGAACAACCAACCGTGGTGCCTCATGGTCAAAAATGAGCAGCCACACCGCACAGGGGCAGTATTACAACGAAATTTACTGCGATCCTGCCGATGTTGACAAAGTTTACTCTATGGAAACCTTTTCGCATTATACCGAAGATGCCGGAAGAACCTGGAAAAGACTTGGCCTCAAGTACCGCCACGTGGATGACCATGCCATGTGGATAGACCCTAAAAACACTGACCATTTTCTTATTGGTGGTGATGGCGGCATCTATGAAACATGGGATGGCGGAAAAGAATACCACTTTAAAAACAACCTGCCTGTTACACAGTTTTACAGGGTAAATGTTGACAACAGCGAACCCTTTTATTACGTTTACGGAGGTACACAGGACAACAACAGCATGGGTGGCCCTTCGCGCAATACCAGCAGTTACGGCGTGGTGAACGACGAATGGTTTGTTACCAACGGTGGCGATGGTTTCTGGACTGCCGTTGATCCAACCAATCCGGATATTGTTTATGCTGAAGCCCAGTACGGCAATATGGTAAGATACGACCGTAAAAGCGGTGAAGCCATTGACATCCGCCCTGAGCCACGCAAAGGAGAAGATTCTTACAAATGGAACTGGAATACTCCGCTGATGATCAGCCGGCATTCGCCAACAAGATTGTACACAGCTGCCAACAAGGTGTTCAGAAGCGACGACCGGGGCGATACCTGGCAGGTAATTTCGGATGACCTGACTACAAAAACCGACCGCAACACCTGGCCTGTGATGGGTAAATACTGGAGTGTGGATGCCGTAGCCAAGGATGTTTCTACTTCCTTGTTTGGAACCATTGTTTCTTTCGACGAGTCGCCAGCCAGAGAAAATCTGTTGTATGCCGGAACCGATGACGGTCTGATTCAGATAAGCGAAGATGCTAAAAACTGGCGGGTGGCCGGCAAATGCCCGGGTGTTCCTGAATATACCTATGTTTCGGACCTGCTGGCTTCACGACACGACGAAAATGTTGTTTTTGCGGCCTTCGACAACATCAAACGCGATGATTTTAAACCCTACCTTTTTAAAAGCACCGACAAAGGGCTAAGCTGGAAATCAATATCAGGGAATCTTCCCGCAAACGGAACTGTTCACACCATTGTTCAGGATCATATTAACCCCGATTTGCTGTTTGCCGGCACCGAATTCGGAATCTTTTTCAGCATTGACGGAGGTGAGCAATGGGTTCAGCTTAAAAACGGAATCCCTACCATTGCTGTTCGCGACATTGCCATTCAGGAGAGAGAGAACGACCTGGTGCTTGCCACGTTTGGCCGAGGTTTTTATATTCTTGACGATTATACCCCGCTGCGCCACATCAACAAAGAAATCATGGACAGCCGCGCCCGTATTTTTCCGGTAAAGGACGCCCTGATGTTTATTGAAACAGGCGGAAAATACGGTCAGGGCTCATCGTATTATGCTGCTCCCAATCCGGCGTTTGGTGCCACTTTTACTTACTGGATGAAAGAAACACCCAAAACCCTGCGCGAAATTCGCAAGGAAAAGGAAAAAGAACTTTTCGGTAAAGGTGAACCCATACCACAACCCTCAGAAGCGGAACTCAGAGCCGAAGAAAATGAAATAGCTCCTTATTTGCGGTTTACCATAACCGATGAAGCAGGAAATGTAGTAAGAAGACTCTACTCAAGACCCTCAAAAGGTGTAAACCGCATAAACTGGGATTTGCGCTACGCGGCAACCTGGCCTGTGGGAAAACGTGAGGGCAGGTTCGATCCTTTCAATGGAGGAGGTGCCGGTTTGTTTGTAATGCCCGGAAAATACAATGTAAGCCTTGAAATGGTTGCCGGTGGCCAAACCGAAGCTCTGGCCGGTCCGGTAAGTTTTAATGCAGTTCCGCTGAACAATACCACACTTCCCGCTCCCGACCGCCGCGAACTGGTGGCATTCCAGCAAAAAGTCGCAGAGCTCACCAGAGTGGTTCGGGGCACAGAAACTTATGCCGAAGAACTTTCGGTAAAACTCACCACCATGATGCAGGCTGTTCATCAAACCCCCGGCGCTTCGCCCGAACTTAAAGCCGATATACACAAGGTTTCGCTGCAGCTTGATGATATACTCTTTACATTTAATGGCAAAACCCCGAAAGCCAGCCGCGAGGAAAATCCGCCGGCACCGGTTCCGTTAAACGACAGGCTGGGAAATTTGATTTATGCATTTTACGGAACTACCTCAGCACCTACATCAACTATGAAAAGGAGCTATGATATCATCAGAGAGGAATTTCCTGCACTTTACAACCAAATCAAATTGCTGAGCGAAAAAGATATTCCTGCGCTTGAAGCCAGAATGGAAGATGCCGGTGTACCTATGACTCCGGGCAGACTTCCGGAATGGAAATAAACTGTTTTTTTTAAATTTAACACCTTCTGTGCTTGTGCATGGAAGGTGTTTTTTTATAAGTTATTTTGACAAGAATGCTTGCTGATAAAAATGCAACTAATTAATAATGTTGTTTTTGGTTTATTTTTACGTAGTTTTTGGTAAGTTTTTAAACTTATCAATTAGCCCGGTAAAATGAAAGATCAGCTTCCTAGATTTGAAATCAGTAATCTTTTAAAATGAGTTAATAACACTTTAATCAAGCTCAGCTATGAGCACATTCTATAAATTGATAGTAAAGAACAAAGGCATTTCTTCAGCCTTAAACAGGATTTTGCAGGTGAGATTTTATAATTTCAATAAACTCTTTTGCTTCCGGGATCATAATAAGCAGTTCTCTCTCATTAAATTCGATGAAGTCTGCATAATCTCCTTTCTGTCTTAATGCAAAAATATCGGAATAAAAGGCTCCCCATTTTTTTTCAATACTACCTGTTAAGATAAACTTTAAGCCAAATTGAGTCTTAACACCTGAATGTGTTCTTGTTAAAATACGATGCTTTGACAATAAAGCTAGTACAGCATAGAAACAAGCATAATATAACCGATTCATTGACGAATTCCATCTTCCTTCTCTCGCAAGAATTTCTGCATCAAACAAGGTTTCTTCAGCTTTTTTAATTCTGAAGTAAATATAGTCATCATGATTAAATTGGCTGCTCATACTGAAAGCCCTTCATTAATAACATTTTTATAAAAATCTGTATTTCTGTACTTTAGGTTCCATTCGGATTTATTAAAGATAAAAACCGAGAATGCCTCACCCAGCGTAAGTTCCAAATTGAAAAGTTCATGCCTGAAGTATCTTTCGCGTTCAAAAGTCGCTTCTTCATCCACCAGAATCAATATATCCCAGTCTGAGTCTGGCCGGGCTTCTCCCCTGGCCCGACTCCCGAATAGAATTACTTCAGCACCCGGGTCAATTTGCCTGACCTTTTCCTTGATCATCCCAACTACATTGTTTTTTGAACGTTTCATAACACAAAGTTAATTAAAAAATCAGTTATAACTAAACGCGGCTATAATCTATTTACACAGGCTCTTAGGTCAAACAGGTTCAGGATAAAACCATGGGGTGAAGCTATTAACACATTTGAATTAGTGGTATCAAAAAGTGCATCGCATTTCCCAGTAATAATTTCAAGAGATAATCATAATTTTACCCCACCGATTTTTAATGTCTCTGCCTTTAGATAATGACACAAGACCCTCAACTTATTTTAAGAGTTCCGTTTCAGGTTTCATCTGCCGAAACCGATATGTACGGCAGATTGCGATTAGGAGCTCTGGTAAATCTGGTTATTCATGTGTTCCGCTTGAAAAACATTGAGCATAGACACTTTATACCCCAAAAGAATGAGTTTCAGTTTCACCAAATCCATCCTGTTTACCTAGTTCCAATACCTTTAATTATCTAAGGTCACCACTATTTACTCATACAAGTTAAGCCTGGGTATTACTCCTTTCGGGTTCTGTTTTATTAAAATCTGTGCTGATAGTAGCAAAGCAAATCTGTAATGAGAACCGGCAATACTATTCATCCTGATGTTTTTTGTAAAGAAAATTTCAAAATCAAAAGATAAGAGTTGTCAATAGGGAGCGGGATTTATGCCAATCAGTATCAGGAAAGCACCTGTATTTCTGATGCCGTTATGCTTTCAACCATGAATCGCAGAATAATTCAGCAACAAATGGGTTTCATTTGTTGTTTATTAATGTATCAATAGCTACATCAATAATTTCAACTGTGAAACAAACACTATTTATTTCTATCAGCCTCATTACTTTTGTTTTCATTGTAATGATAGGGTTTATGTCATCGAAAAATAACTCTTCGGCTGCAAATGCCTACGAAAACAATCCGGCAGCAGAGAATTACCAGACCTATTGTGCAGGATGCCATGGCGATAACCTCGAAAAATTCACCGCCAAACAGTGGATGGATGAACCTGGCAACGCTTCAGTTATTAACAGCATAAAACTGGGAATAGAATCTGAGGGTATGCCGGCATTTCAGAACACCTTTTCAGATTCAGAACTTGAAGAACTTGCTGCCTATGTCAAAAAAGGAATCCCCGATGACAGAAGTTCACTGAAACCTGCAGTTAAATCGGGGGAGGTTGTGAAATCGCAAGTGCAGAATTTTATTGTTGAAACGGTAGTGACAGGATTGGATGTGCCCTGGGGACTTGTGTTTCTGCCCGATGGTGATCTGCTGATTGCGGAAAGAGCCGGAACTTTACATCGTTTTTCAAAAGGAAAACTATCGCCACCCATTCAGGGATTACCGCCAATCAAAGCAAAAGGTCAAGGCGGTCTGCTTGACTTATGCCTGCATCCCGACTACGCAAATAATGGCTGGATTTATATCGCTTACAGTGCGCTGAATCCCGAAAAGGGAAATTCCAACAGCAATACAGCCATTATGCGGGCCAGAATCGAGGGCAACAAACTGGTGGATCAGCAGGTGATTTTCAAAGGAGATCCTGACACCGACAGATCGCATCATTATGGATGTAAACTTGCCTTTGATGATAAAGGACATCTGTTTTTCGGCATCGGTGACAGGGGACAACATTTCGATTTCCCTCAGGACCTGGGCAATGCCAACGGCAAGATGCACCGCATCAACGATGATGGTTCAATTCCAAAGGACAATCCGTTTGTAAATACAAAAGGCGCAGTTCCTTCTATTTACAGTTACGGACACCGCAATCCCCAGGGTACAAGCATCCATCCCCAGACCGGCAGACTTTGGGTATCGGAACATGGCCCGAAGGGGGGTGATGAATTAAACCTCATCGACCCGGGAAAAAACTATGGCTGGCCCGTTATTTCTTACGGAATTAACTATAACGGCACCATTCTCACCGAATTGACCGAAAAGGAAGGGATGGAGCAACCTGTTTATTACTGGACACCTTCTATAGCGCCTTGCGGCATGACTTTCCTTACAGGTGACAGATATAAAAAATGGCAAAACAATTTATTTATTGGTTCGCTGCGCTTTGAGTATCTGGAAAGGGTGGTAATCAACGGCAACTCGGTAACTCACACCGAAAAATTGCTTGAGGGAATAGGGCGTGTTCGGAATGTGGTGGTTGGTAATGACAGGCTGATATATGTAGCTACCGAAAATCCGGGGAAGATTGTGAGGTTGGTGCCTGTGTTAAAAGAGTGAAGTCGGAGCTAAGAGGTCGGATATCCCCTGTTCCCCAGTCTCCCCTTCTCCTGGTCCCCCAGTCCCCCCGCCTCCCTGTCTTGCAACCGTCCCTCGTCCCTTTCAAAAATCCGAAAACCGCAATGCTTGATTCGCTTATCTTAATCAAAATCTCAATCAACCTGGCTCTTCTGTCATGCCTGCTTGATACCCGTGCCCAATCTACTGATCAGAAACTACCTGTCAATCAGAAACCTGATTCCACAATTATACTTGAGCCGGTCACCATTGAAGGTTATCAGTTAAGTACCCGATTGCAAACGTTCCCTGGCAATCTTTCGGTTCTTGACGCTGACGATCTTACACTTTCAGACGGCACCAATATGGCCACAACGCTCAACACCATTCCCGGTCTTGGCATGCAAAGCGGAACTTATGCAACCAACCGCATCGTCATCAGGGGAATGGGAAGCCGCACGCCCTACAATACCAACCGCATCAGATCATACCTCAACAACATCCCGATTACAGCTTCCGATGGCATATCGGCACCCGAAGAAATAGACCAGCAAAGTCTCGGGAGGATTGAAGTGCTCAGAGGTCCTTCCTCAGCGCTTTATGGCTCAGGATTGGGTGGAAGCATAAATTTATTCACTCCTGAAAAACAACAGAACGAAGGTGTTTTCAGTTTGAATTACGGAAGTTTCAATACCCTGAGAACCAATTTATCTGGAACAATGAATACGGCAAATGCCAGTTTATGGGGAAGTCTCAGCCACATGCAATCAGATGGTTATCGTGCAAACAATGAATTCAAACGCACTTCATTCATAACAACAGCAAATTGGAAACAACCCAAATGGTCGCTGAAATCAACGCTGTTGCTGAGCAATTCGGATGGCGAAATTCCAAGTTCGTTGGGCAAAACTCTGTTTGAAAATAATCCGAAGGCTGCAGCAGCCAACTGGGAAGCCATTGAAGGGTACAAGAAAAACAAAAAAGCCATAGCAGGTGTCACACTCACTAACATTCTTTCGTCACAGCTTACCAATCAGTTTACATTACATGGAAAATGGAGCGACAACTATGAAAAACGCCCCTTCAACAACCTCAGCGAAAAAACCTTGAGTGCCGGAATCCGCAACAAACTAAGCTATTACAGAACATTAACCGACTGGGTGCTAGGCATTGACTGGATTGCGGAACAATACAAATGGAAGCTCGACAAAGATGAGTTCCTTCTAAACGAAAACCGTGAAAACCGCTATCAGTTCAGTGTATTTGCCATCATGAATTACCGGCCGACATCCCGACTCAGCTTTTCGGTGGCCGGAACCCTGAACCACATCAGCTATAACCTTACCGATTTATATGCAACGAATGGCGATCAATCAGGCAAACGCGAATTCCCGCTGATCGTTTCACCTCGATTAGGGTTGAACTATGCAGTAAGTGATCAGATTGCACTTTATTCTTCGGTTGGTCATGGATTCTCAATGCCTTCGCCCGAAGAAACCCTGTTACCAGCCGGAGATGTTAACCCGGATATCAAGCCCGAACAAGGCATGCAATACGAAACCGGAGCCCGGTTTAACCTCTTTGCAAAAGCCGTTGAAGCAGAGGTTACCCTATATTGGATTGAGCTAAACGACCTGCTGGTAACCAAGCGGATTACAGAAGATATCTTTACCGGAATGAATGCCGGCAAAACCCGACACCAGGGACTTGAGCTTCTGCTGCGCAACCGGATTTTCGATTACAGCAGTTTTCCCGGGACACTGAAATCAACATTCAGCTACACATTTTCGGAAAACCGATTTGTAGATTTTACTGATGATGGAAATAGCTTCAATGGCAATGAATTGCCAGGCATCCCCGATCAATTTGCACAAATACAGCTTTCCTGGAATCCCTTTAATAAACTGAAGGTTATGGCACATTTACAATACACCGGCAATCAGTATATAAACGATGCAAACACATTGAAATATGAAGCCTATTTTCTGGTCAGCATAAAGGCAGCAACTCAATTTCAAATAAGGAAAGTTGGAATTTTAAATGTTTATGCCGGGGTCAATAACCTGACCAATACACAATATGCTTCCATGCTACTTATAAATGCCCTGGGATTTGGAAACAGTGAACCGCGTTATTATTATCCCGGATTGCCAAGGCATTTTTATGCAGGTGTGGAGATGAGGTTTTGAAAACCATAAAAAAAAGCCCGGCATTGCAACCAGGCATTTACTTTTTGTAGCCCCGACAGGAATACAAATATCATTTTAATACAATACATTGCATTATTTTATATTAACATATAGCCCTGATTTACAGCGTTGCAAATATATTAAATAATATCCTGTTAAATTAGGTTAAATAAAAAAGTGTATGTATTTTTGTATGTAGTTAAACTAAGCACACATACAGAAATGAAACACAGTGTAAAGATTTCACCCGAAAGAAGGAAAGATAAATCTGGAAACCTGATTACTACAAACGTTCCGATTTTTGCGGATATAAAGTTTTCAGGCAATCGGTTATTTTATTTTACAGGTTACAGAGTAGACACTACAAAATTTAACACCGAAGCCCAAGAAGTAAAGAAAAACGCTTCAGGCCGCGAAGGTTCGCGAATTGTTTCTTATTCAGATATGAACAGGAGGTTCAAGGCTATAAAGGCAGCCCTTGAATTACATTTCCAATCAGTTAGCAGCAGCGAAAAAAAAGAAGTTGTTCAAATATTGGATGATATTTGCTATAAATCAGAGCAAAATAAACAAGACCCTGAAACTGATTTCTTTGTAATGTTTGAAAAATACATTCACGATGCTGAAATTTCAGATGTAAGAAAGCGCAACATTAGAACCACCCTAAAGCATTGGAGGAAGTACGTAAAAGCAAGAAGGATTGATTTACAATATAAAGATATAGACCTGAACTTGTTAAATGATTTTGCAGGATACATAAAGAAAGAAAGCACAAGGCCGAAGGCTTATAATTCCAAAATTGAAATACTTTCACCTAAAAGTAGAAATTCCGTTCATAAAAATATGACAATCACAAGAGCCTTCTGGAATTACTTAAGGAAGACCTTAAAAGAAAAGGGATTGACTTTACCCGAACTATTTGGGCGCAATGGCTACCAATTGCCCGGGGAGGTTTACGGAACACCTATTTATATTTCAAATAAAGAAAGGAACATTCTGTTTTGTGCTGAATTATCTTCTGAAAGGTTAGAACGTGTGCGCGATCTTTTCGTATTTCAGTGTTTTGTAGGTATGGGCGTTGGGGACTTTGTTAAACTTACTAAAAACAATTTACAGGGCAATACAATCACCTATATACGTCAAAAGACTAAAAAAGACCGACCGGAAACTATTAATATACCTTTGCACCCCCAAGCCATTGAGATTCTTAAAAAATATGACTTACCAGATGGCAGGCTATTGCCTTTTATTTGCGATCAGCGTTATAATGTTTACCTAAAAGAATTATTCAGAGAAGTTGGATTGACGCGAATAGTTACCAGATTGAACCCGCACACAGAGGAACCCGAACAGGTTAGACTTTGCGATATTGTAAGCAGCCACATGGCAAGAAAAACCTTTGCAGGTAATCTATATGGCAAAGTTGACCGATCAATAATTACCAGCATGACAGGACACTCACCCAACAGTAAGGCCTTTACACGTTATTACGATGTAAACAAAGAACTGCAAGAGCAGGCAATCAGTAAATTTTAAGAACTTCGTTGTTAATAATTTCACCGGCAAAAATTCCGGTATATATTGTTAATAACTTCGCATTTATATATATCTGTATTACAGTTGTTTAACCTGTTTTTATATGTGCTGTTTATATTATCTTTATCATTTATAAATATATTATCTTTTATGTAGATAAAATCAATACTTGACAAATTTTTCATTATGTTGTATTATTGCATTATCAAAATAATCCAACAACATGGAACAGTTATTAATTCAGATTGGGCGCGATGATCTTTCGCGGATGATTAAGGAAGCAGTTAGGGATGCAATGCCGGAAAACATTAAGCAAGCTTCACCACAGCCTTTCATAAAAGGTACACGTGAACTTGCTGAATTTTTACGTGTATCTGTACCAAGAGCGCAACAGCTAAAAAATTCAGGTATTATTCCGTTCTGGCAGGATGGAAGAACCGTTCTTTTTGATCCTGATAAAGTGCGAGATGCTTTCAATTCTTACACACAGAAAAGCCGGAGGACTTAATATGTTTGAAGAAAAAAGCCCGACCGGGATAAGTCAGGCAGAAGTAGAGCGATTGAATGAAGAACAGCGCAAAGTTAATGAAATCCCGTTCAAAAGTCAAGATTCATTTTTAGATTTCGAGCTTTCCGTGATATTTGCACCAGCAGAGAATAACAATGCTTTCAGCAATGTGCATAATGATTACAGACAGCACACAGGGGAACCCTTTGAACCTACACAAAACCCTTTCCCTTTAGATGTGTTCCCGGCAAAGGTTCAGCAGATAATAAACGAAACAAACAAATGTCTGAATTTCCCTATTGACTACATGGGAGCTTCGATTCTATATGCTGTTTCGGTTGCCATTGGAAATACACACGATGTTGAAGTACAGAGAGGCTGGCAAGAACGCGCTGTTCTTTATATAGTTTTGGTTGGCAAGAAGGGAGCAATGAAAACCCACCCTATCAAATGGGCGTTAAAGCCTATTCAGGAGCGCGACAAAGAGAAATTCAATACATATAAGGAACAGCTAAAAGAATACAAAACCGCATTAGCAAGGAGTAAAAGCGAAGGTACAGACCCCCCGGAAAAACCTGTTCCACTTCAGATGCTTTTAGGAGATGCCACGCTGGAAAGTGTACAATCTGTTCACGATGCCAATAAAAGAGGCATTGGTATAGATGTTGACGAGTTTAGGAGTTGGTACAAAAATTTCAATCGGTACAACAGCGGAAACGATGAAAGTTTCTGGCTAAGCAATTGGAGCTTGCAGCCCTTAAGAGTAAACCGGAAAACGAGCGATCCCATTTTTATTGAATTACCTTTCATTTCTGTTATTGGAACTATACAGCCGGCATTGCTAAATGATCTGGCAGAAAACAGAACAGAGGATGGATTTTTAGACAGATTACTCTTTGTTACCACCGAAAACCAAAATATGCCTTATTGGAGCAACAAAGAAGTTAATCAGGATAGGTTGACGGATTGGAAAACAATTATTTCAAACCTTTTGCAATTAGAGCTTACCCCGGATGGGGATTATTCAATCAGGCCTAAAACATTGAAATTTAACCCTGAAGCGAAGGAGATTCTAAGGAAATGGCAAAGGAGCAATGCAGACGAAGGGAACAACAGCATAAACGATGATATACGAGGTATTTTAACTAAAATGCAGCAGTATGCCATACGGTTAGCCCTTTGCCTGGAGATGCTTCGCTATGCCTGTATTGAAAACGAGGCAAAAGAAATCAGCCCGGATTCTGTAAGAGGTGCATTAAAGTTGGTTGAATATTTCAAAAATTCAGCCCGGAGAGTATTGACCACGATTTCAAACGACAGCCCGCTGGAAAGACTACCAGCAAACAAACAAAGACTTTATGAATTATTGCCTGAAACTTTTAAAAAAGGCACGGGCGTAGCAATAGCCGATAGTTTGGGCGTAAAAGATCGAATGTTTGGATACTTTTTGAATGACAAAAACCTCTTTAAGCGAGTGAAACAAGGTGAATACGAAAAATTACTTTAAACATGATTAGCTGCACTATTTGCATTATTTGCACTTTCCTTTATTATCAACGGTTTGAAACGTTTTTTCAGTTGCACTTTGTTTGCACTTTCTGCACTTTCTTTTTTCAGTTGTGCAAGTTGTGCAAAAGTTGTGCAAGCGGAAAACCTTCTGAAAGCCCTGATATTATTGAATTGTGCAAATAATGCAAGTAATGCAACACAACTAAGCAAGTACATGGAAACAAACGGAACACTGAATAAAGAACAATGCACAGGCCTGAAAGGCTTTCAGCCGGGTGCATTTCCTTTCCAGCAAAGAAACTTCATGGTATATGTTCGCACCTTACAATTTATGAACACCAGATTGAAAAATAATGATTTGGCCGTAGGTGTACACATTAACCAAAAGTTTATAGAGGAAACTTTCTTTAAATATCCACAATTCAAAAGACAAGAGGAGCTGCAAGCCCTTCAGGATGCCGGGGAGCTTCTGATTACTGAAGGTGCAAGCCAGGCCACCGGCAAAACTCTGAAACTTTATCATGCAGTTAATCCCGGCAAATGGCAAATTGATTTATACCTATACAAGAGGCTGCACCCGAATAGTAAACCAATAGGAGAGCAGAGCGCAATAATGAGAAGCAATCTTTTGAGA
The DNA here is from genome assembly GCA_024709105.1 of Lentimicrobium sp. Classification (GTDB taxonomy): domain Bacteria; phylum Bacteroidota; class Bacteroidia; order Bacteroidales; family Lentimicrobiaceae; genus Lentimicrobium. The sequence continues at coordinate 8,028 of JANJXJ010000228.1, read as the reverse complement.
GTATCCTTACCACAGGGCGCACCCTCAACAAACTATTTTGATGCCTTCTTAAAGTTTAGGTTTGATTTATTGGAACTGTTCTTTACTACCGATGATTTTGCAGGCCGTGTTCATACACCGGTAACAAATTTCCATAGGCAATACCGTGCAAATATTTTGTTAGACAATGAATGTACAGCCGGACTTGATGTTACCACCATGCAGCCGTTAATATTGGGAAAGGTGCTTCAGGAACATATACCGGGCAATCAGTACAGTAAATGGATTGAAGAAGGCCGGGATATTTACGTAATGTTACAAGAGGCCGCTGGACTTCAAACAAGAGATGAAGGTAAGAAACGATTCTTTGAAATAGCCTTCGCACCCCCAAGTAATGCACTTGCCGAAATGTTTGGTACAGCCGATTGGATTACATGGATTAATGAATATAAGAGAAGCGAGGTAAACGAGAACCCGCACAAATATAAAAGACACTCAAACCTTGCATGGAAGCTTCAAACAACAGAGGTAAAAATCATGCAGAAGGTATGGAAAGCCCTGAATGATGCTGGCATTGTCTTTTTGTCGGTACATGATGAGGTTATTGTCAAACAGAGTGAAAGGCACATAGCTGAAAGCCTATTCAGGCGGGTGCTGGATTCTGAATTTACTTTCTACAAGTTAAACGTAAAAGAGGCTGTTTTAAGCGATTTAGTACCTAAATGTACAAATATACCAGACACGGGAGAAGCGCAGCCAAAAGCCACCGTATGCACTGAAATACGGCAAATAATAACCCACCAATTTACACACAGGTTAACACCAGAAGTTTGGTTAAGCCCGGGGAAGACCGAAGCCGAAATACTTAACGACCTGGAGATATTAACGGACGATTGCCGGATAAATTACGGTTTGGAAGTTACACCGGATGAGTATTACCAAGCTTTGAAAAATTGGCAGGCATAATTTGTAAACAACAAAAAACTAACTAACATGGGACTGCATAAAGGAACCACCAATAACCCAAACGGGAGGCCAAAGGGAAAGCCAAACAGAACTACCGATGAACTTCGGGTAATGGTTCAAAACTTCATTGATGACAATTTGCAAACGTTGCAGGCAGACTTTGATAAATTAGAACCTAAAGACCGTTTGACATTTATTGAACGATTGCTTAAACACGTGTTACCCGCACCACTTCAGGAACTTGACAGGTTAACCGATGAACAGCTGGACGAATTAATTAACAGACTTAAAGCTAAAAACAATGAAAACACGGAAACAGAAGATTGACGAGGTTAAGAAATTACTTTCAGGGGAAACCGATGAGGTATTATATACAATAAATGTAATTACCCCCGGTTACACAGACGAGGCCACAGGGGAAGAGATTCCGACCAAGCTTTCATATAGTTTGGTTCAGCAAAGAGATGGAACTTTTAAAAGAGTTGAACCCCAAGAAACGGACGAAATAGAAGCGATCCCGAAATAAATATCTTTGTTTCATTGCAGCCCCGGTAACGTTTCTTTACCCATTAAAAAAGGCCTGTAATTATTCAAATGTGTATGTACTTCTGTATGTAAAATAAAATAACCGTTTGTAAAATATTGAATTACAAACGGTTATTTGAATTACTTGTAGCCCCGACAGGAATCGAACCTGTATTTAAAGTTTAGGAAACTTCCGTTCTATCCGTTGAACTACAGGGCCATTTATTAACTTACTCAAATCCTGCTTAATAAAAGCTCAATCCCTTAAATCAGCAGGTTGAATGGTTGAACTACAAGCATTCAGCAATTCGCTGCAAAAATAAATAAAAAAGAACAATCATGCAAGAGCGATGCAGGGTTTAATTGGTGTTGGCAAAATATTGCATGCAATTCAATGTTTTTCAGCTGGTATTGTGCAACAATAATTATTTTTGCTCCGAATTTATACCTTCGTATTATGAAACACACTATTGTTGTTCTCCTTGTTTTCATTGCTTTAGCTGCAAATGCTCAGTTCGACAAGTATTTCTACAACAAAACTCTCCGCATTGACTATATGCATGCCGGTACTGCCACAACCGACGTTTATGCCCTTGATGAAATGATGGATGAGCCTTTCTGGGGTGGTTCAAAAACCAATCTGATATGCCCTTTCGACTACGGCAATTATAAATTTACCGTTACCGATGCCGAAACCGGAACCCTGATTTTTTCACGGGGATATTCCAGTCTTTTCTCTGAATGGCAAACTACTGCCGAAGCCAGGCAAACCACACGTGCTTACCCCGAAAATGTTGTAATGCCTTATCCGCGTAAGCCTGTGGTTGTTGACTTTTTTAAACGCAACCGCGATGGTGCCTGGGAAAAACAATTCAGTCTGAATGTTGATCCGAAAAGCTATTTTATAAAAAAAGAACGCAGACACGAATTCCCTCATTTTATGGTGCACGAATCAGGCAAAGCCGAAGAATGTCTTGATATCGTTTTTGTTCCTGAAGGATACACCGCCAGTGAAATGGAAAAATTCAAAAAAGATTGTAACAGACTGGCAGATTTTCTGCTTAATTGCAAACCTTTTGATGAATACAAAGGCAAAATAAACATCTATGCTGTTGAAGCACCTTCCGCGGAAAGCGGTGCAGACATCCCCGGTAAGGATATCTGGAAGAAAACCATCCTCAACAGCAACTTTTATACTTTTGATATTGAGCGCTACCTGACTACTGCCGATATGAAAAGTGTGCGCGATGTAGCCGCCAATGTCCCTTACGATCAAATATGTGTAATTGCCAATTCGCAGGTTTATGGCGGTGGTGGAATTTATAACCACTACGCACTCTTTACCAGCGACAATCCCTTTGCCAACTACGTTTTTGTACATGAGTTCGGGCACAGTTTTGCGGGACTCGGAGATGAATACTACAATTCAGAGGTGGCTTACGAGGACCTTTACAATCTCAAAGCCGAGCCATGGGAACCGAACATCACTACCCTGGTTGATTTCAAATCGAAATGGGAAGAAATGCTGACAGCCGGCACACCCGTTCCTACATCACCTGACGAAAAGGATAAATATCCGGTTGGGGTTTACGAAGGCGGGGGTTATATGGCAAAAGGCATTTACCGGCCAGCTCACGATTGCACCATGAAGTCCATTTCATACAATAATTTCTGCCCGGTTTGTCAGCGTGCCATTCGTGCTATGCTTGACTTTTACACTGAATAGTTTCTCGATTTTAAGGAATTGTTCACAATACTTCAAAAACCTTGAACATTACTACCAAATTTGCCGACCTGGGCTTGTCAGAATACGGTACCACCTGGGAACTTCAGGAAAAGCTCTTTAACCGGATCATCAATCAGAAAAAGGCCGGAACTGATCCAACTGACAACTACCTGCTCTTTTGTGAGCACCCTCATGTTTACACCCTTGGAAAAAGTGGTTCTGAAGATAACCTGCTGCTTGATATGATTCAGTTGCAGGCGAAAGATGCGGTCTTTTTTAAAACCAACCGGGGAGGCGACATCACCTATCACGGACCAGGGCAAATAGTCGGGTATCCATTGCTGAATCTCGAAAAAATAGTAAAAGGAGCCAGAGAGTACATTGAAAAAATGGAAGAAGCCATAATTCTCACACTTGCTCATTACGGATTAAAAGCAGAAAGGCTCGATGGCGCTACTGGCGTATGGCTCGACACCCATATACCGGCCAAAACCCGGAAAATATGCGCCATTGGCGTAAGAACCAGCCATTGGGTAAGCATGCACGGATTTGCATTTAATGTGAATACTGACCTGAATTATTTCAAGTACATCAACCCCTGCGGTTTTACCGATAAAGCCGTAACTTCTTTGTCTGCCGAGCTGCAAAAACCAGCAGATATTCATGAAGTAAAAGAAATTCTGGCGAAAAATCTGGCAGAAATCTACGGTTTGCAACTTCAGAAAGTAAGCAGGGATTATCTTTTAAACGAAATGTAATGGACACTGTAAAATCTATTTGTGTATTTTGTGGATCTTCACCCGGTGCACTGCCCGAATATACTCAGGCTGCCAGATCTCTTGGCCGGCTGATGGGCGAAATGGGAATAACCCTGGTTTACGGTGGCAGCAACATCGGACTGATGAGGGCGATTGCTGATGCATGTATGGAAAACGGCGGCAATGTTGTAGGTGTGATGCCTCACGGACTCATTGAACGGGAAGTGGCTTACCGCGAACTAAAAAACTTTTTTGTGGTGGAAACCATGAGTGAACGCAAGGAAAAAATGGCAGAACTCTCAGATGCTTTCATAGCTATGCCCGGCGGAATAGGCACTTTGGATGAGATTTTTGAAGCCATGTCGTGGAATCAGCTTGAAATCATGGACAAACCTGTTGCACTTCTGAATACAGAAGGCTTTTACAACGACCTTATCAGATTTCTCGATCATACCACATCACAAAAATTCGTGAGGCCGGAGCACCGAAACAATCTGCTGGTGCACGAAGACCCGGCTGTGCTGCTACAGTATATCCTCGGCCATAAAAATCAGAAAGTTGACAGTAAATGGATTGATGATCTCAAATCAGAAACCGCCAAAAGACTTTAGCCGGAATCTATATCTTTGAGCTCAGGTTAACAAACTCTGCTATTCTCTGGCTGTCTTGATCCATCATACATTTAAAATGCCCTTTCGGACATTTGTCAAATCCTATTTTGCTGCAGGGCCTGCACGACAAGCCCTTTACTTCTGAGATAAGAGCAGGAACATCCCCGGGCAAATACGGATACATGCCCAGCTGAGGAACAGTATTTCCCCAAACGGAAACCACAGGCTTTTTGAATGCAGCTGCTATATGCATGAGTCCGGTGTCGTTGGTGATGATGAATTTGGCTTGTCTAACCAGAGAAGCAGATTGCAAGAGGTTAAACCTGCCACAAGCGTTGTATGCCTTCAACCCGGCTAAACTGCATACCTCTTCAGCTCTGCTGTTGTCTTCGGGGCCACCCAAAAGCACTACCGGCAAATCAAGCAAACTGCATATTTCTGCAATCTTTTCAGCCGGAAGAATTTTGGTATTGTGTTTGCCTCCGGTAACCAATCCAACATATCCGTCCCGGAATTCTTCAGGTAAAACGTTCAGCGGCACTTCCTGCTCCTCAGGGATAAAAAAATCGAGTCCTTTCCCATCGTTTTTAATATTCAGCCGGGATGCAGCTAGCATGTACCTGTCAACAATATGTACCTGAGGCATCAGATCAATTCCAAGCCTTACCAGTAGCCATTTCCTGATATTCAGTTTTCTGAATCTCCCATAAGGTTTACGAAGAGCCATCAAAACCTGCCACGACCTCAGATTGTTATGCAGGTCAATCACAAAGTCATAATTTTCGGCTTTCAGCTCGTTAATTACTTCCGAAACCTTGCTTTTAATAGTAAAAACCTTGCTGATGTATGGATTAGACCTGAGCTGAGGAGCAAATGCCTCCTTGGTGATGTAGTGCACTTCGGCTGCATTCAACTGCAACTTCAAGCTCCTGACCACAGGTGTGGTAAGAACAATATCGCCAATGGAACTAAATCGTACTACAAGAATTTTTTCGGGCATGATGCTTATGAGTTGCTTTCACAAAAGTATAAAAAAGCCTTTCAATCTGCCTCAGCATATAAAAGTATCAGAATTAATTGTACTATACCTTTGATTGTCATTGTTTTAAAATATTAACAGGCTGTTAAACGCTTATCAACTTACTGATTCTCTTTACAACGAACTTCATGTATCTTTGCACCATGGATTTTGTTGACACACACACCCACCTATACCTCGATGAATTCAATGAAGACCGCAGCACTGTGGTTGAAAATGCCATACGTGCCGGTGTTGGCCGGATGATGCTGCCCAATATTGATTCAGCCACTGTTTTACCCATGTTGTCTTTGTGCGATGCTTACCCGGAAAACTGTTTCCCGATGATTGGCCTGCATCCCACCTCGGTAAAAGAAAATTACAAAGACGAGCTGGCCGCTATGGAATGCTGGTTGCTCGACCGTAAGTTTTACGCCATTGGAGAGTGCGGTATAGACCTTTACTGGGATAAAACCTTTGCCACCGAGCAGGAATTTGTGTTCCGGCATCATATTGATCTTGCCAGAGCTTACGACCTTCCGCTGATTGTGCACATCCGGGAGTCTTTCAACGAAGTGATAAAGATTCTTAAAGATGTAAACAAACCCGACCTGCGGGGCATTTTTCACTGCTTTTCAGGAAGTGTTGAACAGGCTAAACAAGCCATAGGATTGGGATTCAGCCTGGGTCTGGGAGGTGTAATTACTTTCAAAAACAATAAAATGCAGGAAACCCTGAAACATATAGGAACAGAACATCTTTTACTGGAAACCGATGCTCCTTTTCTTGCACCTGTCCCCTATCGTGGAAAAAGAAACGAGCCATCCTATATTCCGCTGGTGGCTGAAAAAGTAGCTGAAATAAAAGGTATTTCTGTTGAGGAAGTGGCCAGGGTAACCACTGAAAATGCCCTTCGTCTTTTTACAAACCTCAGAGCCTGAACCTGCTGAAAATAATCACTTTATGGAATCGAACATTCTCGTAATATATACCGGTGGTACCATAGGAATGATACAGAATCCGGCAACCGGAGCGCTCACTCCTTTTAATTTTGATGCATTGTACAGTCACATACCTGTGCTTCAGAACTTTAATTGCAAGATTGACTCATATTGTTTTGAACCTCTGATTGATTCATCAAACATGAATCCGGGTTTCTGGGTAAAACTTGCCGGAGTTATTGAAGAAAATTACGAAAAATACGACGGATTTGTTGTGCTGCACGGAACTGACACCATGGCTTACACAGCTTCGGTACTGAGTTTTATGCTCGAAAACCTGAACAAGCCGGTAGTTTTTACCGGTTCGCAGCTGCCTATGGGTGTATTGCGCACCGATGGCCGCGAAAATTTTATAAATGCCATTGAAATAGCAGGTGCTTACGAAGATGAAACCCCCATAGTTCCCGAAGTTAGCATCTGTTTCGAAAACAGGCTGATGCGCGGCAACCGGACCAATAAGTTCAATGCCGAGAACTTCAATGCGTTTCTGAGCGGCAACTATCCATTGCTGGCGCAGGTTGGTGTTCACATTAAGTACAACAGGCAGTACATTCTAAAACCCAACTTTAAAAAACTGAAAGTTCACCGCAATCTCGATTCCAATGTAGCCATTCTGAAGCTTTTTCCCGGGATTTCTGAGAATGTTGTAAAAAGTATACTGAACATTGAAGGCCTGAAAGCATTGATACTTGAAACTTACGGAGCCGGCAATGCCCCCACCGACAAATGGTTCCTCAATGCACTTTCAGAGGCAAACAACCGCGGGATTACCATTTTTAATGTAACTCAATGCAAAGGTGGTTCGGTTGAGATGGGCAAATACGAAACCAGTGCTCACCTTGGCGGAATAGGCGTTGTAGGCGGATTTGACATCACTACTGAGTCAGCAATTGCCAAGGCAATGTACCTGCTTGGCGAAGGTTACAGTAATGGCAGGCTGCGCGAACTGTTGCAAACACCTTTGCGGGGGGAGCTAACAGTAGAATGAAGCTACATGCAGCCTTTCTAACAACCTGAAATTTTAATAGTTGTAAAAACTGGGAAGAATAATTGCCGTTTGGCTTAAACCAGAAAAGATTGTAAAATAATCGGGAAAATTAGAAAGATTAAAAATAAATGTAATCCGGTCGCGGTTCATTTTTTTTTGTATTTTAGCGCCCTGAAAAAAGAAGTGGTTTCAGATTGAGCCCATTAGGGAGAGATGGCCGAGTGGTCGAAGGCGCACGCCTGGAAAGTGTGTATACGCCAAAAGCGTATCATGGGTTCGAATCCCATTCTCTCCGCCGGTTTGAAAAAAATTAAGGACAACTCACAATAAATTGAAACAAAAACAAGTTCACTTTAAATCAAAAATCAATAACAATTAACTATGAAAAAATTAATTGCGTTTTTGACAGTAGCAGGAATGCTCACCGTTGGGGTTAGCAGCTTTGTAATGGCTCAG
>JANJXJ010000224.1 GCA_024709105.1 Lentimicrobium sp. | reverse complement strand
ACTGCTCGAAGGCACTATTGTGAATGTACCGCCACAGGGTGGCCGCAAGCATCCCGAGCAGCGCATGATTCAGATCAACACCCAGAATGTGCTGTTTGTTGCCGGAGGTGCTTTCGATGGCATCGAAAAAAAGATTGCCTCCCGCATGGCTACGAATGTTATTGGATATGCTGCTTCCAAGGAACAGGAAGAAATTGACAGAAGCAATCTGCTGCAATATGTTGCACCCCAGGATCTTAAAAGCTACGGCCTGATTCCGGAACTCGTTGGCAGGCTGCCGGTGGTTACCTATCTGAGCCCGCTCAACCGCGAAGTGCTTATCAAGATTCTTACCGAGCCTAAAAATTCACTGGTGAAACAATTTGTAAAGCTCTTTGAAATGGATGGAGTAAAACTCTCCTTCCAGCCCGAAGCTTTTGAATTTATTGTTGACAAAGCCATTGAATTCAAACTGGGTGCCCGCGGATTGCGCTCAATGATGGAAGCCATTCTAATGGATGCCATGTTTGAGGCTCCGTCCGGTGAGCATTCCGACAAACTGCTGGTAACTAAGGATTACGCCATGGAGAAGCTGAGCAAGGCCAATATTTCGAGACTTAAAGTGGCTTAATCTTATAACATAGACGGCATAGCTTTTTGGTGTAAAATTCATCAAATAACAAATTGGCCGGCTTTGCGTTTATATTTGTGGCATTGTAATTGATCTGAGTTAATAAACCAAACCGGATACAGGCATGAAGCGCCCTGGCTTTATTACCCTTTTATTTCTGCTTTTTTCTGCGCAGCTATCAGCGCAGAGTTTTGACCATATTGTGGTGAGAGCCAGAATTATTGACGGGGATACCGTTCCTCAGATTACCCTGCCCGAAATTAACATCAGGGGATACATTATTTTCAGAAGCCCGGCTGACCAGAGACGTTTTGACCGCTTAGTGAGGAATGTAAAAAAGGTTTATCCTTACGCCAAATTGGCCGGCATCAAGTTGAATGAATACGATGCCATGATGGCGGGACTGACCGAAAAAGAGCAGCGAAAACTGCTTAAAAGAGCCGAAGATGAACTAAAAGCTGAATTTGGAGAAGAATTAAAAGCCCTGAATTTTACACAGGGAAAAATACTGCTTAAACTGGTTGACCGCGAAACCGGAAACCCCACCTATCATATTGTGAAGGAATTGCGGGGATCCTTTGTTGCTTTCTTCTGGCAAAACCTCAGCCGCCTGTTTGGATATAACCTCAAGGAGAAATACGACCCCGAGGGCAAAGACCGCGAAATTGAAACCATTGTTCAGATGATTGAAAACGGGACCATCTGAAAACAGGCCATAATAAAGTACTGTCCGGGAAGCAACCTTTGAATTTGTTGAACTATCCTTTGCTGATAAAACCGGAGATTAAAACTTAAGCTTTTTCAGGACTTCCACGCATCTGCCCAGCATTTCATCGGTAAAATCAAGATGGGTAACCAATCTCACTGACTTTTTGTCAAACTCTATGGCTTTTATACCCGCGCCAGCCAATGTACGGTTGACAACTGCAGAGGTTAAGTTTTCAGTCACTTCAAAAATAGCAATGTTGGTTTCTGCCGGAAGTACATTTTTTACCCAGGGCAGTTGCCGCAACACATCTCCCAGTAGAGCAGCTCTCTGGTGGTCTTCTTTCAATCTTTCCACATGATGATCAAGAGCGTAGATGCCGGCAGCTGCAAGATAACCAGCCTGACGCATTCCGCCCCCAAAAACTTTTCGCACCCGGCGGGCTTTTCTGATAAAATCATGAGTTCCCAAAAGCAAAGAACCTACCGGGGCACCCAGGCCTTTTGACAAACAAACGGAAATACTGTCGAAATCCTTTCCGCAAGCAGCTGGAGTTTGGCCGGTAACTGCCAGTGCATTAAAAATGCGTGCCCCATCCAGATGAAACCTGAGATTATTTTTCCGGCAGACTTCCGAAATCCTGCCAATTTCAAGCTGATTGTAAACCGCACCGCCTCCTTTGTTCATGGTATTCTCCACTTCAACCATAGCGGTACGCGGGCGGTGTATATCGTCGGGGTTGATGTGATTCTGAACATCAGCAGCATTGATCATTCCTCTTTCACCATCGAGCAGGCAAACCGAAAGCCCTGAATTGCTCATCAATCCGCCTCCTTCGTAATAATACAGATGCGACAGTTTATGCAGAATTACTTCCTCGCCGGGCAAAGCATGCACTCTGGCAGCAATTTGGTTGGTCATGGTGCCTGAAGGGCAGAACAAACCGGCTTCTTTGCCAAACATACTGGCTGCTTTTTCTTCAAGTGCATAAACAGTCGGGTCTTCACCAAAAACATCGTCGCCGGTTCTGGCCGAAAACATGGCATCCAGCATTGCGGGAGTGGGTTGAGTAAGGGTATCGCTGCGCAGGTCAATAATCATGGTGTTTTTTTTGCAAAGGTAATATTTGACCATTTGTGAAATTAAGAATTTACCCCGATTTTATGAAAACTTCACATCACACTGATGTCCATTTGGAACTCCGGATAAAAGGAAACATATAGTCAGGCAAATAATGTCAAAAAAAATACCTGACACATCCGCAAAGGACATATCAGGCAAATCTCAGTTTATGAACTACTGCTTAAACAGCGGGCTCAACAATAAAAAGTATGTCGTTTTTGGCTACCGCATCGCCGGGATTAAACTTAATACCCGAAATAACTCCATCGGCAGTTGCTTTGATGTTGTTCATCATTTTCATGGCTTCAATCACCGCCACTGTTTCACCTGCCTTCACCACATCGCCGTTTTTCTTTTTAAACTCAACCAGCATACCGGGAATGGGCGCTGTGAGTGCACCTGTTGCCACAACGGTTTGCTTTTCGGTTTCCTTGCGTGGTTTGCGAACCCTGCGGCTGCCGGGCGAAGCCTGAAAATCAGGAATGGCCACTGTAAACTTCTCACCATCAACAAATACTTCCAGTTCATTGAGTGCTGTGTCGGTCTTTTTTTGCGACAATTCTCCGCTCAATGCGGCTTTGATAAGTTCTTCCTCCCGTTTAACGTCTTCCATAGTTCTGGCTTTTACATCATCGGGCGGTGTTTCAAAGCCGTATTTCCATTTGAGGAATCGTTTGCCGGTAACGGGATAAAGAGCTACGATCAGCTCATCATCTATGTCTCTGGCAAGGCCTCTGGCATCTTCGGTAACTTTGGGCATTTCGGGCTCCAGCACGCTTCCGGGGCGACATTCAATAAAGTTTTCGCCTCTGGGATAGTCTTTTAATGCCTTTTTGCGCAGCTCATCGCTGATGGGTCTGGTGGTGGTACCGTAAAGACCGAAACACAAATCCTTCACCTGTTCTGTAATTTTTGAATACTCGCCTTCGTAGGAATCAAAAAGTACATTGTTCACGGTTTGTACTCCAACAATCTGACTGGTGGGGGTTACCAGAGGAATTTGTCCGAGGTCGCGGCGAACCTTGGGAAGCAATCTGAACACATCTTCAAGCTTATCCAGAGCATTCATCTGCTTAAGCTGATTAACCAGATTCGACAACATGCCCCCGGGAGTCTGATGCATAATAACATCAGTATCAATAATCGAATACTTTGGGTTGTTGTCAAGATGCCTGTATTTGGGAATAAACTCTTCCATTTTTGCACTGATGGCTGAGAGTTTTCTGATGTCGAGCCCCGTGTCTCTGTTAGTACCAAGCAGCGAAATTACCAGCGGTTCAATGGCTGCATGCGAAGTGCGGTAAGCGTATGGCGACATACAGGTATCCACAATATCCACACCTGCTTCAATGGCTTTGAAGATGGCCAGATCGCCCATACCTGAAGTAAAGTGGGTGTGCAGGTTGATGGGAACATCAGTTAATTTTTTCAGTTCCCTTACCAGATTATAAATGTCGTATGGCGCGATCAGGCCGGCCATATCTTTAATGCAAATGGAATCTACCCCAAATTCGAGGAGTTCCTTGGCTTTATTCAGGTAGTAATCAATGTTATATATTTCTCCGCCCAGCCTGGGTTCGGTGAGCGTATAACATATGGTACCCTGGAAATGCCTGTTGTTTCGCTTGACTACTCTGGCAGCCGTTTCAAAATTGCGGTAATCGTTCAGGGCGTCGAAGCAGCGGAATATGTCCATTCCGTTGTCGCAGGCTCTTTGCACAAAAGCTTCTACCACATCGTCGGCATAATTGCGGTAGCCCACAACATTTTGTCCGCGCAACAACATAAAGAACGGAGTTTTGGGCATATATTTCTTCAGGATTCTCAACCTTTCCCAGGGATCTTCGTTCAGGTAACGGTGCATGGTATCAAAAGTGGCTCCACCCCAGGTTTCAATGGCATGAAAACCAACCTCATCCATCATTTCGGCAACCGGAATCATATCTTCGGTGCGGCCACGGGTTGCAAACAGCGACTGGTGGCCGTCACGCAGGCTCACATCCTGAATTTTTACCGGGTTTGCAGCTACTGGCCTGTCGGGGTTATAATTCATGGGGGTCATTTCAAGAACCCCGTGTTTATCAAAGTTCGTCATGTTTTTAAAAGTTTTGGGTGATTATTTATTTCGGGGCATTCTGCCTTTAAGCTGCAGAATTTCTCTGCTGTTCATGGCCATTTTCAGGCCAGTTCTGGCCCATTCGTTCACCGACACATTTTCGCAGGTTTCACACTGATTCTTCAGGTAATAACTTACGGCAACAGCAGCGGCTTTCATTTTCATTTCCTTGCGTGTCATTTCAGGGGTGTTATTGAGGGATATTACCATGTTTTTTGGGAGGAAGGGCTTCGGTTTTGGTAGCCATTACTTCCAGGGCATCAATGAGCCGCTGCCGGGTTTCAGAAGGCAGAATTACCTCATCAATGTACCCTCTTTGTGCAGCCAGATACGGCACATTAAATGCCTCTTCGTACTCAGCTATCTTCTCTTTGGTTTTGGCTTCTTTATCGGCAGCTTCCTTGATTTCCTTTCGGTAACCCGAAAGCACTTCCACAGCACCTTTGGCACCCATCACGGCAATTTCGGCGGTCGGCCAGGCAAATGCCATATCAGCTCCCAGTTGTTTGGCACTCATGGCCAGATAAGCCCCGCCATAATCCTTGCGAATTACAACTGTAAACTTGGGCACTGTAGCTTCGGAATACGACCACAGCAACTTTGCGCCATGCCTGATGATTCCGCCCCATTCCTGATGAACACCGGGCAGATATCCGGGTACATCCACAAAAGTGATGAGCGGAATGTTAAAGGCGTCGCAGGTACGGATAAACCTGCTGATTTTGTCGGAAGCATCAATATCGAGACAGCCGGCAGAAACCATGGGCTGATTGGCAATTATACCAACCGATCTGTCGTTGAGGCGGGCAAAACCCACGATGCAGTTTTCTGCAAAGTGTTCATGAACTTCAAAAAAATCGCCTGCATCCACCACTTCCCTGATGATCTCTTTCATATCGTAGGGGGTTCTGGCATCATCAGGAATAATGGTGTTCAGCATTTCGCACTCACGCGCAGGATCATCGCCCATGCCTATGCGTGGAGGTGAACTCATATTGTTATCGGGCAGATAATCAAGCAATTCCCTGATCTGCTCAATGGTATGTTCATCATTTTCGCAGGCAAAATGTGCATTTCCGCTTTTGGTATTGTGCACCATGGCACCACCCAGCTCTTCGAATGTGGTTTCTTCGCCGGTCACAGTCTTAATAACATAAGGGCTCGTGATGAACATATGGCTGGTTTTCTTCACCATAAACACAAAGTCGGTCATGGCCGGAGAATAAACCGCACCACCGGCACATGGCCCCATAATCGCAGAAATTTGCGGAATAACTCCCGAAGCCCTTGAGTTTCTGAAGAATATCTCTCCATATCCTTTTAATGCATCAACCCCCTCTTCTACCCTTGCACCTCCTGAATCATTGAGTCCTACCACAGGCACTCCTGCCTTAATGGCGAGATCCATGATTTTGCAGATTTTGGCGGCATGCATCTCGCCCAGCGATCCGCCACTTGAGGTAAAATCCTGCGAAAAGGCAAATACCGGCCGGCCGTTTACCAGTCCATGCCCGGTGATTACACCATCTGAAACTATTTCTGTTTTCTCCATTCCAAAATTGGTGGAACGGTGCGAAACAAAAGTGTCTATTTCACGGAATGTATTTTCATCAAACAGCAGCTCAATTCTTTCGCGGGCTGTAAGTTTGCCTTTTTCGTGTTGTTTATCCACCCTTTCACGCCCTCCCATGGCCGAGGCCTTTTCTCTTTTAGCCTTTAACAGCGCTAGTTTTTCTGAAACTTTCATGTCTATTTTTGTTTACGTTACTTTTTTAAAATCCGGTAATTGCAATCTGGTCAACCGATATGCCCGACCTGGCATTAAAAAGCTTACGCGCCACTGCCGGTGCGCTGATACCAGCAGGCCCCGACAAACAGCCACCCTCGCAAGCCATTACTTCAATCAAATTATAGTCATGTTTTGTGGCAGACAGTTTGCGCAGCAGGGCAATGTTTTTCTTGTTAATACCATTGATTACCAATGGTTTTAATACTTCTCCCTGATAATACTGTGCTACAGCACCGGCCACACCGCCGCTGATGGCAAATGCCCGTTCGCGTATAACTTCGCCAGGCACGGAGGCATCAGAATCCTGAAAATCAACATTCAGCGCTATCATCAAAGAACCGAGTTCCTCGAAGGTCATTACAAAATCAACTCCCGGGTATTTTAAGGCCTCTGCCTGTTTGGCAACACAGGGTCCTATAAAAACAACCATTGCATCGGGGTATTTTTCCCTGATCATTGAAGCAGAGTACCGCATGGGTGACCAGGTTTCAGAAACATCAGGTAAAAATTTAGGCAGGTGCTTGTGGGCCATCTCTACCCATGCCGGACAGCAGGAAGTTGTGAGAAACTCACGGCCCGACTCCAAATGCGCAGCAAGCTCTCCGGCTTCGTGCCGGGCTGTAAGTACAGCTCCTTCGGCTACTTCAAACACGTCGGTGAATCCGAGTCGTTTAACGGCATCCGCAACAGCGGTATAATCGGCCCTGAACTGCCCGCAAACCGCCGGAGCCAGCATGGCCACCACAGGTTTCGCAGGTTTGGCAATCTGATGCAGTACATGTATCAGTTGCGAACGGTACATAATTGCGCCAAACGGGCAAGCCACCATACATTTTCCACAATGTATGCACTTTTCGTAATCAATCTCTTCAATACCCTGAGCATTGCGGTAAATGGCCTTAACCGGACAAGATTCTTCGCAGGGAATAGGCACATAAATAATGGCATGATACGGGCATGCATCCTGGCAAAGGCCACAGCCCACACATCGGGCCGGGTCAATCTTCGCTTGTCCGTTTTCCATGGTAATTGCCTGTTTTGGACAGGTAACCATACAATGTGAGGCCAGGCAACCCCTGCAGAGGTTTGAAACGGTATAATTACTTTTTACACACGAGGTGCAGGCTTCGTCAACCACCGTAAGCACACCTTTTCCGCGGTCGGTTCCGGCAAGCGACCTCAGTGCATAGCTGTACAAAGTTTCAAGTTCGTCGGTTTCATCAGCCACATTAAACCCAAGCAGGGCCATGATTCTGTACCTGATGATTGCCCTTGCCTTATGAATGCAGCAGCGCGAATTATGAGCCGTGGTATTGCGGGGAGCCATTTCCAGAGGAATGCGGTCGATCTCATCGAGCCGGTTTTCGGCATACAGCCGGCACAGGCGGGTAATGATCTCCCTGCGAATGAGGGTGGCATTATTTGTCTGCGCCATGTAATACCTCCTTTTTAACAGCAGTAATTACCTTTTGCAGATTGGCCTCACTTATCAGGGTATTATTTACCTTTACAAAAGGAGGTTTTCCGTACTCGGATGTTTGATTGCAGTACCCCGGGCAATTCATCCCCCTGATCAGAGTCTTTTCCCTGAGTTCTTCGTCCAGATGTTCGGAAAGCAGTTCAAAAGCAGATCCACCCATAATGAAGCACAGGGTTCCGAAACAAATACTTACTTCTGTTTTTTCAGTCATTTTCAGGGTATTTTTCAGATAAAATCAAGATGTACCTCTTTGAGATACTTATTTTCGAGAAGCCGCCTGATTTTTTTTACCACATTTCTGCGGATTTCCAGCTCAACAGGCAGGCTGGGATCCTGATGTGCCTCGTTGATTCGGGTGCCGGCCAGTAAAAATATCTGATCGTTATTCAGCAAAAGATTCAACAAAGCAGATGCAGCATCTTTTCCCCTTACAGGTGTATTTACCCCCTCCTCCAAACGGGCCGAAACCCGGCCTAGTGTCAGCACTCCTTCAGTTACCAGATCTACTCCTTTCATTTGCGATGCCGGAGGAATTCCATCAGACATGGAGTCGAGGCTCACCTCAACCTCCTGCTGTGTTTCTCTGGCAACAATTTCGGCTGTTGTACCACCGCAGAGTACTTTTTGTCCGGCAAATGACTCCACAATCTTCGCAAGTCTGGTGTCGTCGGCATTATGATATGGCGGGCCCGAGCACAACAGCAGTTTCCTGGGTCTTCTGAAATAGATTACCACACAGGATGCATCATCGCGGGCTGAGAAAATATCGTTGGCATGTGCTCTCTCTACCAGTCTGCCCGAAAGATCAGCAGCCGAAATTCCCGGCTCCTGCTCAAGCACACCGCAAATCCAACCACCAATATCGGGCACGTCCCAGCCGAATGGGTACATGGCAGTGCCAATTCCCGATTGACTTACACCATCGGTGACCAGCACAATTCTGTCCTCGCGGCGGGCATTAAAAGTGGAGTACTCCAGTTCGCGCTCATTGCCAGCCTTTTTATCAATCACCAGGCGTTTTCTGTCTGGTTTCAGCAACTTACGGTTGCGGATGATGAGAGGGGCCGGATTGTCGAAGTTTACAATGCGGGTTTCACCATCAGCATCGCTGTCTACAATGGTAAAAGTAGCATAGCTTATTTTTCGGGCCCTGTCAACAGGAAGTGTATCGAGGATGGTTCGCGCTGTGAGCTCATGCGGATATCTTTCTACTGTAAAATTCAGGCCCATGGTAGCTGTGAGCGTTGCCAGCACATTGGCTTTTACGCCGCTGCCCAGCCCATCGCTGAGCACAGTAATTACCCTGTTTTCTTCCTGAATTTTCCTGGAAAGAAAAACATCACCGCAGATAGACTCACCTTTTTTGCTGAGTTGCCGGGCTGCTATTTCGATGTAGATTTCACCGCCTTCCATCTCAGTGTTTGTTTTGCTCGGTTACCAGGGCATTCAACATGGCTTCGGTGCGGGCAGCGTTCTCACCCAAAAGAAATGCCACCTTCTGCACTGTTGCCATGTTTTCGCGTACAACCTGCCGTATTTTACCAATTGCCTGCTCCTGAATAATTTCGGGCTGATGCAAATCCTGAACAATACCGCAAACAATACGATGCCGCTGTATGGTGAAAACGGAGAGATTAATCATTCTTCCCTTTTCATCTATATTTTTATCAATCAAATCGTTGCCTGAGGACAACACATTGCTGAATACTTTATGATAGCCCAGCATTTTGCGTATGTCGGCTCCCTGAAGCCCCGGCCTTGCTTCCCAGAGCAAAGGCAGGTCGTTGCCAACCAGATTTGCAAATGCACGGTTGCTTTCTATAATATGAAGACTGTCATCTACCAGAATTACACCATAAGGCATGCGCTGCAACAAAACACTTGCCTTATCCGAAGCTACCCGCCGCATATACGAAACACACATCTGCCGCTCTGCCATATCGCGGAGCATGGCAATGGCAAAGTCTCTGCAACTGTTGTAGCCGCAACCCCCGCAATTCAGCTCATCTGATCTTGAACTTTTACCTACTGTTTTCAGAGCCTCTTCAATTTCGGCTTCGCTGAAACCGGAAACCACCACCGGCTGACTGATGGTACAAAAATCAGAACGCACAGGAACACTGGCTTCATCAGCCAGTACCACTGCCTCCCTTGCCAGGCCCGCCCGGTAATTCTCAACCTGAAGATTTTTTATGATGGTTCCATGATTCTGCGACATGCCGGGGCCATTCAGGCAGCCGCCATCGCATACCAGCAGTTCAAGAAATATCTTTTGTTTTCCTGGTATTGTATTTTGAATGCCTTTTAATCCACTCTTAATATTTTCAATACCTGAAACATGCATATAACTAACATCTTTGCATCTGCCCAGATTGGTAATGGTTGAAGTCATTCCGCCATCCATGGGATACAAGCTGCCATCAGCAGATGTAAACGGTACAAACGATTCTTCAGCAAAGGGGCTGATCAGTCCCGAAATCAATCCTTCTTCCTCCAGCCAGTTTCTCAGGTTGCGGAAGGTGAGTGCTGCATCCACCAGTGACGAAAAATCATCGGATTCATTCTTTTTTGCAACACACGGTCCGATAAAGACCACCCTGATTTCGCTTCCAAAATACTGCCGGAGCATGGCTGCATGTGCCATCAGTGGTGAGTTAACAGATATAATAGAAGTAGTGAGTTCCGGACAATATTTGCGTATATAATCAACGGCCGAAGGGCAGGCTGAACTGATAAAAATACCAGGCTCCGATTGACAAAGAAAGGCATGTGTTTCTCTGGTAACTCTTTCTGCGCCTAAGGCCGTCTCCGACACTCCGGCAAAACCCAGCTTGCGGATGACCGCAACCAGTTCTCCGGGTGTAAACTCCGGAAATTCAGCAACAAACGAAGGAGCTAATGAAACATAGACAGGTTTTTCGCGGCGCAACATTCGTTTTACCCGCGAAACATCATCGCGCACTTTTTTGGCTCCCGAGGGACAAATCAAGGTGCAACGTCCGCAAAAAATGCAGAACTCTTTGACAATGGATGCCCGGTCTGACTCAATTCTAATGGCTTTCACCGGACATTCCCTGATGCATTTGTAGCAATCCTGGCAATTGTTGGTTTCGGTGAAAACAGGCTGCATTCTGTCCATTGCATCAAAATTCAAACATTTACACCATTGAGAGCGCCTTTCAGAATGTTGATCACGTTGGCCGGATTTACGTCCTGATAAGCATGATCGTTGATAATCAACACAGGCCCTTTGCTGCAAAGCCCCGAGCATAACTGACCTTTAAAACTGATTTCGGCATCAATTTTCCGCTCAGCCAGCCAGGCTTTGATGATTTCGAGGCTCACACGGTTGCCCCGGGCATAGCATGAACTTCCCATGCAAATAACTATCCTGAATTGTGGATTCATCATGTTTAAATTAATGGGTTGCTGCCTGATTTGCTTCTCAGTTTGGCTGTAATCAGGTCATAAGCTGCGCCAATATCATCACCAGGCCGGGTATTCACCACAATTATGTCGTTGCCGGGGGCAATGGAATCGGGGGTAAAATTCCAGATGGCTTTCATGCCTGCACCGGCCAGCATATCGGCAACATGGGAGGCCTCGCCGGCCGGAGTGGCAATAATTCCAAGACTGACATGCATGCGTGTTGCAAGTGGAATTATTTTGTCGGGCGACATTACCTTAATTGAACCTATCTGACTACCGATTTTTCTGTAGTCGTTGTCGAATGCCGCCACTATTTTCAAGCTGGTCTGACCCAGATTTTCCTTTAACAGCAGCGAAGTTCCCAGTTTACCGGCTCCCACAAGAAACGACTCAGTTTCGTTGTAATAACCCAGTAATTCTTCAGCTGCACGAATCAAACTGCTGATATGAAATGCTTTCTGACCCGAAATCATCATTCCGTTCATCAAAAAGTCTTCTTCTATCTGAAATGCTTTTATTCCGGTTTCTACCTCGATGGATTCTATGGAAATATCTATTCTCCCTCTGAGTTTCATGAGTTTCAGACATGCCAGATACAAGCCAAAACGCTTAACCTCATCTACCTGCAACCTTTTCCGGCTGATTCCCGGATAAACATATGGCTCATCCTGATCTTCAAAAAAAGGAGCAGTGGTTACAAAGCGTTTCCGCTCTGAGCGCCTGAAAAGAGAGTTGAAGTTCCTTGATTCCATGATGCGCTGATTTTATGCCTGTCTGGGCAGTGCACCTTCTGTTTTCTGCGGAGGCAGTCCTTTCAGTTTTATCACATCGGCAGATTCATCAGAAGTTTTCACACTGATGCTTGCCCTGCTTATGGCATGATCAAAATCTACCAGATGTGCGTTGAATTCGGGTCCCGAAACTGATACTTCGGCAGCTATGCCAGACACATCCAACCTGAAAGAAGTAAGACCGGCCGAGGTAAGTATTTCAACAAAACCGGCAGTAGCGGGGATTCCATGACTCAAAGTGAAGTCTGATATTTGTTTCATCATCTTCATAGGGCCAAAAACAGTGATCAGGTCATAGGCCTTCACCTGTTCATGGGGCAGCATTGTGAGTAATTGAGCGGCTGAACCATGAAATCCCAGACTACCATCGGCAGTTGCCAGATAAACGTTCCGGCATATTTTTTCAAATTCATCTTTTAACAACAGGCTGGCCTGAGTATCTGCCTCGAGCAATACATCGGCCTGTGCCCCGATTTTCCTTAGCCAGCTGATCTGCGCCATTGCAGATGCCACGCCCAGCCCACCGGCAACAAAAAGAAAATTGGCAGACTTAAGCTCCGGATCATTACATTCTGTAAGCAGTGATGGCTTGCCCACCGGGCCCGAAATGTTTTCGAAAATCGAAATTCCGGGGTCATTTACCAAAAGCGAACCGGTAGGTTCAACGGCTTGCACCATAAATGTTAGTGTGCCAGTGGTGGCATTGACCTTTACTACCGGAACCGCCAGATATGGCAATGCGGCTAAAGGTTTCACTTCAATATACTGACCGGGAAGAATGGCTGCTGAAATGCGGGGCGCAAAAACTTCAATCAGTAAAATATCTTTTGCAATGGCTTTGCGGCTGATTACTGTAAACATAACGCTGGTTTTTAATAAACCGGCAGAAAGCAGTGCCTTCTGCCGGTAAGTAAACACACAAAAGAGAAAGAACTTATCTGTAAGATCAGATGCTTATTTTGTTTCCGTAATAAGCAGCCGAATACAAGGTTTTGAATTCATTTTCGCCGGTTTCGCGGGGGTTGCAACCAGTACATGCGTCAAGCACTGCATTGGCAGAAATGCGGTCAACATTCGAGAGGAACATATCTTCGGTTATTCCGTATGCCTGCAGAGTCTGAGGAATATTCAGCTCATCGTTCAGTCCTGTGCAGAAATCGCGGTATGCATCGGTGAGTTCATCGTCAGTTGTGCCCGGCAACCCGATGAATCGGGCTATTTCAGCATACCTGCCTGCACAAACCTTGCGGTTGTAGTCAATCACTACCGGCATGTAAATGGCATTCAGGCATCCGTGCGGAATATGAAAAACAGCACCCGATTTATGGGCCATACTGTGTACAATTCCTAGCAGCGCATTCGAGAATGCCATTCCGGCCAGGCACTGGGCAATGTGCATTTTGTCGCGGGCAACTTTATCGCCGTGGTATGATTTTACCAGGTTATCTTTAATCATCTGAATGGCTTTGAGAGCCAGAGGATCTGAAAAATCGGAACGGTTCACAGCTACATAGGCTTCGGTAGCATGTGCCAGCGCATCCATACCTGTATGGGCGGTGAGCTCCTGAGGCATAGTGTAAGCCAGAGCAGGATCAACAATGGCGATATCGGGAGTAATCTCAAAATCTGCCAGAGGATACTTGATCTGGGTTTTGTAATCGGTGATTACCGAAAAAGCGGTTACCTCGGTGGCTGTTCCGCTGGTGCTCGGTATGGCTACAAAACGGGCTTTGTTGCGAAGTGCCGGAATATTAAACGGTTTGGCAACTTCTTCGAATGTAGCTTCAGGATGTTCGTAAAACACCCACATGGCTTTGGCTGCATCAATGGGCGATCCGCCTCCGATGGATACAATCCAGTCGGGTTCAAAGCGCCGCATGGCTTCAGCTCCCCGCATTACCGTTTCCACCGATGGATCCGGCTCTACTCCTTCAAATACCAGTGTTTCCATTCCTGCTTCCTGAAGGTAGGTCTCAACCTGATTCAAAAAGCCGAATTTTTTCATAGATCCGCCTCCGACTACTATGATAGCACGGCGGCCTTTTAGTTTTTTCAGTTCTGCGAGTGCGTTTTCTCCGAAGTAGAGATCGCGGGGTAGCGTGAATCTTGCCATGTTGTTTGATTTTTTAACTTAGGTCGGTACCCTTATTCCAATTGCCGTGCCACAAATTATAATACATTGTTTATCAATAATATACAAATGTTATTGAAATAACAGACCTGTTAATCAGTTAACAAGTGTCATCTTTCTGCGCACTTATACTGTACTATTTCATGACAGTGTACTGAATAATTACAGTCGCCAAAATCCATCCCAAATCAAACCAGGTTGAGGAAAATTATTATCTTTGAAACATCATCTACCTCCACAAACATGAAACACTTTTACCTTTGCCTTTTTGCCATAATTTGTTTTTCACCTCAACTGATAGCTCAATCCGGCAAACCGGAACATATTCGCATTGCCGGCAATTTTTTCGCCGAAAGGCAAATGATTCACAACAAGTCCTCAGTTTTTGTACCGCGAATTACAAATACAACTGATGTGAAAGCTGGTGATTTTACAGTTGCAAAAGCAGTAAATTTCGAAAATGGTGGTTTTGTGCTGATTGCAGAAAGCAAGCATACTTTTCCGGTTCTGGGTTACAGCCTGAAAGGCAGCTTTACCGGCGAAAACCTGCCCGAAGCGCTGCAGGCCTGGCTCAGATATTACGGAAGGCAGATTGAATTTGCCCAATCTCAGGGCTCCACACCTGAACAAATTATTCAGGCACGTGATGCTTACCTCTCGGGAAATATAAAATCTTCGGGCAGAACCGTGGAACCTATGCTGCAAACACAATGGGATCAGGGAAATTATTACAACGGTGCCTGTCCGCCCGACCCGGCCGGGCCCGGCGGACGATGTTACGCCGGCTGTGTGGCAACAGCAGTAGGGCAGCTGATGTTTTATCATCGCTGGCCCAACCAGGGGACCGGAGAGTACAGCTATGTTCACCCCGTGTATGGTGTGCAATACGCCAATTTTGAAGAAACCACCTATTTGTGGAATGGCATGGAAACATCACTGAACAGTGCAAATCCATATATTGCTCAGTTACTCTACCACCTGGGAATTTCATTTGATATGGACTACGGCCCCAACGGATCGGGAATGTGGAACCACAGTGCGGCCAATTCCATGAGAAACTTTTTCAAATATGGTCCGCAAACACAATACATTTTCAGAGATACCACCACCATGAACTGGGACAGCATTCTGGTGGCCAATCTCGAAGCCCGCAAACCACTCTATTATGCCGGATGGGAAGGCGTTGGTTCTCAAAACGGACATGCTTTTGTTTGCGACGGATATGCACCTGATAACTTTTACCACTTCAACTGGGGCTGGAGCGGATCTTATGATGGTTATTTCCTGCTGTCGGCCCTCACACCGGGCGGAAATAATTTCAATTTCGCACAGGAAGTGATCAAAGATATCTACCCTGATACCACAATGTATAACTATCCTGAATACTGCAGCAACAACAGCAGCCTTACCACCATCAGCGGAACCTTTACCGATGGCAGCAACATGATCAATTATCCCGGCGGCAGCGAATGTTTCTGGCAGATAGCTCCCGATGAACCGGACTTCGACAGCATATCGTCTATTCAATTGCAGTTTCCTTACGCTGATTTAGCAAACGGAGATTTTATCAGGATTTACGACAACAGCAATATGACGAATCTGCTTGCAGAAGTTACTCAGAACCAGAATCCCGGAATGATAACTGTTTCCGGCAATGAAGCCTATGTCTGGTTTTCGGGTGAGGAAGGAAATGCAGACGGATTTCTGGCTTCCTATAAAAGTATTTTGCCGGTTTATTGTTCGGGAACAACAACTTTTAACAGCCCTTCAGGACTATTTGATGATGGCAGTGGTGACAAAAAGTACTCGAACAACAGCATCTGCAAATGGAGGATCATCCCGGAACAATTGGTTCCTCTCTCGCTGACCTTCAACTATTTTGATCTTGAAGAAGGAAAAGATTTCTTAAAAATCTATGATCTCAGCAATCAGCAGCTTGTTGCCTCCCTTACCGGCGACTCGCTTCCGGGAAATGTTATTATACCGGGAGGTAAAGCATATCTGGTCTTCACCACCGACGGACAAGGTACTGCCCCCGGCTGGGAAATAAGCTGGGCACCGCAGGGAAGTGTTGAAAACAATCTTATCGCAGGCAAAACCCTGCTGGTATATCCTAACCCTGCTGATGATTTTCTGAATATTGTTTTACCAGATTCCTTCAGCAATGTGAGTGAAGTCAGCATATTTGATGTAACTGGCAAACTGATGAGCAGAAAAGCATTGATTAAAACAGGAAATGGTCAGGCGGTAATTGAAACCGGCAATCTTCCACAGGGAGTCTATTTACTGAGAATCAACTCAGTAAATGACTGGAGACAGGTAAGGTTTATCAGGAAATAGAGGCTTCAGCCTTAGTGTTCTTTCTTATTTCCGGCTCGAAAAGTTGCAGTCCCCTGCCCTCTTCGATGCACTCCATGATTCGCTTTTTGAATTTCCAGCAGGTCATTTGGCGGGTTTCGAGGCGGCGCGACAACTCATAACTCGATATTTTGGGCGTGCCGCATACCATATAGGCTATCTCAAATGCATCGGTGATGGGAATCCGGCAACGGTGAAAAATGGTGTGGGCAGTTGCTGACTCATCGGTCTTGCATCGGGTGCACCTTCTGGAAAAAGGTGTTTTACCGCTGCAATAATTGGTATGCCCGCATTTTCGGCATACATAACCTTCGCGCCATTTCTCTGAGGCAATTACCTCAAGGCAATGATCGGGCGACGAGAACCTGAAATTGAACTCTTCAGGATCGAGGCTCTTAAACAGATGTGACAGATTAATGGAAGACAAATTCTATCGCGTTGAATTTCAACAATAAACAAATTGGCACGACACTTGTTGTTAAATGTGCGCTGCAAAATTAACTTTTTTTGGTGATATTTATGCGATTTAAAATAAAAAATATCTACCTTTGCAGCGTGAAAACAAAATTGAACCTAACCTTTGACACTTATATGAAAAAACACCTCTTATCTATTGCACTTGTTGCAAGTCTTGCTTTGTTTGGATGCAATCAGTCAACCGGAAACGGACAGACTACTGCAGGAGAGCCTGCAAAATCAGCCAACGCAAGCAACGACACACAGGAAGGAAAAGTAATTCAGATGAACAAAGCCATGTTCATTGACAAAGTATTCAACTACGAAGAGAACCCCGACAAATGGGTTTTTAAAGGCGACAAACCCTGCATTATTGATTTTTATGCAGACTGGTGCGGCCCCTGCAAAAAAATTGCACCCATCATGGCTGAGCTTGCTGCCGAATACAAGGATCAGATTGTAATTTACAAAGTTGACACCGATAAAGAGCGCGAACTTGCTCAGGTATTTGGTATCCGCAGTATTCCAAGTATTTTGTTCTGCCCTGCCGAGGGACAGCCACAAATGACCATGGGAGCTTTGCCCAAAGAGCAATTTGAAAAAATGATCAAGGAGCTCTTACTTGCTCAGCCCACTTCACAGAAATAATCAACGATTTACCCAATTACAAATAATGGAACATTTAACCTTTGAAACCTTTAAAGAAAAGGTTTTCGATTTCGACAAAAACCAGGAATGGAAGTTTGAAGGCAAACTCCCATGTATTATTGACTTCTATGCAGACTGGTGCGGCCCCTGCAAAATGGTAGCCCCGATTCTGGATGAGCTTTCAAAAGAATATGAAGGCAAGATAAACATCTACAAAGTTGATACTGAGTCAGAGCAGGAGCTTTCACAGATTTTTGGCATTCGCAGCATCCCGAGTATGCTTTTCTGCCCGGCCGACGGCCAACCCCAGATGGCACAGGGAGCTCTCCCCAAACATGCGCTTATTCAGGCTATTGACGACGTGCTTTTGCATAAAAACGCCAATTAAGAATATTGTTGTTGATTTGATTAATCCAAACAGGTCCGGGGTTTCCCGGGCCTGTTTTATTTTCTATTTTTGCCGAAATTTTAAAATCAAATGCAGGAAATTCCAGCAGTACTATTGCCTCCGGCCTGTTTCCCCGATGCAGAGTTTTTTGCATGGCTGCTTCATGCCCCGCAGGTGAGCATAGAAATGCAGGAATCGTACCCCAAACAAACCTGCAGAAACCGCTACCGGATTGCTACTGCACAAGGCATTACAGTATTGAGTGTTCCGGTGAATAAACCACAGGGCAACAACTCTCCATTTAAAATCATTGAACTGGACAATTCCACAAACTGGAACATTACACACTGGAGAACCATTGAATCGGCATACAGCAAATCACCTTTCTTTATTTACTACCGTGACCATTTTGAGCAGCTTTTCCTGAATCCACCGGCATTGCTCAAAGATCTCAATATCAGTATTCTGAACTTATGTTTAAAACTTATTGGTCTGAAAAAAGAGTTTGACTATACTCAAACATTTGAAAATAAACCTGTTAACTACTACGACATGCGCGGGCTCATCATGCCGAAAAAGCAGGTTCAGCACGTTTATCAAATCAAAACCTTCAAACCGTACATTCAGGTATTTTCTGACCGGAATGAATTTCTTGAGAACCTGAGCATTCTGGATCTGCTGTTTAACCTTGGCCCCGAAACAATAGTCTATCTGCAGAATCACAAACCCGGGCAATCAACTCCTGTTGCCTGAGTTACCATTTTTTACTACAAAGCAGGATATTCAATACGTACGTGATAAATACTCATAAGTTTTTTCTTGAGTACTTTTTTAATTCTGGTAATATCTTTCAGCGTAAGATCAGAATTTACAAACTGTTTCATTTCAATCTGTTTGTCAATAATATTCTCTACCAGATTACTGATGGAATCGGCAGTGTGCGACTTTATGCTGCGCGATGCTGCCTCAACCGAATCGGCCATCATGAGCACCGAAGTCTCTTTTGAAAACGGAGCAGGCCCGGGATAACGGAAATCCTTGTCCCTGATCTCGCTTTCAGGGAACTCAATGCGCTGTTTGTTATAAAAATACTCAGCCATGCGGGTTCCATGGTGGGTTCTTATAAAATCAATCAGCACTTCGGGCAATTTGTGCTTTTTAGCCTTTTCAATGCCTTTGATTACATGACTTATGATTATCCGTGCACTTTCCTCATAGCTGAGTTCGTCGTGCGGATTCATCTCCGATAGCTGATTTTCAATAAAATACATAGGCATTTCCATTTTACCAATGTCATGATACAAGGCTCCGGTACGAACCAGCAGCGTATTGCCTCCGATTTCATAAATGGCTGCTTCAGCGAGATTGGCTACCTGCATGGAATGCTGGAAAGTGCCGGGTGCATATAGCGAAAGCTGCCTGAGCAAAGGGCTGTTGGTATCGGAGAGCTCCATCAGGGTTACATCTGTAACCTGAGAGAACAGCTTTTCAAAAACAAAAATGATAGGATAAGCCAGCAAAGTAAAGGCTGCACTTCCGAGATACAAAACGAACATCTGGTAATTGATATTTTCAATGCTACCATCCTGTATCAGCAGCATACCTGTGTATACCAGAGAGTAAGTGGCAAAGATGGCCAGTGCAGTAAGAAAAAACTGCGACCTGCGGCGAAACTCAGCCACTGAAATAATGGCAATAATACCTGCAACCAGTTGCTGAAAAAGAAACTGAAAACCGCTTGGCACCATGAAGGCGGTTAAAATAAGAGTGATTACGTGTACAAAGAAGGCAATACGGGTATCGTAAAACACCCGCACTACAATAGGAACGAGACAAAAAGGCAGCAGTTGCAGCAACCCGGGATTGTGCTTCATGGTAGAGGCCGCAGCATAAACCATAATTACAATAATAAGCAGAAGCATGAGCAGCCTTTTGTTATCAATAAAAATATCGCGCCTGAACGAAAGCATAAAAAGAATAAAAACAATCACTGTCAGGCCGATTAGAATAAACTGGCCCAGCAGGATTTTTTCGTACTGAAACCCATCGCCCAGTTTTGCCTGATAATCAAGCCGAATGGACTCAAGAATCTGAAATTTTTCAGCATTGATCAGTTCTCCTCTTGAAATTACCCGTTCACCACTTTGAATCATTCCACGGGTAGTTGATATTTCGTTTACAATCAGATCACGGGCTCTTTTGGTATTTTCTGCATCAAATATCAGGTTCTGACGCAATGAGCTCAGCAGAATTTCGCGCAGTGGCTGCGGAAGTCCTGCCTCATCAGTTTTTCTCTCTATGAATTGGGCAGCACTCTTTATTGTAAAATAACCAGAAACCCGCTTCCTGAATGCAGTATTATTATCAGTTTCAAAAATTTCGTAATCGGAAGGGCGGTTCTCAATCTCGGTAGTAAGACCTATTACTCCTGTTGCATAAACCGAATCCAATAATCTGAGCATAAAAAGCAAAGGATCGCTGTGTTGTATATTCTGAAACATTCCCCTGCCTTTTTCTGATTCTCTGAGTTTATTAAAAGCATTTATCAGGTTGTTGGTTTGTACACTTACAACACTGTGATCTCTGCGGAAATATGGTCTTGCTGCAAGCAGAGCCTCATTTATTTCGGCCTGCAGTTCAGCTTCAGGCTTTAAAATGGCTACATCGCTCTGCGCGATCAGATCATAGTGCTGCCAGGGTTTACCTTTTTGATATTCATAACGAAACTTCCCTTCGCGGGGAAAAATAGCCAGCAACAGGGCAATCATTAAAACGAACAGAAAAATCTTACCTATCAGATCATACTGATCACGCAGTTTATTCAGGAATTTATCCATACTTTTGAGCAAAAAGGGTGATTGCGAACCACGAAAATTACAAAGGTTTCTGACATTTGCAAAATTTGGAGAAAGGTTAAAAATTTATAAAACTGCGACTTTAACACACAATTCATTCACAATCAAAAAGTAACAAACAAACGAAGGGAAAGTTATCAACAAAATGACTCTCATTGTTAATTACTTTAATTCTTTGTATATGTGTATTTCAATATATTTGCCCGACATAACGTTTGCAATACCCAATGGCCGGAGGCATTTGCTATCTTTCACTTGCTGCAGTCAGGGCTGAACCCTCGGAAAGGTCCGAGATGGTTAATCAGCTCCTTTTTGGCGATATCGTTGAAATTCATGAAACTTTTAACGACTGGGTAAAGATCACCACTTTACATGATCAGTATACCGGATGGTGCAGTGCAAAACAGATAGTTCCTTTAAGTCAGGAAACCATTGAAATTCTTTCGCACAGCAGTTCTGTGATGGTTTCGGGCACCACAGCAAGTTTTACTGCAAGGGCTTTACCACCTCTCACCCTGGTGCAGGGAAGCACCATTTATATTTTACCTAATGGAAAGTATGCCGGGCCGGGCGGAGATTACCACATTTCGGAAGGAACAACGGTTATGCCTTCAACAAACTATGAACATGTGGTTGAAATTGCAGCTTCCTACCTGAAAACTCCTTATTTATGGGGAGGACGGTCACCATTTGGAATTGACTGTTCAGGTCTTGTGCAGATGGTTTTTAAACTCAAAGGTATCAGGCTGTTGCGTGATGCCAGTATGCAGGCTACTCAGGGGCAACTTGTCAATCTCATTGAAGAATCTCAACCCGGCGATCTCGCATTTTTCGACAACGAGGAGGGAAATATAATTCATGTGGGCATTCTTACCGGAAGCAACAGCATTATCCATGCCTCTGGTGAAGTAAGAATAGACCCCGTGGACCATCATGGTATTTATGACAAGTCAAAAGGAAAGTACACTCACAAACTCCGTTTAATCAGGCGGATAGATCTGGACTAAACCGGCAGGTAACTCACAAAAACGCAACATAGTGATTCTATTTTTCAGAATTAATGATAACTTAACTCTTGACCCTGCCGGAAAAAAAGTGAAAGTTCTAATTTTGCCACCGCTAAAAACAACATCAAATACTTTGCTGGAACAAGATTTACAACACTCAGAAAAATTTCAGATTAAATACAACACCAACACAAGAACAAAATCAATTAACTAACCAAAACAACAAAAATGAGCAAAACAGACAATTTGTTGCGCAGTTTTGGCAGGCAGATGATGCTTGTTGCTGCATTTGTGCTGACCTCGGCTATTGCTATGGCACAGGTTACCACATCAGGAATGAACGGTAAAGTTACCGGAAGCAATGGCGAAAGCCTGCCCGGCGCCACTGTTGTAGCAGTTCATACTCCTTCGGGATCACAGTATGGTACTACTACCGATGTTGATGGCAGCTACCGTATCCCCAACATGAACGTTGGCGGACCATACAAAATCACCGTTTCGTACGTGGGTTTTGAAAGTTACACCAACAGCGAAGTTTACCTCAATCTGGGTCAGACTTACAAACTGAGTGTTAAACTCAGCGAAAAAGCCAGTGCTCTTGAAGGCGTTGAAGTAGTGGGCGCCCGCTACGATATTTTCGACGGAAACCGCACAGGTGCTGAAACCAACGTTAGTTTGCAGACCATTGAGCGTATGCCTTCTGTTGGACGTAATTTCTCTGACTATACCCGTTTGACTCCTCAGGCAAGGGTTACCCAGTTTGGTGGTGTTGAAATTGCCGGTTCAAACAATCGCTACAATGCCATTTATATTGACGGTGCAGTAAACAATGACGTATTCGGACTTACCGATCAGGGTACCAATGGCGGACAAACAGGGATTTCACCTTTCTCCATGGACATTCTTGATCAGGTATCTATTCAGGTGGCTCCCTATGACATAAAACTGGGAGGTTTTGCCGGTGCTGGTATCAACGCAGTAACCCGTCGTGGTAACAACGAATTCCAGGGATCTGCTTACTATGTTATGCGTAATGAAGGACTTGCTGGAAAAACTCCAACTGACAATCCTGATTTTGATCGCGTTAAACTGAACCCATTTACAGCAAATACTTATGGTTTCCGTTTGGGCGGACCTATTGTAAAAGACAAATTGTTCTTCTTTGTAAATGCCGAGCTTCAGAACGATGAAACACCTCAGCCATTTGACTTCGAAACCTATAATGGTGCAGTTACTCAGGAAGAACTTGGCCTACTGGTAAGCAAACTTAAAGAATTTGGCTACGATCCCGGAGGATATACCAATGTAACCCGTTCTCTTAAAGGCACTAAGGTCTTTGGTCGTATTGACTGGAACATCAATAATGTTCACAAATTGATGATTCGCCATCAGTACACCAAAGCTGAACAAACCAGCCCTTCCAACTCAAGCACCACCAACCTCAGGTTTGCCAACTCGGGAATTTATTTTCCTTCCACCACCAATTCAACAGCCATTGAGTTAAAGAGCAACATCAGCAGCAGCATGAGCAACAGCCTTATCGTAGGCCTTACTTATGTGCGCGACGACCGCGACCCTATGGGCAACAACTTCCCATATGTGAGAATCAAAGACGGAAATTCAAATATTTATTTTGGATCAGAAGAGTTCTCAACCGGTAATCAGCTCAATCAGGACATTATTACCCTGACCAATAATTTTGAGATCTACAAAGGAAAACACACCTTCACCTTTGGAACCCACAATGAGTTCTACAAAATGTACAATCTTTTTGTACGTCAGGCATTTGGTTCATACCAATTTAACAGCCTGAGTGATTTCCTTACCGGACAGCCTGCCTATCAGTTCGACCGCACTTTCTCTGCAGTTGATAATATTACAGGTGACGGATCAAAAGCAGCAGCTGAATTCAATGCATTACAGATTGGCTTCTACGCTCAGGATGAGATTCAGGTTAACGACAAATTTAAAGTTACCCTTGGCCTCCGCATGGATATGCCAATGTTCCTTGATACACCTGCGCTCAACGAAGACTTCAACAACAACGTAATTCCCATACTTGAAGCAAACGGTTGGGATCTTGAAGGTGCAAAAACCGGTCAGATGCCAGATCCGGCCATTATGCTGAACCCCCGCTTTGGTTTCAACTACGATGTTAAAGGCGACCAGACTTTGCAAATTCGTGGTGGTGCCGGACTCTTTACCAGCCGCATTCCTTATGTATGGCCGGGAGCATCATTCCAGAACAACGCAGTTATGACCGGTGGTATGCGCGTTACCGCTGCAGGTTCCCCCGAACTGATTTTCAACCCCAACTGGGATCAGCAGCCTTCAGTTCCTCCTACACAGCCTTCAGGCCAGGTTGATATCTTTGCCAAAGATTTCAAATTCCCCAAAGTTTTCCGCACCAGTGTTGCTGTTGACGCCAAATTGCCCTGGGGCCTTGTTGGAACAGTTGACTTTACTTACACCAAAAACATAAACAACGTTCTTTATTATAACGCTCGTTTTGTGAAGAACGGCACCCTGACCGGTACCGGTGACGACCGCCCCATCTGGAGCAGAATTGACCTCGGTAAAGACCCTGTTACTGATAAAAACAGAGCTTACACCGACATTATCCTCGGCACAAATACCAAAAAAGGATACTCGTACAACATTACAGCTCAGTTGCAGAAAAACTTCGACAAAGGTTTTGCAGGTAGCTTAGCTTACTCTTATGGTAACGCCAAATCAATGAACGATGGAGTTTCTTCACAGAACTCATCACAGTGGAGGGTTCCCAACGTACGTGGTAAAAACGACCTCGATTTTGCAGTTTCCAACTTCGCCATGGGTCATCGTATTGTAGGTTATGTTTCTTATCGCAAAGAGTATCTGAAACATACAGCCACTACACTTACCCTCTTCTACACCGGACAATCCGGCGAACTGTATTCTTACGGTTATGCTGACGGATCAAGCAAATTCTTAGGCGAAGACAATCAGAGCCTTGAATTGATGTATGTTCCCAAAGACCGCAGCGATATCAACCTGGTTGACATTACTGTAGGAGAGTCTACCCTTACAGCCGATCAGCAGTGGGAAGACCTCAATGCATTTATCGAAGCCGATGAGTATCTGAGTGGCCGTCGTGGTCAGTATGCTGAAAGAAATCACTCACGTGTTCCTTTCACCAACATCTTCGATTTCCGCATTGCTCAGGATATTTATGTAAACATTGGTGGAAAACGCAACACCCTTCAGTTTGCACTTGATATCTTCAACCTTGGTAACATGATCAACAAAGACTGGGGACGTATCTATTTCGCTTCAGGAGCTTATTACAGCAACTATCCTCTTATCAGAATGCAGGGATTTGAAGAAGACAACACAACTCCCCGTTTTTCATTCCAGAAACCTAAAGGCGACATCTGGGCTATCGACGATTCAGGTATCCTGAGTTCAAGGTGGCAGGGTCAGTTTACCATCAGGTACATCTTCAACTAATTTTTAGAAAAATTGGTTCCAGGGAGTCCCGGAAACGGGACTCCTTTTTTTTACACCAGTTAAAAGCAGCCTGGTACAATGTTTGATTATTCTTGTCTGCATCACAAAATATTAATATCTTTGCTTTATGACACAAATAGACCTGAATAAAGACAAATTGATTGAGCTCTGCGAAAAGCACAAAGTTCAGGAATTGTATTTTTTTGGTTCTATTCTGACTGACAAATTTGACGAAAACAGTGATGTAGATATTTTAATCCAATTTTTCCAAATGGACTTATTGGACTATTTTGACAACTACATGGAATTAAAAGAAGAACTTGAAAAACTCTTCCAAAGACCTGTAGATCTTTTAGAAAATCAAGCAATTAAAAACCCTGTTTTACGGAAAGTTATTGACAGAGAAAAAAGCCTGGTTTATGAACGAAAAAATTCTTAAATATCTTTTCGATATAAAGTCTGCAATTGATGAAGTAGACTTTTATTTTACAGAAAAAGAAAAACGATTCGAAAACTACTCGGGTGATATTCAACTAAAAAGAGCTATTGAAAGAGATTTAGAGATCATTGGTGAAGCAATCAACCGTATTTTAACTATTGATCCGGAGTTTCCAATACAAAATGCTAAAAAAATTGTAGGATTGAGAAATCAAATTATACACGCCTACGATAACATCTCTGACGAAAATATTTGGGGAATTTTAATGATTCATCTTCCAAAATTGAAAGAGGAAATTGAAGTCTTGCTTAGATAAGGCTCCTATTACATTCTACCAATCTTTTATAAGTTAAGATTTCTTTTGTGCAGAGAGGAAAAGTGTCTGTTTCAAATGTTGTCCTCTAAATCAAATTCCACTTTTAACTAAACTGTTTTTTTTGTTAAACTTTTTTTATGAAAAACTTTGTAATACCTCTCGTGCGTTTGATACTTCTTACGGTTTTGTTTGTACCTTCACTTTCAAAAGGGCAGTGTAACGATGAACAAATCACTGTGATTATCTCGCTTGATGGGTTTCGCTGGGATTATCCGGTTAAAACCAATACACCGGCACTCAATAAAATTGCAGCCGCAGGAGTTAAAGCAGAAGCACTGATTCCGTCCTTCCCGTCCAAAACCTTTCCAAATCATTATACATTAGCTACCGGACTGGTACCCGACCATCACGGATTAGTAAACAATGCATTTTATGATCGTGAGATGGATAAACCCTATGCCATCGGCAATAAGGAAGCACGATTCAACGGGGCATTTTACGGTGGTGAACCCATTTGGATAACTGCCCGCAAACAAGGCCTGATTACCGCTTCTTATTTCTGGGTAGGAACCGATGTCAGCATAAATGGAATGCAACCCGACTACTGGAAAAAATACGATGGCAGTGTTCCGTTCAGTCAGCGGATTGATACAATTATTTCCTGGTTAAACCTTCCGGAAGGAAAAAGGCCGCGCCTGATTATGGGTTATTATCATGAGCCCGATGGTGTGGGACATAATTATGGCCCTGATGACAAAAGAACCTTTGAACTCATAACCGAAATTGATCATTATACAGGCATACTTTACGACAGGATCAGGGCTTTGCCGCACAGCAATTGCATCAACTTTATTGTGCTGTCCGACCACGGCATGGGCCCGATTACATCCGAAAAAAATATTGCTCTTTCTGAGCACATCAAAGAGCATTGGCCGGTGAGGCCGGAAGGCGGAAATCCGAATTTCAATTTTTATGCCGAAGGCAGTTATGCCGACTCTGTTTACTTAGCCCTCAAGCCATTAGAAGGAATTTCGGTTTGGAAAGCAGGTGAAGTACCTGATCATCTGAACTATGGCAAAAACCCGAGAGTTGGGGATGTAATTGCGGTGGCAGATTCATCATGGAGCATCACACTGAACAAGCCAAAAAAGAAATTTACAGGAGGTACTCACGGCTACGACCCGGCGAACACCGATATGCATGCCATTTTTTATGCCGATGGCCCTGCGTTTAAAATTGGGTATGTTCATCCTGCATTCAGCAATGTACATGTTTACTCACTGCTGGCCAAACTGTTAGGTATTGAACCCGCTCCTACCGACGGAAATATTGAAGCGGTAAGGGATATGTTAAAAGATTAAAAAAGTGTTGCCGGCAGGACATTCACCCCTGAACAAACGTATTACACAGGTGTTAACATGAGTACTAAAATATATACTCATGTCTCCCGGCAAAACATACACACTCATAACCGGTGCATCCGGAGGAATTGGCTTCGAGCTGGCTGTGCTTATGGCTTCAAAAGGCCATCATCTTATACTTACAGCCCGTTCAGAGGAAAAATTAACCAACATAGCGCGGCAGCTGGCTAAGAATCACAATATTGAAGCCATCAGCATTCCGGCTGATCTCTCGGTTGAAAAAGAGCGCACCCAGCTGATTAATACAATCAGGGAGAAAAAACTACACATCGAAATTCTGGTAAATAACGCCGGTTTTGGCGACCTCGGCCCTTTTGAAACCAGCAACTGGGATAAAAACCATCAGATGATTGATTTGAACATCACAGCTCTTGCACATCTTACCCGCGAGTTTCTTCCTGATATGCGCAAAGCAAAATCAGGGAAAATAATGAATGTTGCTTCAGTAGCTTCGTTTATGCCCGGACCACTGATGTCGGTGTATTATGCATCCAAGGCTTTTGTTCTTTCATTCGGCGAAGCCATAGCCACCGAAATACAGGGAAGCGGAGTAACTTTAACCACCCTGTGTCCCGGCCCGGTAGATACCGGTTTCCAGAAAAGAGCAGAATTCAGGGAACCCGCCCTGATGAAAATGATGAAACCTGCCACAGCAACAGAGCTGGCTGAGTATGGCTATAAATCCATGATGAACGGGAAGCGCCTGGCTATTCACGGAATGATGAACCGTTTCCTCATTTTTACCATCAGATTTTACCCGCGCAGTTTTGTTACACGGCTTATTATGCGATTGCATCAATAAAAGTTTCCTGAAGACTCTGAATTTCATAGAAAAAGATGATATTTGCATAAACTTATCATCATTAGAAAACTTAACTCTATGAAATTACATTTTTTGCTTATCCTCTCGTTTCTGCTTTCTTCCTTTGTTATATTTGCCCAGATTCCGGCTGTAACATCTACCGGTGAACAGGTCTTTCTGTATGAAGATGGCACCTGGTCCTATGCCGAAGACAGCAACTCTGAAATAATCCCGATTGATGAAAATCCTGCAGAATTCTTCAAACCGTCTGATGCATCATTTAAGGTAAGCAGCAAACGTGTTGGTGTTGGAGTGTGGATCAATCCCAAACTCTGGGAATTTACCAAATCTGCCACCAACGAAGATGCAGAATTTCAGTTCGGCAGAAGAAATGAGGACTGTTATGCCATGCTCATTACTGAAAGGATTGAAATTCCATTATCCACTCTGATGGATATTGCTGTAACCAATGCCAGGGCTGTTGCACCGGACATAAAGGTTGTAAAGAAGGAATATCGTAACGTTAATGGGGTCAGATTGCTATATATGCAGATGAACGGCACTACTCAGGGAATAAAATTTTCGTATATGGGTTATTACTACTCATCTGCAGAAGGGACAATTCAACTGGTGGCCTATACTTCGCAGGACTTACTGGGCAAATACAAAAACATGATGGAGGAACTGCTCAACGGATTTGCATTAAATTAGCAACAAACAACCTGTTTTAAATAGCAAATTCACAAGTTCATTTCACTAATTTCCTGACTTCTCGAATGTATCAGAGATGATGCGTTGCCAACCTTAGTCTTAGGTTGGTTTACTTTTAAACAAGATGCTCAGCCGGCAAGGCAAGAATAATTATAAATCGCAGATTGCCGCTGCAATTCGCTTTTTCCCGTCCATTTTGATAATCACAGGTTTAGGGAACCTTACATGTTTAAAATGTTTGGTTCGTTGCACCAATTCCTGTTGATCCAGCATATCCCACCTGATCCAGGAGCCTGAAAGTTCCTGCTGTATGCTGAAATAACCCACATTCATTGAAGTAACATTGTGGAAAAAATGTGAACCCGATGAGGCATCCAGCGGATATCCCTCGAGGCTGGTTTCTACAATTACTTTGGCAGATGAAATCTGAGGCCAGTTCACCGGAATCCCAATCCAGCGATCGCGGGTGCCCCACCTCCCCGGGCCTATCAACAGATATTTCCGGTTTTCGGCTTGCATAACAGTGTTGAGCCCTTCTATTTCAGAAACCATTTCAACAGTGTTTCTTTTGTCAAAAGCAGCTATGTCAATGTAAATAACATCGGTAATATCATCTATCAAACCATTGCCCATCCCCTTTTCTGACAACATCAGTACTTTTTCCGAGTCCAGTTCTTCGGGGTTAAAACTAAAGTCCTGCATGCTGCCGATGAGCGGCTTGATCTGCAATAAATAAAAGGAGGCTTTGAGTTCTTTGTCGCGATTAAGATCAACAGCAAATTCAATTTCAACCGGAGCTCCCATGGCTTCCTGCACTACATCAAGAGTGGCGGCAATGGTTTCAGCCAAAGGAATATAATTGTATTTCAGTATATTAGAAAAGTTTATTATCCTTGGCCCTGCATGTGTCAGCCCGGGCACTATGCGATTATTATCAACATCATATACCGATGCCAGGTGCCTGATGGTTCCATGCCTTTCGGCATCGTCAATGTCAAGCTTTACCAACCCGGCCATTTCGCCTTCGAGCAGATTGATAAATTCTTTGCCCAGGTCCACCGCATAAAATGAAACCTGTGAGTTTTTAAACTGATCACGCGGCGAGTTAATCTCAGTATCAGGATATTTTGGTGAGAAACGATAAGCCTTTTCACCTTCAACTACCTGTTTACCCAGACCCAGCGCAGCCACTGCAAATCCCTCTTCGGGTTTCATATGGGCAAAGGGGTAATAGTTGTATGACTGCGCTACCCCGCTGATGTGCGGATAAAAGCAGTTTTCGTAACGGTTTCCAACGACTTCCTGTATAATAACGGCCATCTTTTCTTCCTCAATCTGGTAATTGATGGCTTTGATGTAACCTCTGGCTATTTTGGAATAAACCGAGGCGTAAACCAGTTTGATGGCATCCATCAACTGATTGAGCCGTACATTGATGTCGGGATGATTGTTGGGAAGCAGGTAGGTTTCAAAAATACCTGCAAATGGCTGCATAAGGGAATCTTCAAACAAACCCGACGACCTGACAGCCAGCGGATTGGTAATGTATTTAAGCAGTATCTTGAGTCGCTTTACCAGCGTATCGGTAAGGCTGGCAT
Organism: Lentimicrobium sp.; assembly: GCA_024709105.1. Taxonomy (GTDB): domain Bacteria; phylum Bacteroidota; class Bacteroidia; order Bacteroidales; family Lentimicrobiaceae; genus Lentimicrobium. The sequence goes on along the minus strand of JANJXJ010000224.1, from coordinate 14,877 downwards.
CCAGAAACATGATTTTAACCTCATCGTAGTCAATTCCTTCAATAAGCCTGTCCTGCAGTTTGTTACGCTCTATAAAGTACTCAAATTCATCCGTACCTATGATAGAGGTTTTAGGTGTTCTTATGTTGATATGCGGAAGTATCTTCTCAAAATCGTAATTGTAAATCAGCGTATTGATAAAAGCCAGTCCGCGCCCTTTGCCGCCCAGGGAACCCGAACTGAGGCTGACCACATTGGTTTCGTCGGTGAGGGCGCTTTCTTCAAAGGGAATAATCTTTCCGCGGTTTTGCTCATTTCTGAACTGTTTGATTACCTGTATCAGATATTCGCGAAGATCGCGGGTGTTGTTAAAATCACTCACCTTGGCGGGATTAATGATTTTGGCCACCTGAATTTCGCCCCTGGCCATCAGCCATTGTGAAAAATGATCCTTGCGGGCATGGTAAATCAGTGAGTCATCGGGAATAACTTTAAGATACGATTCAAACTCTTTAAGCGAACGTGCAATGGCAATCTGAACTCCATCGGTATTGCGGTAAATAAAGTTTCCAAACCCGAGATAATGGGTGATAAAACTCTTAAAATCCTGTACCAGGGTTTCGGAGTTTTTATCAATAAAAGTAGTTTTGAGCTCATAGGCCATGCGCGAGTTCTCACTATCGTGCGACTGAATGATGATGGGCAACTCCTTGTTAATGAGGCGGGCATATCGGGTAAGCTCAAAACCGGCAGCTTCGTTTACAACTCCATTCTTTTCATATTTTACATCTGTAATCAGGCTGAGGATAAAATCCTTGTATTTGTCAAGAATGGCTTTGGCCTCTTCAAAATCCGAAGCCAGCAATATTTTTGGTCTGGCCCTCATCCTCAGCACCTTATACAACTCATCGGTGCTTACGTCTTCAATAATCCGCCGTGTTTGCTCCAGTACAATGCTGTATAGCAGAGGCAGATAACGGGAATAATACTGCGGAGAATCCTCAACCAGAAGTATAACACGTACCAGCCCCACCCGGGTATCGTTTTCAACATTTATTTTGTCTTCAATGAGTTTAATCATGGCAAAAAAAACCTTCGACTCACCATTCCAGACAAAAATGCGGTCAATGTTTTTCATTAAGGCATGGCCTTTGAAAAATTCAATGTCCTTGTTGTTGTTAAGTAAAAGAAATACAGGAATATATGGAAACTCAGTTTTGATTTTTCCGCTCAGTTGCAATGGGAGCGTTTTTTCAACGCCCACCATAAATATAATCAGGTCGAAATGTTTGTTTTCCAATTGTGCAAAAATTTCCTCTTCGCTTGAAACCCCGGTAATCCTGGGCATTGAAGTGAGACTGAGCTGATGATACTCCCCGAGCACATGTTCAGAGAATCGTCCCTCCTTTTCGATACTGTAGGCATCATAAAGATTGGCTACCAGCAGTATTTCTTTTACTTTAAAAGGCATCAGATCGTGATATACATCGCGGTCGTAATTGCTTTTGTTCAGAAACTTCTGCAGCAACTGCCTGCTGGTTATTTTGGGCTGAGGCTTGTCGCCGATATACGGTGCATCATCCTTTACCTCTTTGGTTTTTCTCAGAATTGCCCTGGCTTCAATGCTGTTGAGATAACCGGCAATCATATTGGCCAGGTTGGTAATGAGGTGCCGTTCTTCTATCAGAAACGGGCCCTCATCTTCCTGCACAAATTCGCGGGTATAGTACACTTCGATATACCCCTTTTTGCCATTGATGGTTTCAAACTGCTGACGTTGCACCCAGATGGTTTCGGCAAATCTAACAGAGCGGTATTCCTTTCCGTCGAAAACAATCCTGACCACTGTGTATGCCGGGTATTGCCATGCATCGGGAAAAATCATAGCCAGCTGTTGTAAGGTTTCATCAACCGGCTTTCCTTCCCGAAGAATCTGTGTGGTCTGATTTATGGCTGCAAGCTCTTTAAGGCGCTCGCGGCGCTCGTGCATCAGTCGTTTTATATCGGGGTTGGAATCACTGAATTCATCCATTTTCCAAACAGTTTTTTATTGCACTAAGATAAGGAATTTTGCATACCGGGCAGGAGATTATTCTTCCAAAAAGTCCGGTTCGGTGAAAGAAATTCACCTTTGGAGCAAATCTTAAAGTAATTGTGTTGCAACTATGTTTTTCTACAAAAATCAGAAGTAAATAGTACCCCATTTTGAAAAAAAATTCTATTTTCGTCGGGCTTAAACTACAACTAATCAGAAGTGAATAAAATTGAACTCATACTGGTTGATGATCACCGCATTGTGTGCGAAGGCATTAAATCCATGCTTTCGGATTCGCGCGAAATCACAGTTATGGGTTGTGTTAGAAATCTTTCAGAGTTACTTATAAAGCTCAGGATTCTGCCGATACATGTGGTTTTGCTCAGCTGCTACGAACCAGGAGATCATGATATTGAGATGATCCGCATTATTCAGCGCGAACATCCGCAGATAAAAATTCTGATACTTGCCATGATTACTCAGGAAAACTTTATTCTGCGCACACTGAAAGCAGGCGCCAAAGGATTTCTGAGCAAGGATGCCGACAAAAATGAACTTGTAGAAGCGGTACTAACCGTAAGAAGTGGCTTTGATTATTACAGCAAATCCATTTCGGAAATCATCCTGAAACGTTACCTCAATCAGCCGGGCGACAAACTTAACCAGCGCAATCAACCCATTGGTTCGCTCAGCGACAGGGAAATGGAGGTGTTAAAGCTGTTTGCCGAAAGTTACACCAATCAGGAAATTGCCGATAAACTATTTCTGAGCATTCGAACGGTGGAATCGCACAAAAACAACATTATGCGCAAAATCAACCTGAAAACTACCGTGGATATGGTGAAATTTGCCATAAAAAATAACCTGATTGAGATATAATTGCCTCGTAGCAATTACCGGAAAAAATTTCCGCTGCTTCTATACTGAATAACTTACTTCACACTTTTCAAAAACAAAAAAGCAGCAGCCCGAAACGCTCGATACCCATACAAGGCTTTATATGCCCGGTACCACACAAACACTATAATCTTTCATTTCGGGCTGAACTGCATAACTGGCTGTTAACACCAGCAAAAAATAAACTGATTCAGAAAGAACAAACTGCTCCATGGCACAATGCACCGCAGGAATCACCGGACCGGCAAGCCACCACCGTCCCTTGCCTGCTGTTGCAGCAAGACTAAAAAAGGCCTTACTTTTTGTATTCATGCTCATTGGTATGTCGTTGGAAGATTACACCTGCTGTTTGCTCCTCTTTTACAGTTTCGGTTATTGGGGTGACTGATTAACCATACGCCAGGATAACATCAGCAAATTCAGCCACCCAAAAAACCAGCTTTAATCATAAATCGAAAAACCAATCATTTCCATTAACCAATCCAGAATTAATATAACAATTCCGGAACGATTGCCTCTAACCAGTCGGTGATGAGTTTGTCTGTCAGTTTGCTCTGATTGTCAACATCCAGCGGCAAACCCAAATATTTGTCATCAATCAGGACTTTGGTAGGATAAATTGTTTTTAGTGTTTGATACTCAGTGAAATTCCGGCATACCACATGGTTCCGTAGACCGGACCATACATAAATGCAGCATCATCAAGGTGGCGTTCGTCCTGCACATAGCCGAAAATATTATTCACACCAGCATAGAGTTTGAACTGGTTCAGCCTTTTTGAAACCCTGGCATTGAAGAGCATAAAAGGATCTGTCTTTTTGATTTTTGACTGATCACCCAGCTCAGGGTCAATTTCTTCATTGTAATAGTCAATGTACATGTTTCCCTGGTAGTTTCCCGAAAGGGCAAATGTCCAGGTTCCGGGGTAGTATTCCAGCCTCAGGTTACCTGTTGTAACCGGAAAACGCGAAATGTATCTGCTGTCGTTTTCAAATGCGGTTCCAACCCAGTCTTCGCGCATATTTTTATATTCGCCCTGATTGTAGGTAAAGTCAAATCCTAAATCAAGATCTTTGTGCAAATTGGCAAGTATGGAAAGTTCGGCACCCTGTACAAAAGCATCATCAATATTTTTCCACTGATAGTCATATCCGAGTGAAGAAACGTTCTCATCGGCATCGGTGAAACCAATTTTGTCTTTCAGGTCGGTTCTGAAAAGATTTGCACTAACCCTGAGGCGGGTGCCGTAATAATCGGCTGAAAAGTTGAAACTAACCGATTTTTCGGGATTCAGATCCGAAGATTTCCAAACCCTGGGAGACCCGCTGCACAAGTGAAGATCTTCGGAGAACCCAAAAGGTGCGCGGAAACCGGTTCCGGCATTGGCACGCAGGGTAATGGACTCGCTCAGCTGATACTTAACAGCCAGGCGGGGATTGATTGCCGTTTCTTCAAATTCTGTTTTTGGAAATTCACTCAGATCCGACACTTGCTTATCGGCGGTATATTCTTCGCCCGAACTGTGATAATCCACCCTGAAACCGGGAACCACAAGTAGTTTTTTACCCAGCGCCCATTCGTCCTGAACAAAAAATCCGAACTCTCTGGCCGATTTGTGCGCTACCGACCGGTACGACTCACCCAGGAAACTGCTTGATTCATCAACAATCACATACATACCCGACTCTTCCAGATCATCATAAAAGCCCTGCAAACCAAATATCAGGCTATGGTTTCCTGCTTTGGTGGTATATGACAATGTCGAAGTAAGCGTGTTTTCATGTGCCAGATAAGGGCGCATATTGCGCAAATCGGGAACACTGTCGTTGTGTGTAGCCATGTAATCGCCCAGGTAAGAATCGTTGGTGGCATTCCGGTTGTGGCTTACATAACCCAGATTAAAGTCAATTTCTGATTTTATGCCTAGTTTTTTGTTGTAACTCATCGAAAGCTCATACCTGTCGGTGGTAATGTTTTCGGTACCATCGGTGAGCGGGTTGCGGAAATAATCATCGGTCATGGTGCCGCCTTCGCGTTTCTCGAAAACCGACTTACCCCTGATCACCAATTTATCATCCTTCAGAAAAGCATTGTCAACATAAAGTGCAAATCCGGCATTGGTAAGGTTGGTCAACACGCGGTCGGAAATACCGTCTTTTTGTTTTACCTCTTCCCTGGTGAGCCCGGGGCCGGTTTCATCAATTACTCCTTCATTATAACGCTGTGCAAAAATGCTCAGACCTATGTTTCCTTTTTCGTTACGCATTGAGGATGAAACATCAAAACGGTTGGTTCCGTATCGCCCCAGCTGCAAATCAATATCGGTGGCAGGCTCATACGAAGGCTCTTTGGTAACAATGTTGATGGCTCCGGCTACTGCGCCGCTCCCATACAATGCTGAGCCGGCACCTTTTACCACTTCAATTTTTCCGATATCAACTGTGCTGAGCTGCTGAAGTCCATATACTCCGGCAAGTCCCGAATACATGGGCTGTCCGTTGATAAGCACCTGTGTATGCTCAGCGCCAAGTCCCTGCATCCTGATCATGGTAAAATTGCAATACTGACACTGATTTTCAACCCTTACACCAGGAGTTCCCTCGAGTGCCTGATACAGATTGCTGGCGTTTTTATTTTCAATGGCTTTGGCTGTAATTACTTCGGTACGAATGGGGACATCCTTAACAAAATGTTCTGTGCGGGTACCTGTTACCACAACCTGCTCCAGATTCAGTACATCATCCTCAAGTTCAAAAAAAATAGTTATGGCTTTTCCCTTTTCCATAACTACTTCCTGTTCTGTTGACTTGTAGCCCATGGCCTGTGCAACTATCAGGAGTTTGCCAACAGGCAGGTTTGCCAGTTTAAAATGGCCGCTTCCGTCGGCTGTGGCCCCGACGTTGGTTCCTTTAAGACTTACGGATGCATAGGGAATATGTTCGCCGGTATTTTTCGACTTAACATCACCAAACAGCATGGCATCTGTTTTTTCCTGAGCTATTGACAGGTCAGATACAAAAATGATGATGAGTAAAAAAAGTAATTTCTTCATTTTAAAGCTCCTTTACTTGTTTTTATTTAGAAAGATTCCAAATGCAAAGTAACAGGAGCTTCAAAAACCCTGCAATCACCAAAAGTAATGAAAATGTTGTGGCAAACTCACCTGTTCAGGTGAGCGAAAAAAAGCGCTTATGAAGTTAAGAAAAATGCGGGGAAGGTAAGATCCGGAAGGCGGCTTGTGCAAATTACCTTCAGATTTAAAACAGCGATCAGGCCTGATTAAAATCAACCGGCACAATTTTTTTTGAGATGGCGTAAATCGCCAGGCCTGCCAGGCTCCGGATGCCTGTTTTTTCCATGATATTCTTTCGGTGGCTATTTACCGTATGAATACTGATGCTGAGCTTATCTGCAATCTCTTTATTCGACATTCCCTTTACCAGCAGGATCAACACATCAATCTCACGACCCGAAAGCATTTCATGCTGTTCCTCACGGCAATGGCAGTCGGAACAGTAGTTGTTAAGTTTTTCAACAATCTGATCTATTTCATCGCTGATATAAATGACTTCATCAAACCTAGCCAGCACCTGACCATCAAAATACGAATACACCAGCGCCATCCAGTTTACTGAAACATGTTGCTTGCGCAGGCGCTGAAAGTCGTTGTACCGGTTTTGAAATACCACCGGATTACAAATTACTACATTAATATTTTCTTTACTGATAAAATCCCCCAGTTCGTCGGCATCATTCACTCTGAAAAGTCCGAAATACGCCCCCGATTTCAGCAAAAGAGTGCTGAAACCTTCGTAAACAATGGATGAGGGTTCAATTACCGCTATATTAATCCTGCATTTTTCCATGTAGTCTGTTTTCTTCAACTTTTTCAACCAGGGGGAGCAGAATTTTTTCTTCAATCAGAGAATGAATCATCAGATCAAATTCAAGTTCAAACAGGCTGTTCAGCAGTTTTCGCCTCAGGGTAAGGTCGTCCTGAATGGTAACGTGCTTGAGCAGAATATTCTTGAGGTCGGTGAGCTTGGTTTCTATATCGGTATGATGTTCACGGTACTCTCCGGCTTTAAAATCGCCGGAAGGCAATGCTTTTTCGCCGGCAATCAGCGCCCAGAAATAGGGAAAAGCCACATTCTCTTCATAATCCAGATGCTCAAGCACTTCCTTGAAATAATCGGTAAAAAAACCTCTGATCAGCCGAATGGACTCTGTATCATGTTTTTTTTCAAGCTGTTGTAGATAGCTCAGGATTTCAGGGTATTTATCTTCTTTGTAAAAGGTATGGCTGCTTTTCAACAATCTCAGTATCAAACCTATGTCGGTTACTTTATCAATTTCTTCCTTCGCGGGATAAAATCCGTTGTAAAGGTTGGCCATCAGCAGAAATGTATCTTCGGGTATTCCTTCATCGGCACACAAACGCGAAATGGTTTTATCAGCTACGGCAAAGTCAACCGAAAGATGCTCCAGCAGCAGCAAAAGCAAAGGGTTTTCGTTAATCATATCAAACATTCGCATGTTTGACTTTATATATGTTTTGCGGGTTTGGTACATACGCTGTTTTTAAGAATACTGAAAGCTCAATCTGTTTTAAGAGCCTGGTTTGCACATCCTTCAGGCCGAAAAACAAAAAGAACCGGCCTTGCAGGATGAATGTTTTAATTACCTGCCAAAATTAATGGATATCTTGTTACCTGTGACATAGTGTTTTATTCCATGATTGCTCAATTCGCTTCATTCTCACACAACTTATTCTTTAAGGCTAGTTTCGGGAATCACCGTTTTTAAAAATATTATTTATAACAATTATAGATAACTGACAGGGTATGGCATCTGACTAAATTTTTATAGTTTTGTCGCATAATGTTTTGTGCATTAAAACCACCCCAACCACCTGAAACTTCAAAACATAAAATAGTGATGCAAAAGTTATTATTACTTGGCGATGAAGCCATTGCGCAGGGAGCCATTGATGCCGGTATGTCCGGAATTTATGCTTACCCCGGGACACCGTCAACCGAAATTACCGAATATGTTATGCACTCAAAAGAAGCCAAATCCGGCAAGGTGGTTGCTTCGTGGGGCGCAAACGAAAAAACTGCCATGGAGGCTGCTTTGGGCATGTCGTATGCCGGAAAACGTGCCATGGTTTGTATGAAGCACGTTGGCCTCAATGTAGCTGCCGATGCATTTGTTAATTCAGCCATCACCGGCGCCAACGGCGGGTTAATCGTTGTTGCAGCCGACGATCCTTCCATGCACTCGTCTCAGAATGAGCAGGACTCAAGGTTTTACGGAAAATTTGCCCTTATCCCGATTCTTGAGCCGGGCAATCAGCAGGAAGCTTACGATATGGTTCATTATGGCTTTGAACTAAGTGAAAAATACCGCATTCCGGTGCTTATGCGCATTACCACCCGATTGGCACACTCCCGCTCGGGTGTTGCCCGCCGCGAAGTGCGCGAACAAAACGAAATCAAACTGCCCGAAAATCTCAAACAGTTCATTCTGCTTCCGGCAAACGCCCGCCGTCAGTACAAAGGACTGCTCAACAGTCAGGCTGCCTATATCCTTGAATCGGAAAAATCGCCGTACAATGTGCTGCTCGATCATTCCGACAAAAAAATGGGCCTCATTGCCTGCGGATTGGCCTACAACTACCTGATAGAAAATTTCGACGACCATAAAGTCCCCCACCCTGTTTTAAGAATCGGGCAGTATCCGCTTCCCGAAAAACAAATTCGCGACCTATACGAAACCTGCGATTCACTGCTTATTCTTGAAGACGGATATCCTCTCGTTGAAGAGTTGATCCGTGGTTTCATGAACAATGGCAAACCGGTAAAAGGCAGGCTGGATGGCACCATCCCGCGCGACGGAGAACTTAATCCCAACATTATTGCCCGCGCTTTGGGCCTGCCCGACGAGCATGGACGCGATATACCCGCAATTGTGAGCAGCCGCCCGCCTTCACTTTGCAAAGGCTGTCCGCACATTTACAGCTACAATGCCCTGAACGAAGCATTGCTCACCGCTGGCAAAGGCCGCGTATTTTCCGACATAGGATGTTATACCCTGGGTGCACTCGAACCCTTCGACGCCATCAATTCCTGTGTAGACATGGGCGCTTCCATCACCATGGCCAAAGGCGCGGCCGATGCAGGATTGGTCCCGGCAGTGGCAGTTATCGGTGATTCCACCTTTACCCACTCAGGCATGACCGGACTGCTCGATGCTGTGATTTCAAAATCACCCATCACCGTAATAATTCTCGACAATGCCACCACCGCTATGACCGGAGGCCAGGATTCTTCTGCCCTCGGCAAAATTGAAGACATTGTCGCTGCACTTGGTGTTGAAAAAGATCACATCCGCATTCTGAATCCGCTGCAGAAACACCACGAGGAAAACCTCGCCGTTATGAAAGAAGAACTGGCCTATCAGGGAGTTTCAGTGGTGATACCACGCAGGGAATGTATTCAAACCGTTACCCGCAGGATGAGAGAAACCAAAAAGCAGCAATTAACCGAAAAATCGGAGGCATAATCATGAAAAAAGACATTATACTCGCCGGAGTTGGCGGACAGGGAATTTTATCCATTGCAGCTACTATTGGAACAGCTGCATTAAGCAAAGGCCTCTTTCTGAAACAAGCCGAAGTTCACGGAATGAGTCAGCGGGGTGGCGACGTTCAGTCAAACCTCAGAATCTCCGACCGCGAAATAGCATCCGACCTTATCCCAATGGGTAAAGCCGATATGATTATTTCGGTGGAGCCTATGGAATCGCTAAGGTATCTGCCCATGCTTTCGCCAAACGGATGGCTCATCACCAACATCAAACCTTACATCAACATCCGCAATTATCCTGAAATGGATAAACTCATGGCCGAAATTGAATCGCAACCCAGGCACATTGCCATGGATGCCGACGAAATCGCCCGGCAAATGGGATCACCCAAATCTGCCAACATGGTAATTCTGGGTGCCGCATCTCCTTTCCTCGACATAGATTATGAATCGCTGCAAAATGCCATCAGAACCATTTTCAGAAAAAAAGGGGATGAAATTGTTCAGGTAAACCTCGATGCACTGCAGGCCGGAAGAGATTTTGCCATGAGCAAAATGAATTAGAAAAGAAACATAAAGATTTAAAGGAGCGGGTAAAATACCCGCTCCTTTACAATAAGCCGGCAGCGAATCCGTTCTCTGAAATATCGTTGCATTTACACCCGAAAGAATGAACAAAATTACCCGGAAGAGATTGATTGAAGCAGCCCTTTTACTTGGGATTGCTGTCGTTTTACTTTTTGCTGTTGATTATTATGTATCGGCACTTCACAAGGCCCCTGCCGAAGAGTCAGTTTGGGAACCCGAACCACGTTACGAATTCGGAATTGCGGTGGATTCGCTTTATGTAATTAAGGATGAGGTAAAACCGGGCGACAATCTTTCAACCATTTTACTCAGATACAAAATCAATCAGCAACAGGTGGAACAACTTGTAAAAAAAGCTGAAGGTGTATTTGATGTAAGAAAAATTAAAGCCGGCAACCGTTATACCGTTTTGTGCAGCAGCGACAGCCTGCGCAAGGCATTGTATTTTATCTACGAGCAAAGCCCAACCCGCTATGTGGTTTTTGAAACCGGAGATTCACTGCACATTCATGCCGGTGAAAAAGAGGTAATGGTAAAAGTAAAAGCCGCATCCGGAAGTATAACCTCTTCGCTGTGGAATGCGATGATGGATGCCGGAGCCAGCGCAAATCTTGCCGTTGCCCTGAGCGATATTTACGCCTGGAGCATTGACTTTTACGCCATACAGACCGGCGACAACTTTACGGTATTTTACGAAGAACTCTCGGTGGATGACGAACCCATAGGACTCGGAAACATTATTTCAGCAAGGTTTAACCATGGTGGCAAGGACATTTATGCATTCCGGTTTATACAGGACGAAGCAGTTGACTATTTCGATGAAAACGGCATGAGTCTGCGCAAAGCATTTCTCAAAGCTCCGCTTAAGTTCTCCCGCATCAGCTCGCGGTTCTCAAACAGCAGATTACATCCTGTATTGCGCATTCGCAGGCCACATCACGGGGTAGATTATGCAGCACCCAAAGGTACTCCTGTTCTTGCTGTCGGCAGTGGTACGGTTACCGATGTAAGATATGCCGGAGGCGCCGGCCGTATGGTAAAAATCAAACACAATGCTACCTATACCACAGCATATCTGCACCTGAGCGGCTACGGGCCGGGCATTAGACAGGGTGCCAGAGTCAGCCAGGGTCAGGTTATCGGATATGTTGGCAGTTCGGGATTGTCAACCGGGCCGCACCTCGACTTCAGATTCTACAAAAATGGAACTCCGGTTGATCCGCTTAAGGTTGAATCACCGCCTGCATTGCCGGTAAAAAAAGAATTGCTCGGAGAGTTCAATTCCCTGCGCATGAAACTTACCAGGCAACACGATTCTGTAAATATGCCTGAAAAAAGAGTGGTTATGCCAATCTAAACGAGCCTGACAATTCTTTTGATCAAAATTCCTGATATATTTCAGCATTTAGCAAACCACTGCTTGTCTATTTTCCGATACTCTGGAAAAAATTAATACTGAACCAGAGCCGGTTGCGTGTATTGTTGCTGATGAATGAATCAACCCTGTAATCTGCACCGGCTTCCAGACTGTTTCTGGCTGATATTGAGTAACCTAGCAATAATGTAGCCCTGATTTCCAGATCATATTCACTTCCCTGAAATGAGTTCAGATACTCATTACCTGCTTTCAGAAAAAACTCACCAACATCCAGGGTCTGGCCCTCAAGCGGAAATTCAGCTGAAATACGATACCTGAACCGAAATTCTGTATCCTCATCTTTCTCAAACGTCTGGTCGGCCATAATGCGGTGCGCCAGCCTCCAGCCGGTGTATCTCCTTACCAGACTGAGCTGCTGTATTGCCCTGTTTTTTACAGTATTATCCTCAATACGTGCAAGATAGCCAAAACCCAATGAAGCCGAAGGCGAAATCCTCTTCGAAGCAATGAGCGATAAGTCGGTGAGTGAGTATTTGTAATCAAACTCTTCATTGTACAATATCAAACGTGACTCGGCTTTAAAATTGCCTGTCCAGTCCTTCTGGAATTTTTTATTGATGTTTACAGAAGGCATGGCTCCAAACTGTAAAGGAGACTGCGCTTTTGCACCCATAAAAAGCGAAACAATCAAGGCGGGCAGAAGTATCTTATTCATAATCAATATTCAATATTATCAGTAATTCTGTTTACCACCCTGCTGCTGCTGATGAAGTCGCCATCTGCAGAAAAAAGGTACTCTTCGGTTTGGAATGCCCCTGCCACTTTAACCGTTATAACAATCTCATACTGTACAACAATTACAGATGCTTCTTCCGGATAGTTTTTCACCAATTCAAACAGGTCTTCCCTGCTCCCTGAATATTGCTTCTGAACCCGGTCGGCATTAAATTTCTGGTATTTGTTAAGGAAATACAGATCAACTTTTCTTAAAACCATTTCGGGTAGTGCATTGTAATCCAGCAACACCTCAATATCTTTTAAAGCACCATCATTGAGGAACTCCACACTGAACCAGCTGTCCCGAAAACGGGTTTTTGCTTCGTAGTTTATGCGTTCGAGGCCGGTTTCCCTGTACCACTTAATTTTCTGATCAAATGGCAATGAATCAATAAAGGAAACAGCCAGCTGTGGAACTTCATTGCTTTTTACACGTATTTCCTTCTCATATTTTGTCTGCGAAAATGCAGCGTAACTGAAGAAAAGCAGCAACAGGGCAAGAAATGGTTTCATAATTTTCAAAACTTTGGTTTTTCATCATAACTGCCAAAAGGCAAATATTGCTGAATGAATCGTATAACATAAAAATTCATTGTATTGTTTGATTAACGCTGAGTTGCTTCAATACTTTATATAAGCTTTGAACGAATTAACCGCGCACAAAAAAAGCCCGCCAAAGCGGGCTTTTTATCAATAGGTGCAGATCAGCTTATTTGATCACCATTTTGCGGGTGGTGCGCTCACCGTTTGCAATTACTGAATAGGTATAAATACCAGCATTCAGTCCGGCAGCATTGATCTGGAAGTTGTGGGTTCCTTCGCCCAGGTTGCGGGCAGGAATTTCATAAACTTTCTGTCCGAGCAGGTTGTATACCTCAAGGCTTACATTGGCCTGTTTGGTAAGGGTTACATCCACGCGGGTAACTCCGTTGAAGGGGTTGGGATAGTTTTGTGAAATTTTGGAAACAGTTTCTTTGTAGCTGTTGCCAACTATGTAGTAATCAGCAGCTGAAAAACTGAAATCCTTGATATATTTATACTGAACCGGTTGCAGAGGATCGGTGGTGTTAAAATCCTGATACATCAACGGAACAATATGGCCATCGGCTGCCGGAAGAGCGTAATAGGAAGCGGTTCCCATATAAGCCTGCAGCCATGCATCTGAAAGGAAGGTAACGTTTACAACATCGGTGTAAAGGTTATTTTCAACATCCCAGCCAACACAGAAAATGTCAGGCTGAATATTGTCAGTTTGTCCTTCGAAGTCGGTATCCAGCCATGAGAAGAACATATATCTGCCATCATAGGAAGTGGTAAGCTGTGAACGGTTGTCTTCTGCTACTTCACCCCATTCGCCGCGGAAAGTCTTCAGGTTTGCACCTAATTTCTGCGCAAGCCAGGTCTGACCACCATCTAATGATAGAATGTTGTATGAAGCAAAGAATCCAGCTGCTGAAACGATTGAATAAGGATCAGAAGCAGCAACACCAATAACAACTGAAATCACAGGATTTCCATTATAATCAACAGCAAAGTCACTTGTGAAAGCTGTGGTGTAAGCAATCTCATCTCTTGCAGGAACAGGAGCCTCAAACAATTCAGCAATCTGATCATCTGTAAGAAGTCCGTTAACAATACCATTCATTCCGTCAGGGCCTCCGAGAGGTACAGTAATGGCATCGCTCCAGGTGTTGCCACCATCGGTAGTTTTGTAAAGAATTGGATAGTAAGCAAGACCAGTGGCGAATCCGTCTACACCATTGTCGCTGAGGGTCATGATGTAACCGGTTTGTCCGTCAGGAGCAAAAGCTATCCTTGTGTCAGCAACTGAAGTTCCGTAAGAAACTACAGGAGCATAGAGGAGTTCCTGTTCCCAGGTAATGGCATCACCTTCAATGTTGCCTCTGGTAATCACCAGGGTATCAACATACTGATTGCCAAGGCCACCAATAAGTGAAGGCTCAACTACAAATACTTCGCCGGTAACAGGGTTAACGGTCATAGCATCGGGAACGTTGTTTCTGAAAGGAGGAGTACTTGGCCAGCTTTGCTGAGCAGCGCCTGTACCATCGAGTTTGGTGAAAGCAGCACCAAGTCCGCCCCAGCTGCCAGCTGTACCGTTGCTACCATCAAGGATGGGGTTAACGTTTACTGCATAAGCATTGTTGGGATCGGTGTTGCCAACCGGGTTAACCAATACACCCTGAGGATAACGTGCGTTGGCACCAGGAGCAATGGTAGGGTTGTAGAATTGGTTGTTAACTGTCCAGGTATTTCCTCCGTCCAATGAAAGATCATGAGCTATATAACCTGATCCGGGAGGAATAAGCATACGATGGAAGAAAGCAACTGCATTGATGTTGGGATCGGCCCAGATGGCGGTACGTCCACCATTGTAAAGACCATAGGCATTTGAGGCACCACCAATGTTAATAATGGTAATGTCAGCAGTTCCTTTAACAGAAGGACGTGGCAGCGTGTTGTTCACGATGGTAGTGGAGTTGAGAAGGCTTTCTTCATCAACATTGTACAGCTTCATTGAAGCAGTAGGAACATTTGATTTGACCTTTACAGGGCTCTTCTGAGCAAATAACCCTGCACTGATGCATACTGCTGTTGCAATGAGTAACAGTTTT
>JANJXJ010000207.1 GCA_024709105.1 Lentimicrobium sp. | reverse complement strand
AAAAGAAACCCTGTTTAAAAGCGAAACAAATCCCTGCCACACTTGTTGAAGCCATGTAAATTCTTAATTTTGCAAAACATTAACATAAATTGATTCCTCATGAATTACGATGTAATTGTAATTGGCTCAGGCCCCGGCGGTTATGTAGCTGCCATCAGGGCTTCGCAATTAGGCATGAAAGTTGGCGTGGTTGAACGTTCAGAACTCGGAGGCATTTGCCTGAACTGGGGTTGTATTCCTACCAAAGCCCTGCTCAAAAGTGCCCAGGTTTTTGAATACGCAAAACATGCAGCCGATTACGGAATAAGTATCAGCGGAGAGGTAAACGCTGATTTTGAAGCCATTGTAAAGCGCAGCCGCGGTGTTGCCGATGGCATGAGTAAAGGCATTCAGTTCCTTTTCAAGAAAAACAAAATTGAACATATTGCCGGTTACGGAAAACTGAAAGCAGGCAAAGTGGTTGAAGTCACCGACTCTGAAGGCAAAACAACTGATTATCAGGCCAATCATATCATTCTGGCTACAGGAGCCCGATCACGCGAATTGCCCAACCTGAAACAGGACGGCAAAAAAATCATTGGCTACCGCGAAGCCATGACTTTGCCCAAACAGCCCAAAAGTATGGTCGTAGTTGGTTCCGGAGCTATTGGCTCGGAGTTTGCATATTTTTACAACTCTATTGGAACTCAGGTAACTCTGGTTGAGTTTATGCCAAATATTGTCCCCATCGAAGACGAAGAGGTATCAAAACAATTGGAGCGTAGCTTCAAGAAGTCTGGGATGAAGGTAATGACCTCCTCCACCGTTGAATCGGTTGACACTTCGGGCGATATGTGCAAAGTAACTGTAAAAACCAAAAAAGGTGAAGAAATTATCGAAGCCGAGATTGTTCTTTCAGCCGTTGGAATTGCGACCAATCTCGAAGGCCTCGGACTTGAAGAAACCGGCGTAAAAACCGATAAGGGCAAAGTGCTGGTTGATGATTTTTACCGCACCAACATTGACGGAGTTTATGCCATAGGCGACATCGTTCACGGCCCGGCGCTGGCACATGTGGCTTCGCACGAAGGCATCATCTGTGTTGAAAAAATTGCCGGCAAACACGTTGAACCACTCGATTACGGAAACATCCCGGGTTGTACTTATACTCATCCCGAAATTGCTTCGGTTGGCATGACTGAAAAAGCAGCCCGTGATGCCGGTTACGAAATCAAAGTGGGCAAGTTCCCCTACTCTGCTTCAGGAAAAGCCAGCGCAGGTGGTTCAAAGGACGGATTTGTAAAAGTGATTTTTGATGCCAAATATGGCGAATGGCTGGGTGCTCACCTCATTGGTGACAACGTAACTGAAATGATTGCCGAAGTGGTAGTCGCCCGCAAACTGGAAACTACCGGCGAAGAAATCATCAAAGCAGTTCATCCGCATCCCACCATGTCGGAAGCCATCATGGAAGCAGTAGCTGCTGCTTACGACGAGGTAATTCATCTGTAAATCAGATATATAATTTAACAAAGACACCTGATCCAATGCAGCAGGTGTCTTTGTTTTACAGCAAATAAAAACTATTGCCCAAACATAGAAATATGGAAATTGTTCCTACCGAAATTCCCGATGTTCTGATCATCAAACCTCAGGTATTTACCGACGAAAGAGGCTATTTCTTCGAATCTTACAATCGGGAGAAATTCATTGCTGCCGGCATTGATGTAAACTTTGTTCAGGACAATGAGAGCAAATCCATGAAAGGGGTATTGCGCGGATTGCATTTCCAGAAGCCACCATTTGCACAAGGCAAACTAGTCAGGGTAATGCGCGGCGCTGTGCTGGATGTAGCCGTTGATCTCAGGGCAGACTCTCCCTGGTACGGTAAATGGGCAGCCATAGAACTTACCGAACACAACAAGTGGATGTACTGGATACCGCCGGGATTTGCACACGGTTTCCTGACTCTTGAAGACAATACGGTTTTCTTTTATAAATGCACCAATGTTTATAACAAAGAATCCGAAGGGAGTGTGCGTTGGAACGACCCGGAACTGAACATCAACTGGGGATCGGGAATACAGCCTGTACTTTCGGGCAAGGATCAGGTTGCGCCCATGTTTGCCGAACTTGGAAAGGTATTTTGATTATTCGGTTCACGATAAAACAAATTTGTACGGCTGTCGTTACATTTGCAAGAAGAGTATTTCCGCTCTGTTCTTGCGCTCATTGTTATGCACTAAATCACAACCTACTCCATGAAAACCAAACTTCTCCCCTATTTCATATCACTTCTGATTTTGACAGCCGGTTCATTTGCGTTCCTTCGCTTTACGGGCAATCAGCACGATAAGGACAAACAATACCATGAAAAATTTGCAAATCACACTTTTGCATTGAGCGTTCCGCTGCCTGAAAAACTTGATTTTGCAGGAGAAGATGTACCTTTGGATATGTATTATGTCCGCGAAGGCCTCGACCGGGAATTACATGTTAACACTTACTGGCATTCCAACACCATCTTATTGTTAAAACGGGCAGCCAGATACTTCCCGATGATTGAACCCATACTAAAAAAGAATGGAATCCCCGATGATTTTAAATACCTTGCACTGATTGAAAGTGGATTAATGAATGTAGTTTCGCCATCAAATGCTGCAGGATTCTGGCAGTTTTTAGATAAAACAGGAAGGCAATACGGGCTAGAGGTAACCGAACAGATTGATGAAAGATATCATTACTCAAAATCTACCGAAGCGGCATGCAGATACCTGCGCGATGCATACAACCAATACAACAACTGGACACTTGCGGCGGCCTCCTACAATGCCGGTCAGGGCCGGATTACAAGAGAAAGCGGCAAACAAGCTGCGGGCAGTTATTATGACATGCACCTGAATCAGGAAACTGCAAGATATCTTTACCGTATTCTCGCTCTTAAACTTATTTATGAAAATCCGACTGATTACGGATTTTATCTCAGAAACAAGGATTTATATCCACCAATTCCGGCAAGACAAATATCGGTTGATACCAGCATTACAAATCTGGTTAAATTTGCAGCGGATTTTGAAGTTCCTTACAGAGTGCTCAAGGATTTTAATCCATGGCTTCGTTCAGATCAGCTGAAAGTATTGCCTGGCAAAAAATATACTCTGGAAATACCTGAAAAAGAAATGCTCAGGTACAGCAAATTGCAGAAGAACTTAAAAAATCCTGATGCAATATTCAAATTTCGCGACAGCACTACCAGCACCCACAAAGTGCAGAAGGATTGACAATAATGACAAACAGAGAACCGGCACAGGCAGAAGAACAGATTCAGATTACAGAAGTGAGTGGCCCGCGGCTCGAAATATATGGAGCCAGGGTGCACAACCTGCAAAATATTGATTTGGCAATTCCCCGTAATAAACTTGTGGTTATCACTGGTTTGAGCGGAAGCGGAAAATCATCACTGGCTTTTGACACCATTTATGCTGAAGGCCAGCGCAGGTATATGGAAACATTTTCTGCTTACGCCCGTCAGTTTATCGGCAACCTCGAAAGGCCTGATGTGGATGAAATCAACGGGCTGAGTCCGGTAATTTCTATTGAACAGAAATCCACTTCGCGCAATCCACGCTCTACCGTAGGTACCATTACAGAAATTTACGACTTCCTGAGGCTGCTTTTTGCCAGGGCTTCTGATGCCATTTCTCCGGCAACAGGCCAGCCATTGGTGAAATACTCTGAACAACAGATCATTGAACTGATTGAGGATCAATATGCCGGAAAAGATATTCTGGTTCTTGCGCCGTTGGTAAAGGGCAGAAAAGGCCATTACCGTGAACTCTTCGAACAAATGCGCCGGCTTGGATTTCTGCGCGCCCGCATTGATGGAGAGCTGCGTGAAATAAGTTTCGGACTCCAACTCGACCGATACAAAACCCATGACATTGAACTGGTAGTTGATAAGATCAGCTTAAAAGGAAAATCTTCCGAAAGGCTTGGCGCATCAGTAAAAACCGCTTTAAAACAAGGCAAAGGCACCATCCTGATCATTGAACTTCCGGGAAACGGGGAAAAATACCTCAGCAAAAAACTGATGGATCCGGCAACCGGTGAAGCATTTGACGAGCCGGAACCCAATTCCTTTTCATTCAATTCACCTTATGGGGCCTGCCCGCACTGTAACGGACTGGGCACTATAACCGAAATTGATCTTAAAAAGATAATCCCCGATCCTTCAAAGAGCATAAAAAAGGGAGGAATTGCACCTTTGGGAGAAGCCAAAGCCAGCTGGATTTTCAGACAGATTGAAGCCTTGGGTGAGAAATACGGATTTGAACTCTCCACACCCATTTCAGAAATCCCGGATAAGGGAATCAATGCCATTTTGTATGGATCAGACGAAGTGCTGAAAGTTAAAAATGAATATCTTGGTGTTACTTCATCCTATTCCATTAATTTTGAAGGGCTTGTCAATTATATTGCCAATCAGTCACAGGAAAATGCATCGGCCGGAGTCAGAAAATGGGCCGGCAATTTTATGAACCTGAAAACCTGTCCCGAATGCGGAGGCAGCAGGTTGAAAAAAGAAAGTCTGAATTTTAAAATCCAGGGAAATACCATTGCAGAATTATCAGCGCTGGATCTTAATTCATTGCTGGAATGGAGCAATCGCGAAGACCTGTTTCCTGATCCGCGCAAGGCTTTGATAGCTTATGAGATCATGCGCGAGATCAAAGACAGAATCAGATTCCTGCTGGATGTAGGACTCGATTACCTTGCGCTGAACCGCCCCGCAGGAAGCCTTTCGGGAGGAGAAGCTCAGCGGATCAGGCTTGCCACACAAATCGGCTCACAGCTGGTAGGGGTTTTGTACATACTTGACGAGCCCAGTATCGGACTGCATCAGCGCGACAATCAACGGTTGATCAAAGCACTGCAGGACCTGAGAGATATTGGCAACTCGGTAATTGTGGTGGAACATGACAAAGACATGATTCTTGCATCAGATTTTGTTGTGGATATTGGCCCCGGAGCCGGTCGGCACGGAGGTAAAATTGTAGCTGCCGGCACTCCCGGGCAAATGACAAAGTGCAACTCTATTACTTGCTGCTATCTGAATGGCCGCAGGCAAATCAGAATTCCCGATTTCAGAAGGACAGGCAATGGTGACAGATTAGTTTTATCAGGAGCACAGGGCAATAATCTCAAAAATGTTACCCTTGAGCTGCCATTGGGTACATTTATTTGCGTTACAGGAGTTTCGGGAAGTGGCAAATCAACTTTGATTAACGAGACACTATACCCGATTCTGAGTCAGCATTTTTATCGCTCCGACAAAAAGCCCCTGGCATACAAAGAGATCAAAGGGCTTGACAAACTCGACAAGGTAATTGAAATTGACCAGTCGCCGATTGGCCGCACACCCAGGTCAAATCCAGCTACTTACACCGGAGTTTTTGATGAGATCAGAAAACTTTACGCCACACTGCCCGAAGCCAAAATACGCGGGTATCAGGCCGGGCGTTTCTCATTTAATGTTAAGGGCGGACGCTGCGAAACCTGCAGGGGAGCCGGAGTAAGAATTATTGAAATGAATTTCCTGCCCGATGTTCATGTTCCCTGCGAAACATGCGACGGCAAACGCTACAACCGGGAAACCCTGGAAGTAAGATTTAAGGGAAAATCTATCAATGATGTTCTTAACCTCACCATAAATCAGGCGGTTGATTTTTTTGAAAACATTCCGTCAATATTGCAAAAAATAAGAACTTTAAAAGAAGTAGGGTTGGGTTATATTACGCTGGGCCAGCAATCTACCACCCTTTCGGGAGGCGAAGCACAGCGGGTAAAACTGGCTACTGAACTATCAAAAAAAGACACCGGAAAAACCCTTTACATACTTGATGAACCCACCACCGGCCTGCATTTCGAAGATGTGAATGTCCTTATGGGTGTGCTTAACAGACTTGTAGAAAAAGGCAACACAGTGCTGGTGATTGAGCATAACCTTGAAGTAATTAAAGTTGCCGATCACATTATTGACCTCGGCCCGGGAGGAGGAAAAAGAGGCGGAATGATTGTAGCAACGGGCACTCCTGAGTCAATTTCGTTAAATCCTGAGAGCATTACAGGCCAATATCTTAGATCAGAATTAAATATCTGATAAATAAATATCAAAAATAATTTGATCATTTCTTTTGAGATTAAATTTCATGTTATTATTTTTACCGCCCGAATTTGCATTTTTTGCAACCCACTTTTTAACACTGCTAAACATTACTTGAATGTATACTGAAGGAATTTCGGAAGAGGACAGGATTCGCGATGCCATAACACCCAAGAGCTGGAATGAAGTTATGTCCAGCGATTCATGGGCTGTTTTTAAAATTATGGCCGAGTTGGTAGAAGGCTTTGAGAAACTCGGGCGCATTGGCCCCTGCGTCACTATTTTTGGTTCAGCCAGAACCAAGAGCAACCACAAATTCTACAAACTCGCCGAAGAAACTGCTTATCTGCTTACCAAAAGAGGTTTCGGGGTCATTTCGGGTGGCGGGCCCGGTGTGATGGAAGCGGCCAACAAAGGAGCTCACTTCGGCGGGGGAAAATCGGTTGGACTTAACATTGATCTGCCTTTTGAGCAAAGTGCCAATCCTTTTATCGACCCCGATAAGCTTATCACTTTCGACTACTTTTTTGTCAGAAAAGTGATGTTTATGAAATACTCTCAGGGCTATATTGTGCTGCCCGGAGGATTTGGCACACTTGATGAGCTTTTTGAAGCAATCACACTTATTCAGACACATAAAACAGTTCGTTTCCCTATTGTTCTGGTTTCATCAGAATACTGGAAAGGGTTGTTTGACTGGATAAAAAACGTAATGCTTGAAGAAAAAAACATCAGCCCGGCAGATCTTGATATTTTCACAATGGTAGATACTGCCGAAGAAGCAGTTGCCATTATTGAAGAATACTACAACAAATACGCACTTAAACCCAACTTTTGAGATTTGCCGGGATCAAATCTCGTTAATTTCAATTATATTTACCAATTAAAACAAAAGCGACATGACATCATTGAACCTCATTCAACTGAATTTTGCTACAGGGGGATACAATCTTCTGGCAAGAGTCATTATCAACGGCAAACCTGCTCTGTTTCTGGTTGATACCAGCTCGGCAACTACCGTTCTTGATTCTGACCACATGCAAAAATTTGTGGAACAAACCGAACTCAAACGCAATCCACGCAAAAACCTTGCTCCGGGATCGAGCAGTGTTTACAGCTACATTGCCAACATCGAGAGACTTGAAATTGGCAGCGTTGTAATCAAAAACTACAAAGCCGCATCTGTAGATCTGAACAACATCAACCGTGCTTTCCGCGGAATGGGCAACCCTCAGGTAGATGGATTGCTGGGATGCGACCTGCTGCGCCACTGCAAAGCCACCATTAACTTCGAAACCAGAACACTGGAAATCGGCAAACTCGAAGAACCTTCAGAACCCGCAGAAAACAAGATTATCGAGTAATCATCACTTTTACAGTTTCTGGCCGGGAGATACTTCCCGGTTCGTGAACTGTGATGAAATAAAGACCGGCTTCAGGCCTTCCGGAATCAAAAATGATTCTGTGGGTTTCTGAAGCCTTTATTTTTTTGACCATTCGTCCCTGAAGATCGGTCAAACGCACTTCCCAGCCGGCAATTTTTCCCATTTCAATAACAAAAACTCCATCATTCGGATTAGGAATAATCTTTACCCTGTTCTGATCAAAATTACTTGATTCACCTCCTGACGGCCCGGGGATCTGACCTTTTAACATCACCACCCCGCCACTATAATTCCCCAGTGCCATATCAGGAAAGGTATCTCCGTTTAAATCTCCCACAGCAGGAGAAGTACGAATGCCTTCCGAAATATAAAGGAAATGGTTTGATAAAACTGTAAAAGATGCATCCGGCAAGGTGGAAACATCACCGAACAAAAACAAACGCCCTGACTCCGATCCTACCAGTAATAAAAATTCCCCGTCATTACTTTGTACAAAACAAGGCACTGAATATCCTGTGTACGAAACCTGTGTATCGGTAACATTCACCTTTCCAAAAAAATCGGTTACCAGTGAAAAAACCGGGGAAGTAAATGTTCCTGAATTTTTAAAGTAACAAAGTTTTCCTTCAGCATTGCCCGAAACAAGTGCGGGCAGTGATTCGCCAGGCAACTTCACCAGAACCGGTGTGCTGTATGCTCCGGCATCAAGCCCCTGATAGCTTAGCTGAGGTGCTGCATAAACCGGGACTCCTTCTGCTCCTGAAGATATGTTCTGGTAATAAATAAAATCACCATTTTCGTTACCCAAAAGCATATCGGGCCTGCCATCGCCGTTTAAATCACCAAAAGCAGGGTAAAGTCCTTTAAGGAAAAGTGAAGAGGTGCCAGCAAAATCATCATCAGCCAAATAGAACGAAGGTTCAGTTGTGGTTCCGTTATTCAGAAAAAGAGAAAGGGATGAAGTGTAATAACATTTCAGCTGCCCGTTTTGATTCATATTGCATGAGTCGAGCTTCCCGTAATTACCCGTCACAAGATCAGTAAGGCCATCACCATTAACATCAAATAATACAGGATAAGCACCCATGCCCATATCGAGCATGGTATTTTGCAGAAAAGATGTGCTCATCAATCTGTAATCAGGCTCGCTGGTTTCTGAGATATTTTTATAATGCCAGATATTATTCAGGCCAGCTCCTTTGGTAAGGCTTGGATCGAAAGGCGAAACCATCAGGTCATCTTTTCCTGAATTATCTGTATCTATCAGCTGTGTCAGCGGAAATGACCAGATATTTATTGGGTCAGTCTGCGGAAAAGCTGGCAGTTGTTCTGTCATGAGAGCATCAAAATCTGAACCACCATTTATTAAAACAGCAGGTTCGCTGTAGTCAACATCTCCCAGCAGCAAATCTCTGATTCCATCACCGTTAATGTCAATCAGACAAAAAGTGGATCCAGTGTGCTTGGGGTCAGAAATTATATTTTTTGATGCAACAGATTTTTTCTGATAACATGTATCCAGATAAATAATGTTGGATTCCGGATTTTCAGCAAACTGGCCCCAGCAACCTTCTACTTTATGATAAATCAGTGAATCTGTATTCCCGTACAATTCTACCGACATATTTCTATGCAAATCAACATAAGAACCTAATCCCCAGAATGTAAGTATATCAAGATCACCATCTCCATCAAGATCAGCAATGGCAGGATAATCTACATAAGTAACCAGCAAATTTGTAAAAATGCTGCCTTGCAGTGAGGTAATATAAGGATCAACTGCTTTTTCAAAAACCGGTGTATTCTCTCCTTCATTTTTATACACCATTATTCCGCCCGGGGTATAAGTAAATAAATCGGGCCTGCCATCGCCGTTGTAGTCAACTAGCTGCATCCAATGCTGAATTTGAGGGAAGTAACGTCTGTATTCAGGGTGATACTTATATCCATTATATGCTGAAACACTTTCAAACAGAAAAGTAAGCAGGCGATCGCCGTGCCGGTCGAAAACAACCAGGTCCTGGTTTCCATCGTTATTTAAATCTATTTTTCCGAATTGAGCGTTATTTATTCCTCCTGTCCAAGGATTTTCAAGCAGATCATTATTTACGCTGACAGGCAAATCAAGCCAGAAGGAAAAACCGAATTTCCCGGTTTCCTGAGCTATGGATTCAGTCAAAGCAATGCAGAGCAAAAAAACTGCAATGCAAAATGTTACAGCAGATTTCATTCAGGAATCAGTATTAAACTTTTTGTAAAGTTACTCAAACGGAGTGAAACCTGACAAAAAAACAGAGCGATATCTTCAAAACATACACCCAATACACATATCATACAAATAACACTACAATACTTAATTACTGATATTCTGATATTTAGCTTCATTTAGCAATCTAAAAAAAACAAAAAGGATGGATTGTTAATTTCCATAAGAAGTCCTATATTTGCAGGCTCAAAAAAACAGTCTAATACCATTAAATTACTCAAACATGCAGAATAAAGGTGCTATTAAATTCTTCGCGATTGCATTGGCAATTGTGTGCCTTTTTCAGCTCTCATTCACATTTTTCTCCAAAAGAGTAGAGAAAAAAGCGGTGGAATATTCCATGAATGATGCTGCAAAAAGTCAGGCCAAAGAGCTTGCTAAAGGCAATGCAGTGCTGGAGCCATTATTGCTCGATTCAATCAGCAAAGCCAGAGAGCGTTACTATCTTGACTCAATGTCGGGTGAAGTTGTTTACAACATTCTGGTCAGGAAGTACACATATCAGGAAGTAAAGGAGCGCGAACTCAACCTCGGCCTCGACCTCAAGGGAGGTATGAATGTAACGCTGGAAGTATCGGTTGTTGATATCGTCAGGGCTCTGTCGGGCAATAGCACCAATCCTGTATTTACCCAGGCCATTGATCTGGCCCGTGAAAGGCAAAAAACCTCACAAACCGATTTTGTAACCCTTTTTGGAGAAGCATTTGCTGAAGTTGACCCCAACGCTCAGATGGCCGCTATCTTCAACACTGTTGACCTGAAGGACAGAATCAGTTTCAATTCAACCAACGATGAGGTTCTTGAAGTTATCCGTCAGGAAACCAAAGGTGCGATAGACCGCACATTCAACATTCTTCGTACCCGTATTGACCGCTTTGGTGTTGCTCAGCCAAACATTCAGCAGCTTCAGACTGCCGGCCGTATTCTGGTTGAACTTCCGGGTATCAAAGAGCCCGAACGTGTTCGTAAACTTCTGCAGGGAACAGCACAGCTCGAATTCTGGGAAACCTATCAGTTTGCTGAATTGGTTCCTTATTTTGAAGAAGCAAACAAAAGATTGGCTGCCTCAATTATTACAGAAGATACCACTGCCGTTATTGATACTACAGCAGCAGCAGCAACGGCTGAAGCAGAACCAGTTGTAACCCCGGAAGCGACTCCTGATACTACTGAACTGGCAACCAATGATACATCTTCAGCAGATCTGCTGGATAAAATCAGTGACACAACCGCGAGTGAGGACAATGCCAATTTTGAAAAATATGCAAAAGAAAACCCGTTGTTTGCTTACCTCAATCCGGCCATTTTCCCGAATGCACAGGGTCAGTATTTCCCCGGTGAAGGTGCAACTGTTGGTTTTGCTACCATAAAAGATACTGCACGGGTAAACAGAATGCTCAAACAAACCCGCGGTTCATTCCCACGCGATCTTAAGCTCGCATGGACAGTAAAACCTGAAAAAGATCGTCAGGATGTACTGGAACTCATCGCCCTAAAAGTCAACAGTCGCGATGGGCAGGCTCCCCTTGGCGGTGATGCAGTGATTGATGCACGTCAGGATTACGATCCCAACGGTCGCGTTGAAATTACCATGCTGATGAATGCTGAAGGTGCAAAAACCTGGAAAAGGCTTACCGCAGATAACATAGGCAGTCAGATAGCCATTGTTCTTGACGATTATGTTTATTCTGCCCCCAGGGTTAACAGTGAGATTCCCAACGGAAGGTCATCCATTACCGGAAACTTCACCATCGAAGAAGCTCAGGACCTTGCAAACATTCTGAAAGCTGGTAAACTTCCGGCTCCCGCCCGTATTGTTCAGGAAGAAGTAGTAGGACCTTCACTCGGACGTGAATCTATCAATGCTGGACTTGCTTCATTTATTATCGCGTTCTTCCTGGTGCTTATTTATATGGTACTTTATTACAACCGGGCAGGCTGGGTTGCCGACCTTGCACTGGTTGCCAACATATTCTTCATCTTCGGAGTACTTACCTCTCTGGGCGCAGTGTTAACTTTGCCTGGTATTGCTGGTATAGTGCTTACGCTCGGTATGGCAGTTGACTCCAACGTTATTATCTATGAGCGTGTAAGAGAAGAATTAAGAGCAGGAAAAGGAACAAGATTAGCCATCACCGATGGTTACAACAATGCTTATTCAGCTATTATTGACGGTAACGTAACTACATTGCTGACTGCAATTGTGCTTTACATCTTCGGATCAGGTCCTGTGCAAGGTTTTGCCACCACCCTTATCATTGGTATCATAACTTCGCTGTTCACCTCAATCTTCATCTCGCGCATCATTTTCGAAGGGTTGCTCAACAAAAACAAAAATGTACCTTTCGATAATCAGTACACCCGTTTCGCTTTCACGAAAGTAAACATAGACTTTATTTCTCTCCGTCGCAAGATGTACATTGGTTCAGGTATCCTTATCGCAATAGGTATCATTTCTCTGGCAACCAAAGGTCTGAACTTTGGTGTTGACTTCTCAGGAGGCCGCACCTACGTTGTAAGATTTGATGCTCCGGTTAATACCAACGACATCCGCAACGGGTTAAGCGCCGAATTTGGTGAAGCTCCTGAAGTTAAAACTTTCGGATCATCCAACCAGGTGAAAATTACTACCAAATACATGATCAACGAAGATACTCAGGCTGCTGATTCAATCGTAGAAACGAAGATCTTTAACGGAGTGAAGAAATTCTACACTACCGACATGAGCTTCGACGATTTTACCGCTGATGATGACACCAAGGTACTCGGTAGACTCAGTTCACAAAAAGTTGGGCCGACCATTGCTGACGATATCAAACAGGGCGCTGTG
>JANJXJ010000111.1 GCA_024709105.1 Lentimicrobium sp. | reverse complement strand
ACGAAAATGCGCCGGGGCAAGCTGCCCGTTGGGTACCTTCTCCTCAAGGAGAAGGACGTTCTAACTTAAACTAGTGAATTCATTTATCTATCCCCGACCGAAGGGAGGCTCATGTGGCAATGTTTTGGCACCTCATCCCCCCTTCGGGTACCTTCTCCTCAAGGAGAAGGACGTTCTAACTTAAACTAGTGAATTCATTTATCTGTCCCCGACCGAAGGGAGGCCATTGTGGCTAATCAACTAATCATCACATCTCCTAATCAACTAATCTTCTCCCCGACTGAAGGGAGTCAACTGTAGTAATTATTGAATCCTTGAATCTTTGAATCTTTGAATCCTTGAATCTTTGATAAAATTCTCTCTAAATTTGCCTGATAATAGAAACACAATTATTTATGAATGCATCGCACCGGGAATATATTTACCGAATCAACCGGGTAATTGATTACATTGATAATCACCTTACTGAAGACCTTACTGTGGCTGAACTGGCTTCGGTTGCCAACTTCTCACCTTATCATTTTCACCGGATTTTCAGTGCTTTTGTGGGTGAACCCTTGTATGCATTCATCAAAAGGCTGAAGGTTGAAAAAGCCGCTTCGATGCTGATCAACTTCCCTGAAAAGCCTGTGAATGAAATCGCCTGGGACTGCGGCTACAAAAGCGATTCGGTATTTTGCCGCACTTTTAAGGAACATTTCGGAATGAATACTGCCGATTTCAGAAAATGCAAGACCGATGAAATCCGCAAGATCCGTCAATCGCTGAGCAAGAATGGTAAACCCGGAGCAACCGGAGATGGCTACGTTTGCAGTGTTGAAACCATAAAAAACATTTCGCAAATGAAAAACATCCGCATTCAGCAACAACCGGCCTTGCAGCTGGTTTACACCCGCCACACAGGTGCCTTCGACCAGATCGGTAAGGCTTATGGCAAACTTATGCAATGGGCAGGCCCCAGGGGATTGATACACCCCGGAGTGAAAACTGTGACCATTTACCACGACGACCCAACAGTTACCGAAATTGAAAAACTCAGGCAAAGTGCATGCATTACTGTTGACCGGGAAGTAAAAACCGAAGGTGAATTCGGCAACATCAGCCTGCCCGAAGGAAAATATGTGGTGGGAAGTTTTGAAATTGGCCCCGAAGGTTTTACCGATGCCTGGAATCAGGTGTGCCTGTGGCTTGCCGAAAGTGGCTATCAACCTGCCGACGGACAGCCCTACGAACTCTACCACAACAACCACGAGGAGCATCCCGAAAAGAAATTCATCGTCGACATCTGTATCCCCGTGAAACCAATGTAACAACTACCAATCATTCAAAGGTTCAGTTAAAACGCCTGGCTTGTAGCCGGGCGTTTTGTTTTCTTTTGCAATGAAAGTAAGGATGATCCGGTAAGCGTTGAGGACAATGGTGTTGGCTGCGTTAGCTGAACTTCATTTCTATAAAAAGCTCCTCCCAATCCCGACATGGTTGAAACATGTCAGGTTTGGGAGGAATTTTATGATGGTTAAAAATCATTAAATGAATCCGGTGATTAAATTCCGGAAGAGAGTTGCTTCGGCTGATTTATCAGTCTGGTTCGCACAAATTTGACCTGTGTTCATGAGACTCTTTTCGCAAACCCATCATTTTAATTCTAAAGGAATTATGCCGTCTTTTTCAAGTTGTTTCATGATAAGTTTTGAATACCCTTTGAACCAGGAGTCAAAACCGGTAGGGTTGTATGCATCGGATTGTGTTGACCAGACCAGTTTTTCTTCAGTCATACTAAAGAGATTGGTTTCAAGGAAGTAGGTGCTTGTTTCGGTGTAATAACCTGGTTCATAAATCACAGGGTAGCGATGGTAATAATACCGGTAATAATTGCGGTAAAACACAAACGGACTCACCACATATTCTGTCCCGGGCTGATACCGCTCCTCAGTTTTAACATCAAGCAGTGCAATAGTGAGGGCAAAATCACAATTTTCACCCCTGATCATTTCTGCCATTTTCTCTTCAGGAATCTCAGTATTTCCGGGGAATTGTTTTCTTGGAAAAAGCTCGGTACTCAGAACAACCTCAACTCCCCGGGCCACAAATTTTTCTTTAAGTTTTTCTTCTACCCGGGCCCTGGTTAAAAAATCGTCGCTCATGGCAGCAATAAATAGTTTCTTAACCGGTTCGCTCCAGCTGGTGGATTTATCTTTCCATTGTGCTGTAATGTTTTGTGATGAATTACACGACATGAGGAAGATTCCCAAAGCAAAAAGGAATATGGTTTTTATGGAAAGTGCTTTCATTTCTGTAGGTGTTTTTTTGATGATCGTTATTAACTTTTGTTAGTAAGTGCAGATCTATCTGCGGTGCCAAACCATTTATTATTAACCGATTAATACCTGTGATTGTTGCAGGTAACAAAATTTTTGAAGACAAGAGGATCTTCTAAATCCTGTTATTATAATGAACAGGTAAAAAAAAGGGTACGCATTCCTCACATCATGAAGAAAGGAACCCCTGAGAGCGATTTTGTAAAAGATTAAAGCGATTTTGCCGAAGGGGCCGGTTTGATTTTGACTGTTTTTGCTTTAGGATTCAGTTGTCCGATAAAGAAGATATTAATCAGTCTGTTATCATCCGAAAGGAAAGTCGCTGACATTCCATTATCTATTTCAGTATATAACTTAGCTGGATTTACCGGATCGTTGTACTTCTCACTAAGCTTTACACCAAGATTTTTAATTTTCCCATCCACCTGAATCAGACCAAGTGTTTTTACAATCTGGTTGTCTTTTACTTCAACTTTTGCCATGTAGCAGTCGCATTTTGAGTTGCTTCTGATTGATACTACAGCCTCATGCACTCCATCAGGCACCGGAGCAGCTCCTCTTTCGAGGAATACTTCGTAATATTCTTCATAACAGTTGGCTTGTGCAAAGGCACCTGAGGCAGTAAAGCTTAATACAGCAAGCATCAATACACCTGCCAGAAATTTGATTTTCATTGTTTTCGGGTTTAAAATTAGTAAATTGGTTTACAGATAAAAATTCTTCAGTTTTTGTTTATCATTTAAACATTCAAGGATAAATGATTGTGTTGCAGTAAACCGGGTTTACTGTTGATTCTCATTTCCGGTCATTGCAAAAATTCCGGTAGCTTTCAGATAATCGGCAAGGGCTACCTTGTTACTCAGATGACTGGAAACTAAATTTGTATAAGCCTGAAGCCAGCTGAGTTGCGAAGAAAGCACATCAAGAATCGGTAACCTTCCTTCGTTGTAGCTGAGTACACTAAGTTCAAGATTTTCGGAAGCGGTTTCAAGGTTTCTAAGCGAGATTTCAAGCTGTGCAGCACTTTGACTCAGGCTGATGTTAGCGTTGGAGAGTTCAAGATTAAACTGATCTTTCAGTTTCTGTAGCTCAAACTCACTGTTTCTTTCTGCTACACGGGTTTGCGCCAGGGTGTGCTTCCGGTTGTTCCAGGCAAAAACCGGTACATTCAACTGCGCAAATGCAACAGTACTAAAGCTGGTACTGTTATCAAGATTCACGAATCCAGTCCCCCATGATTCCTGCAGCCCTATGGCAAGTGAAGGTAAAAAGCGGCTTTTTGCCAGTTTGGTTTGGTATCCGGCTACTTCAATGTTTTTCATCGCAATTTTATAACCAGGTCTTATGGTCTCAATGCTGTCGGTAACAGGCGTTAAAGCCACATCAATTATGTTGTTGATTTTATCCACCTCAAGAGCGTTGTCAGTTTCTTCGCCCATTAAAACATTCAGTCTCTGCAAAGCAATTTTGTATGCCATATCGCTTCTGCTCACCTGCAGTTCAGCTTCTGCAAGCCGGGTTTCGAGCTGCAACAGGTCGGTTCGGCTGATGAGTCCGTCTTCAAACCTGATTTTCACAACATCATACAATTGCTTTACCAGTCCGTAGAACTCAGACGCCAGTTGCCTGTATTCCTGATTGGCCGATGCATTCCAGTAAAAGATCCAGGCTGAATAAACAATTTCCTCCTGTGTGGCATCTTTCGCCAGGTATGAGATTGAGGATTGCAGTTTTGCAATTTCTGTTTGATTGGACAGCGCACTGCCATTGTAAATAGGCTGGGTAAGGGCAAGATTGGCCGACCAGGATTCACTTTTAACCTTACTTGAAAGTACCGGTGACGGATCAAACTGATAATTGAATCCGGCATCGAGGTCAAGCCTCGGCAGCAGATTGGTTTTTGCAGACCTGACTGCCGACTCAGCTCCTGATATGTTTTCGCCGGCAATTTTGAGATCCTGATTGTACTCTGTCACCCTGCGGGTGTATTCGCTGAGTGTTATTGTCTGGGCAAAGGATGTTCCCAGAAATGAAAATATGAAAAATATAAGAAGTGTGTTTCTCATGTCTCAGGATTTGGGGGCTTTGATTTTAAAAAATGCGGCATAGGTTACCGGTAGCACAAAAATGGTAAGCAGTGTAGCAACCAGCAGTCCACCCATAATGGTAGCGGCCATTCCGCCAAACATGGCATCGGGCAGCAAGGGCAGCATACCCAGAATGGTAGTGCCTGAAGCCATAACAACAGGAATAATTCTCGACTTGGTGGCCTGAATGATGGCCTCAAAAGGAGTAAGCCCGGCTTCTGTTTCAATGCCGATCTGATCAACCAGTACAATTGCATTTTTGATGTTCATTCCAACAAGACCCAGGATACCCAGCAAGGCAAAAAAGTCGAGCGATTTGCCGGTTACAACCAGGCCAAATGTAACTCCGATAAATACCAGAGGTACCATAAGCATGATCATAACAGGTTTGCGGTAAGAGCGGAACAACAAGAGCAGTACAATAAACATCAGCATAAAAGTGAGCGGCATATTGGCTGCAAGTGCACTGTTTGATTCGGCCTGACTCTCAGCTTCCCCAAAAATTTTCATTTTATAACCTTCCGGTATTTTTATTCCATTAACCGCCTCAAATACTTTGGCAGCTGCAGCAGCTGTGTTTTGTCCCCTCACTGGCTGGCATTGTGCCATAATATAGCGCTCGCGGTTGAAGCGTTTTATAACCGGATACTGATGTTGCATTTCCATGGATTCTACTACCTGCTCCAGAGGTACGGTTATCCCCTTGGCATTAAATACAGGCAGGGTTCCCAGATTGGAAAGGTTAAAACGATCTATGTTTTCGTCTTTGATGAGTATGGGCATAAAAATATCGCCCTCCCGGTATTCGCCCATGGCCAGGCCATTGGTGGCAAGCTTGATTGAACTTGCCATACTTTGACGGGTAATGCCCAGCCTTTGCCCTTTTTCCTGAGAATAATTCGGAACCCACACCGGTACTTTGTTGCCCCAGCTTGAACGTACATCGCTCACTTCGGGGATTTTTCGCATCAGGTTTTTGGCCTGATTTGACAACATCTCAAGTGTGTCAATATTTTCGCCCAGAAAACCAATTTCTATTGGTGTTTCAACAGCCGGAGAAAGATTGAACAGGGTAGATCGTATCCAGGAATCCGGGAAATTATCCCGCAGATAATTATCCAGCCGTTCTTCATAAATTTTGGTTGAATCATCTGATGTTAATTCAATAAGAACGTTTGCATAATTAGGTTTTGGACCGAAAGAAGCAGAAGCAAGATAATATCTGAGCGGCGACTTGCCCATTGTTACAGAAACAGTTTTAACGGCAGGTTGCTTCAGCAGATATTCCTCTACCTGTTTCATGCTTTTCTCTGTGTTGCGAATGTTATATCCTTCAGGAAAAAACACATCTACTCTGAAATAGGGTTTGTCGAGGTTGGGAATAAAATTGCTTGGCATAAGTCCCATTATAACCAATGAACCAATAAAGACCCCAACCACACTCAATATGGTAATGTATTTTTTACGGATAAGGCCTGCAAGTATTTTTGCAAAGCGGTTGTAGAATCTGGTATCGTAAGGGTCGCTTGACTCACCAGATTTGGCTTCTTTAAGAATGAAATTTCCGAATGAGGTAGTTTGTGTTAGTGCCAGCACCCAGCTTAAGCCCAGTGAAATGGCCAGTACAACAAACAGTGGCTTTACTATTTCAGCGACAGAGGAAGGTGCCAGATAAAGCGGCAGGAAAGAGAAAATAGCAATAAGTGTTGCGCCCAACAGCCCCCATTGTGGTAAAGTTGCGCCTGAAATCAGTGCTTGCTTTCTCGAAAGCCCCCGTTTAATTGATATCTGAGCATTGTCTGTTACCACAATTGCATTGTCAACCAGCATACCCATGGCAATGATAAATCCAGCCAGTGAGGTGCGGTTCAACCCTACACCCATATATTCCATAATCAGCATCGATCCGCCAATTGAGAAAACCAGCGAACTGCCAATAAGTACACCGGCCCTCATACCCATGGCCAGAAAAATAATAACCACTACAATGCCAATAGACTCCAGAAGATTAATAATAAATCCGTTGTTGGCTTCCTGTGCAATTACATCTTCGGGATACAATGAAACGATTTCTATTCCCTTGGGTATGCGTGGAAGTATCTGATCCATCTGCTGCCTTACCAAACGTCCTGTAAGCGCCACATCTTTTCCGCGTGCGGTAGATACTCCGAAACCCAAAGCCTGTTTGCCATTGACCGTCATGAGTTCAGAAGGAGGTTCGTTTATGCTCAGTTCAACTCTGGCAAAATCACCTATGCGAATCTGATTGCCTTCTGACGATGCAACCAAAAGGTTCCGGATATCATCGAGGCTTTTATAGGTCCCGTCGGCCATTACCTTAATCTGCAGGTCGCCGGCTTGTTTTTCGCCGGTATTGACCAACAGATTTTGTGATTTCAGGGTTTGGTTAAGCACATTAAGGTCTATCCCCAGATTGGCCAGCTTACTGGCTGATATGTAAATATTGACCACCTGTGTTTGTTCTCCGGATAAGGTAACCTTTTCAACCCCGTCAATGGTAACAATTTCGCGCTTCAGCAAATTTGCCCATTTGCGAAGTTCGGGATAGGTAAAACCTTCGTCGGCAGTAATTGCATAATAAATACCAAAAACATCACCTACATCGTCGGCAACAGTAATGGTTGAAGCTCCCGAAGGCAAAGACGGCTGTATGTCAAGGGTTTTTCTTCTGAGCTCATCCCACATCTGGGGAATTTCGTCAGCAGGAGTAGTAGGTAAAAGGAAAACATCCACTTTTGAAAGCCCGAACGAAGATTCTGACTTTATCTTTTGTATTCTCCGCATAGATTGTACGGTACGCTCAATGGGCTCTGTAATCAGTTCTTCCACTTCCTGAGCTGAAGCGCCGGGATAGCGGGTAATCACTGTAGCTTGTTTTATCACAAACGGAGAATCTTCCTTTTTCTCCAGTTTGTCAAAAGCCATTACGCCGCCAAAAAGCAAAATCGCCAGCAGGAAGTAAATTACCTTTGGGTTGTCAATGGAATAGGATGGTAAGTTCATCAGTGCCGGAATTTAGTTTTCAAGTACATTAACTTTTTCACCTTCATACACATTGAATACTCCGGCAGCCAGTATCATATCTCCTGTGCTGAGTCCCGAATCTATCAATACCATATTATTGTTGACCAGAGCCCCAAGTTTTACCTGTTTTCTGCTGACTGTTCCTGATTCTTTGATGTAAATCCAAACCGATTCTTCTCCTGTTTCGGAATCGTTAAAAACTGCACTTAATGGCACAGCTATGCCGGTTGGGGAATCTGTTTCACTGTCAGTAATCAGGGTTACAGTGCAGGTAAATCCTGGAGATACCAGGCTTTGTAGTTTTTCAAATCCGGGATCGGTTATAACGGCGGTAACCGGAATACCGGACCCATCGGAGGATGCACTGACAAATTCCGTGATTTTACCGGAAAATTTCTGCCCCTTAATTGCCTCAAATTCAACTTCAAGCTTGCTGCTCTCGCGAAGCAATTTGATATTAGACTCAGGGAGCATGAATTTAATATTCAATCGGGCAGGGTTTACCAATCTCACAATCTTCTCACCTGCTTGTATTTTCTGATAATTATCAACATATTTTTTTTCAACAAACCCGTCGAAAGGGGCTTTCAGTTTGGTATCGCCAAGCGCATTTTGTGCATTTTCAAAAGATGCTTTCGCTTTGGTATATTCAGCCTGTGCCGATTCAAAATCCTGTTTCGAAATGGCTTGCCGGGCCAGTAATCTTTCATTCCTCTCAAGTTTCGATTTGGCGGTAAGATAGGTTGTACGTGCTGTTTCCAGCTGAAGTACCATATCGCGTGTATCGAGAGCGGCAATAACCTGGTTCTTTTTTAATTTCTCCCCCGAAGCTACATAAAACTCATTTAATGTGCCTGAAACCTTGAAGGTAAGGTCGCTGAGTTCATCGGCTTCAATGATTCCGGTAAAACTTTTCGATATGGAAGAAAGTGGCTCCACCTTCAGGAGTTTAACCGGCCTGATTACTTCTTTTTTCTGTTCTTTGCTTTTACCGCATGAAGAAACCAGGGCCAGAAGAAAAATTGATACCCAGATGAGATTTTTCATAATTGGGATTTATTTGAGAGGTTTTTTAAATTCTTATTTAAACAATGAGAACAAGTTTTTGTTTCAGCCCTGATTTTCGTAACCTGGTGTTTATTAAAGGATTCACTCAAAATCTGACTAAGCAAACCTTGTAACAGATTTTATTCCGGCACTGATTTTACCGGTACTAATTACGGTGATGAAAGTTTATTCACCCGCTGCTTCATAATTCGCACACAGGGCTTCAATCTCTTTATTCGGCAGCGCTTTTATTCAGGACAAAGAAGATTCCTCCGGTAAAACCAAACTGCAATACCGGAGTGTAACTGGATACACCAACATCAACTCCGCTGCCCGGGCTCCACCAAAGATTGGCTCCAACATCGGTAATAGGAAAATAAAGCTGCCCCTGCACCCTTATTCCGGCAACGGGGGAGAGCATATATTTCATACCGGCATTTACCCCTACGGCGAAGCGCGATACATTATCATAATTATCTTCTTTGAAACCCAGAATAAATGCTCCCAGTTTGGCACCTGTATAAACCGTAAAATTCTCATCCAGGGGAAATAATCTGTTACCGCCGGCAAAAATGTAATTGACACTTGCTTTTTCATAAACATCAACGGCAAGATATTGGGAGTAGGCATCTACAAAAGAGTTTTGCCTGGTGTAGGATAATTCAATCTGATAATAGTCGCCCAGGTTAATACCAAGGCTACCACCATAGGTGTGACCATCATATATTTTACCTGCTCCGCCGCTGATCGGAAATTTATCAGCAAACGTATATCCGCTGAAGCCGAATAATTCAGCCTTTTGTGCAAAGGAGGAAGAACCTGCGATCAATAGAGCAGCTGCAACAAACGCTATTGCAGCGAACCTTGCTTTTTTTCCTGTTTCTGATTTGTTTGTTTTCATTGTTTTCATGTGTGTTTGTTGTTTTTGTGCGAATACTGTACTGTAAAAAAACAGTGAGATTCTGTTCAGTCGCCTGCAATTGTCTTTCAGTTTGCCGAAATGTATTAAACTGTCAGATTTAATCTACCAACCCATCTTTTCTCATTTGCTTTATAAGCACACCGGCCAATTCGTCAAGAAAGTCTTCTCTGCTTAAAGTTTCGGGGGTTTTGGTTGTTACCGACCACAGAAGTTTACCATCAGATATTGAAAAAATATTGGTTTCAATATAGTATTCGTTCCCTGTAATGTAATAACCCGGATTGTAATAATCCATCATTTGATTATTGTGGTAACTGTCGTAGCTGTTGATGTAGTTTGACTGAACCCATTCACTTTTTTCTTGTTTTCTCACCAACCTCATGGTGATAGCTCTCTGAAAGCCTTCCTGCAGCAGGTAATTCTGAATCATAGACCTGTGTAATTCAATATCTTCCCTGGTTATAATTTTATATGACTGAGAGATATTCTGGCTTGCATTGTTAAACAAATCTTCCATTTTCGTTCTGTCAGGATCGCTTTTAACAAAAGCGAAAATGATGGTTTTGCGTTCTGAGGCGCTGAGCGTATCCAGGTCATCAGCAACCCAGCTTTTTACAATTTTGGTTGGCATAGAACAAGAAAACAAAAAAATCCCGGCCAATATTGTAATAGTAAACCAGCCTGAAACGTTTATTTTTTTCATGAAGTCTTGATTTTAAGTTTGTGTTGCTTTTAAGAGCTTTCACATCAGGTGCCTTCTTTAAAGCCTTTTGATTCCGGATTTTGCATTTTGCCTTAAAAGCAGAGTACAATGAAATTGCTACCCTTCTTTTTGATTAAAAGTCACTGCCTGATTTTTTAGAAGCGGGTATCGGAGAATCAGCCGGAGTAAGTTTTTCAGCTATCTGCAACTTGATAAGGTTGTCAAGATAATGCTCAATGTGAACAAATTTTGCTATGGTTTCGGGGGGAATAACCCCTTCAAAACCAGTAATGGTCTTTTCTAACAACCTGGAGAATTCATTGTTCAGTTTTATTGACTGTTTGGCAATATCAATTGCCTTATTATTATCTTTAAGTAGCAGATTGCCTGCATACTTTTCAATATTGGCAATTCTTTTTCGACCTATTTCCATCCTTTTCTCTTCATACTTTTCGTAAAGCGCCCAAAACTTAGTTACTGATTCTTCAGGAATAACGAGGTTATCCTCAAGTACCTGCCTCTTTCCCGTGCCGTAAAGGCTTTGTAAAATGCTGTATTCATCAGCATTTTGAGCGTTTGCCCCGGTGTAAAACAATAAAGAAATCAGTACGGTTAGAAGTTTGCTCATTAACATTTATGTTAACAGGTTTTAACGATATTACATCAGGCAACTTAAGGTAAAGCCATAATTGCAGAAAGAAATTCCGGCTGCATCGTGTACTCTTTAAAAATGCAGGGAATTGCTTGAATTATCTTCAGAAAAAACAACTTCGCATCAATTTCCCGGCATCATTAAAAAGAATCCCGAATTACTTGGAGAGACTGTTTACAAGTAATCCAGGAAACAGGTTTTACAAGATTTGAAAAGCTTGTAACTTAAAAACCCCAAAGTTCGTGACCAGCAAATCAAATTCAGTTTTTACCTCAATTACAAAAATAGTTCATCTGAAATGAAGTGGTTGTAGGAAAGAACAGTAATCTTTTGTAGGAATTTTTTACCCTGTTTTTGCAAATTAAAAGTCGCGCGGAGCAATAATGTTATTTTGGAAGGCATAATTAATCATCTCCGAATTATTTTTTAACCCGAGTTTCTGTAAAATTCTGGTTCTGTAAACACTAATTGTCTTTACGCTCAGCGATAATTCTATACCAATTTCGGTAAGGCTTTTCCCGGTTGCTATTTGCCTGATAACCTGAAACTCCCTGTCGGAGAGTTCCTTTTGTAATGAGGAGACATTTTTCTCTCTGACTTCAGAAGCCAGCAATGCAATTACTGAATTTGTAAAATACGGGCTTCCTTTGAGTGCATGGTGAATGGCATTGGCCAGTTGATCAACCGGTGTGTTTTTAGTAAGGTATGTAAATGCCCCTGCTCTTATAGTTCTTACTGCAAATTGATCTTCGGGATACATACTAAGCACAATAACAGGCACTTCAGGATAAAGAACTTTGATATCTTTCAGTATCTCAAGTCCATTTCTGCCAGGCAGGTTGATATCAAGGAGTATTATGTCAACTTTTAGGTTTCTGAGAATTTTTAATACTTCTGCACTATTCCCTGCTTCCTGAAAATCTGTTTCAGGGAAATAGTGCTGTAAAGAATTAATAATTCCCTGTCGGAGAAGAATGTGATCGTCGGCAATCAGAAACCTCATTTCTATATTGTTTTAAAGAGTAACTTTAATTTGATTATTGTTCCTGAATTTGTGGATGCAATTGAAAAAACAGAATCAATTGAGCGGGCCCATTCTTTCATTCCAAGCAGTCCAAGTGATGTTTTGTAATTTAACTCATTTGTATCAAACCCCTTTCCGTTGTCTGATATTAAAAAAACGAAGTGGTTATTTTGACTTGTAATGCTTGCATATACTTCGGTTGCCTGAGCGTGCCTAACTACATTGGTTAATGCCTCCTGGAAAATCCTGAATATGGCAATTGTCTGAGTTTTGCTAAATTCGGGATGCCGTTCAGGGAAAGTGGTTTTGAATATAATCCTGGTTCGTAATCTGAATTGCTGAATCAGCCATTCTATGGCTGAAATTAAACCAAAGTGGTCTAAAATACCCGGCCTTAGTTCGGTGGCAATACGACGGACTGATTCGATTCCTGTATCTATCAGATCGGGCAGTATTTTTAATTCGGTGCTGTCTGGATTGGGCTTGTCTGCTTGTGTTTGCAGATAACTTTCAATGGCCAGTTTTATAGTTGTGAGAATATATCCGAGATCATCATGTATTTCTCTCGATATCCGTGCACGCTCATGCTCCCGAACCTCCTGGAGGTGTGTGGTAAGTGCCCTTAGTTCCTCTCTTGACTCCCTGAGTTCTTTAAAAGATTCTACCCGCCGGGTTATATCCCTGATGATTGTCCACTTTCCCTTTAAATTTGTTCCCGATTTGCTGATGTTGTCAACTATCCGATATTCAACGGGTATAAGATGGCCATTTTTGTGCCTGACAAAAGCTTCAAAAATTTCATTTTCTTTTTTGCAAGGCTTGTTTTCTGCCGGGGATGCTGCTACTTCTGTTACCAAATCAGAATATGCTTTTGCTGACAGCTCCTGGCGGTTATATCCGGTTAGCCTTACGAGGGATTTATTAAATTCCAGCAGTTTACCTTCATCGTCTGACCAGATGTAGGCATCCATCATTTGTTCATACAATCCTCTGAATTTGGCCTCTGATTCTATTAGTTTCCGTTCAACTTTCTTTTTCTCTGTAATGTCAATCAAGGTAGTTACAAAATGACTGTGCCGGTGTATAAATGGATTGCTCCAAAGTAAGCTGGTAATTTCTGAGTGCTTATTGTTGCCATAGTTAAATTCATACTCTACTATTTTATTACTTGTTCTCAATATCTCATTGATCATTCGTTCATTGTCAGCTCGTGGTATGTATCCCAGTTCAACCGGTGTCTTACCAATACATTTTTCGGGTGTTGTACCTGCTTCACGGCAAAATCTGTTATTTACATCCAAATACTGTCCTGTTTCAAAGTCATTGATTACCATAATAAAAGGGCTTTCACGAAACAAGGTTTCGTACATATCTCTTTTATCAATTTCAGCACTTGCATCGTTCAGGTACATTATGTAGTGAAGTGAATCACTGCCTTTCTCTGTATGAATTCTTACCCAATTGGATTTTTTTTGCTCAACTGAAGATATTTTCAGAATATTTTGAAAATCTGTTCCATCAGAGCCTGATTTCTGGTCGTTGCTGAAAATATCCTTAATAGCTATGTCATTGTCATGGATATCGCGAATGACTAAGGGTAAACTGGTAAATAAGAGTCCTTTCGCATCAATACCATCAAGTAACAGCAGCCTGGCAGCCGCAGGATTAAGAAATTCAATTTCTGATTTTGCATTGAGCAATACTATACCTTGCGGGGATTTTTGAAGTAACTGCTCACTGATTGAAAGAATCATGAATACATTTGTAATGAAATCAGACTTTTTTTACACAAATCTAAACAATTTTACTGCTTAATAAGTTTTTTAAAAGATAATTTTAAACCACCGCTATGAAATTGGTCAGATTATTAGTGCCTTTTGCTATTGTTTTTGCGGTTTTGCAGTCTTTCTCATACGCCCAGAAATTTTATCCAAAAGACAAATTCAGGTACGTATCCATTACAGCACACAGTGGATCGCACATTTATACGGGCGACAAACTGAAAGAGGCTCTCAATAATGGTTATGGAGCTTTAAGTATAAAATATGGCTGGCAATCGGGGGCTGATACCTCTTCCTGGGAAAAGTATTATGGGTTTCCTTCTTATGGTATAGGCGTTTATGGAGCAGGAATAGGCAACCCCGATATTCTGGGCAATCCGAATGCCGTTTATGGTTTTATTTCTTTCCCGGTTTTTCAGACCCGAAAAACCGTTTTTGCCATTGAAACCAATCTTGGACTTACCTATGACCTGAAACCCTACGATTCCGAAACCAACCCCTTAAATGATGCCATCGGCTCAAAAGTGAGTGTTTATTTCAGCCTTAATTTTAACGGAACAGTCTGGCTTAACCGCGAAGTAGATCTAACCTATGGCTTTGACCTCACACACTTCAGCAATGGGCGCACCTTTACCCCTAATTTCGGACTCAATATGGCCGGGCTGAATATAGGCATGTTGTATCATTTTAACCGTTCGCAAAAGTCCGTTGACAGGAGCATAAAACCTTCAACCCTGCTTGATGTTCGCCCCGATTTGCCTGCCACTTCGAAGGATTACCGCGCCGATCGTTTTAAAATCACCCTGATGCAGGCCATAGGAACCACCCAAAAACATGGCACCAGCGATGGAAAACGCTATTTTAACTCCAGTACAAGTTTTGAAGTAGGGTATAAACGAACGTTAAAACATA
The DNA here is from genome assembly GCA_024709105.1 of Lentimicrobium sp. GTDB lineage: Bacteria > Bacteroidota > Bacteroidia > Bacteroidales > Lentimicrobiaceae > Lentimicrobium. The sequence goes on along the minus strand of JANJXJ010000111.1, from coordinate 1,779 downwards.
CCTGGCTGCTTGGCTTTGATGTGTTGTATGACGGAAGCCTTGCCGGCGATTACCCTGAAACTTCAGAAAGAGTAATCTATGCCATTCATCCGGGATACGATTTCTCGTTCTGGAAATTTGATCTTCGTGCTCAGGTGGGCTTTTATCTGGGCGACAACAAAGGGAAAGGGTCATTCTTTATGCGTCCGGGCTTAAAGTATAATTTTAATGATTATCTGTTTGCCCATCTTGCCCTGAAAACTACCAGCAAATTTGCAGCCGATTGGGTGGAGTATGGAATTGGAGTTACTTTATGGTCAAAATAAAGCGTGCATGATTAAAATTAAAGTTGCGCTTTTGCACAAAGGCATGCCCTATATTTTGCCTGTTTTTTAACTTATAAAGAGTTTCGCAAATCATTTAAGTATTTGCGTTTATTCTTCAACAGATAATATGTAATTATTTGATTTTCAATAGGTGTCATTACAAGTCAGAATCGTTTTACTGACTATTAAAAAACCTCCTGTAATCCAAAATATATTCCTTTTGAACCCTCTGAACCAAACCCGAAATCAACGCAAATGTTGGTTCTGGTTTCTTTATTCATCTTTATTCTCAGCCCGGTGCCATAGCCGAGTACAAACTTTTCAGCAAAAGCCTGATTGATATATTTATTCTCTGTTGTAAGCGTATTCAGGAACACCACTCCACCAAGAAATCCGCTTTTTGTTATACTGAATCTCCATTCTGCTTCGGCCATCAGCATGTTTCTGCCTCTGAACCTGCCCTGAATAAAGCCGCGTCCGCTGCGATTGTATGTGTCCCACCCTATGGATGGCAACGCCAGATAAGGCATGGTTCCTGAAAGAATATAACTTCCGGTCAGCCAAAATGCCAGATGCTGGGCGTTTTCTTTCAGAGTAAGATATTTCCTTGCTTCCAGAAGCACTTGTGTACTATTTTTATCACTTCCCAACAATGTGCTGTTAAACCTAAAGCCGGCATCCAGATAAAAACCCTTATATGGATTTACTGAATTATCGCGGTTATCATAAACCGTTCTGAACATTAATCCATTGGTAATATATTTATTCACATTAAACCCTTCAATAATACTGTAAGTATAATGAGATGTAAAGAAAGGACTTTCGTTGTCCAAACTTAATCTTTCATCTCGTATATTCCAGTGATAATCAAGATATAGCCCTATTCCGGCATATAGTCTTCCTTTTATTCTTTTTAAAACAGTTTCATAAAATCTGAAATAATTGAATTTCATTGGCTGAGCACCATCTTCTTCAAGCTCTTTCAAATCAAGGCCATTTAATGAAAAAGCAGGAGGAAAATCATTGATTCCCAGGCCAAAAGTTGGTTGCGAAAAGAATAGCAACCTCCAGTCGCCCTGCAGAATAAAATTATCTCTGCTTGTATAAATGTTGTGCCTGAAATTGATATTTTTCTGACCGAGTGAGGTTATCTGAAAATTCGCCAAACCTGTTGACAAATGGGTGTTACTGATGCTGTCGATAAGAATACCGGGAGCCAGTCCTGCTCCAACAAGGAATCCATTGGCAGGTGCATAACCCAGAATAGGCAGAACGGGCAGATATAATTTTCCAACTTTGAGCGATGCTAAAGTATCAGGAGCTTTTAAGGAGATAAAATCACCGATATCCTTCAAAGCATTTAAGTCTTTGACAGTATTCTGACTCACACCATGCCAGGGACTGATCCATAAAACCAGAAAAATGATTTTTATGGAATTCGTCAATCTTTTATTCATAAAACTGCAATTTGACT